>NZ_CP022415.1:1948606-2273374 GCF_002222635.1 Pseudosulfitobacter pseudonitzschiae | reverse complement strand
TCGATGACCCCCATCTGCACAACTGGTTGGACATGGCCCGCGAGCGCATCGCATTTCAGGGGCTGCCCGCCCGTATTTGCTGGGTTGGCCTTGGGCTCCGTCATAAACTGGGGTTGGCGTTCAACGAAATGGTGCGCAACGGCGAATTGTCGGCACCGGTCGTCATTGGCCGCGATCACCTTGATTCAGGATCGGTCGCATCGCCCAACCGCGAAACCGAAGCGATGAAGGACGGATCGGACGCGGTCAGCGATTGGCCGCTGCTGAACGCGATGTTGAACGTGGCCAGCGGGGCGACATGGGTGTCGCTGCACCACGGCGGCGGGGTCGGCATGGGCTTTTCCCAACACTCGGGCATGGTGATCTGCTGTGACGGTTCCGAAGACGCCGACCGCCGCATCGCCAATGTGCTATGGAACGATCCGGCAACAGGCGTGATGCGCCATGCGGATGCGGGCTATGACATCGCGCTGGACTGCGCGCGCGAAAACGGGCTGAACCTGCCCGGTATCCTGCGGGGATGATTGCAGAGCTGCGGGGGCGCAACAGCCCCCGCGGTGGTGTGTCTAGAATTCGCGACGCAGGGCGACTTCTTCAAGCTGTTGAAGAACCCTGAAAAACGTCTCGACCTCGTCCTTTTGCAAGCCATCGGTCAGCGCCTGCTGACGGCGCATCATCACCGGCAGCAATCTGTCCTTCAACTCGCGCCCTTCGGGCGTGGCGCTGAGCAATTGGCGGCGCTGGTCGTTTTCATCCTGAACGGTGGCGACATAGCCCTTTTCCACCAGCGCTTTGACCGCGCGGCTGATCTGCGCCTTGTCCAGACGGCTTTCCTGAACGATCATGCTCATCGTGGCTGTGGACATGGTGCGCAGAATGAACAGGACGCGCCATTCGGTCAGGGTAAGGTTGCTGTGTGCCGAAAGCATCTGTGCCGCCTGCGCGTTCAATGCGTTTTGTAATTTGGCCAACCGATAAGTCAGGTACTGGCGCATATCAAATTGCGAGGGGGGCTGTGCGTTGTCTTTCATGCGATCGAGTGTCCGGTAAACGGTGAAGATGTTGCGGGTTCGTGATGCAACCTCTAATGGAGAATATGAATGTCCCAAGATAAGACGGCGATTGCTTTGCATTGTCAACTTGCTGGACCGTATGCTTTTTATAGCGGAGACTTTCCGCCAACGGGTTCCTGCAGATTTCGGGCGCAGGGGCACGATTAACTGTTGAAACGCCGGACGGCTGTGACACATATGGGCTATGGATCATGCCGAACTGGAAGATTTGATTTCTCGCTGCGCCCTACGTGATCGTGCGGCTTTTGAAATCCTGTTTGATGCCACCTCGGCGAAACTTCTTGCGGTTTGCCTGCGTGTCTTGTCCAACAAGGCCTCAGCAGAGGATGCAATGCAGGACGCTTATATCAAAATCTGGACGCACGCCGGACGGTATCAAACCACGGGCCACAGCCCGATGACGTGGCTGATCACGATTGCCCGCAATACCGCCATCGACCGGCTGCGCAAACGCAAGTTCGCCTCGGACGTGGATGATCCGGCGCTGGCGCTTGCCTCGCCCGACCCTGGCCCCGAGGCGCAGGTGGTTGCCGCCTCGTCGGCGCGCAAGCTGACGGGTTGCATGGATGAACTGCCCCCCGACCGCGCCGCCGCCGTGCGCGGTGCCTATCTGGACGGTCGCAGTTATGCCGAACTGGCCGAAGAATTCAAACAACCCCTGAACACCATGCGCACATGGCTGCGCCGTGGGTTGATCGCATTGCGCGAGTGTATGTCCGATGGCTGATACAGATACACTCACCGATGAAGACCGCGCACTGGCCGCAGAGTATGCGCTGAGCCTGCTTGAACCCGAGGAGGCAAGCACAGCTGCCCGCCGCATGCGCGATGATGCAAATTTTGCCAAGGAAGTCGTCGCATGGCAACGCGACCTGTCGGCGCTTGCGGATGCGTTGGAACCGGTGCAACCATCGGCTGCCGCGCGCCGTGCACTGATGGCGCAGGTCTTTGGTCCCAAACCGGCAAACGCGCTGCGCTGGCTGCGCCCGCCGCTGTGGATCGGGCTGATCACCGCTGCTTTGGTCGCCGTGGCCGTGTTTGTCTATGCGCCCGACCGTATGCAACCCACCGGACCGGTCTATACCGCGCAACTGACGCCAGAGCAGCGCAGCTTTGTGCTGACCGTGACACTTCAACCTGAAACGGGCCTGCTGAACCTTGTGCGCAGCAGCACATCGGCCCCGCCTGCGGGCCGCGTGACCGAGCTGTGGGCGATTGCACCCGATGCGTCCCCTGTTTCGCTGGGTGTATTGCCGCTGAACGACGAATGGCAGCTTACCTTGCCTGATAACCTGCGTGCTGTGGCGGCCAGCCTGACGCTGGCCTTGTCTGACGAACCGCTTGGCGGCTCGCCCACGGGCGCACCGACTGGGGCGGTTCTGGCTGCGGCTGCGGTGGAACAGGCGCTGTAAAAAGCCGCGCCAAAACGCACTGCCGAAAAAAAATCGGAAAAAATGAACGCCGCGTGAAACTTCACGCGGCGTTTTGCGTGGCTCGGGTCAAGCAGGGGGGAAACGCCGCTGCACAAACTTGGAAGGAATGAAGTTATGACACCGATCAAAACGCTTGCAGCCCTCACTTTGGGCACCGTGCTGGCCACATCCGCATTTGCCGCCAACCCCGACGTGGGCGGCGCGCCGATGTTCGAAGACAAAAACATCATCGAAAACGCCGTGAACTCGGCAGATCACACCACGCTGGTTGCAGCCGTCAAAGCCGCAGGTCTGGTTGATGCCCTGCAAGGCGCGGGGCCCTTTACGGTCTTTGCACCCACCAATGCGGCATTTGCAAAATTGCCCGACGGTACGGTGGACACGCTGTTGATGCCTGAGAACAAGGGCATGTTGACCAAAGTGCTGACAGCCCACGTCGTTGCAGGCGATTTGTCGGCCGCAAGGATTGTCCAGAATGCGAAGAATTCCAAAGACGGCTTCTTTCACATGCAAACCTTGTCGGGTGATGCGCTCTCGGCGCAGGTGAAGGGACGAAACGTCTATATCTATGATGAAAACGGGAAAGTCGGAAGAGTAACGATTGCGGACGTGAACCAGTCGAATGGCGTCATTCATGTCGTCAATTCGGTTCTTGTGCCGAAGTAAGTACGCGTATTTTCCGACCGGGTTGGTTGCCGGCCCCCCATGTCAGCGGCCAACCCACTTTTTGACACGATCCCCTTCAAACCTACCTTTGTCTTGAAAGGATCACCTTATGTTACGCCGAAATTTTCTAGCCTCAGGCACCGCGCTGGTCTTTGCGCGTCCGGGGTTTGCCGCCACCTCCGAGGGCGGTTTCGAAATCACACGCACCGAGGCCGAATGGCGCGCGATGCTGACCGATACCGAATATGCCGTCATGCGCGAGGAAGAGACCGAGCGCGCCTTTACCAGCCCCCTGAACGATGAAACACGTGCAGGCATCTTTCACTGTAAGGGCTGCGATCTGGCGCTGTATGACGCCAAGACCAAATTCAAAAGCGGCACCGGCTGGCCCAGCTTTTACCAAGCTTTGCCCAATGCGATTGGCACCAAAGACGACCGCAAACTGCTGTTTTTTGTGCGCACCGAATGCCATTGCCGCCGCTGCGGCAGCCATCTGGGCCATATCTTTGACGACGGGCCCCAGCCTACGGGCAAACGCCATTGTCTGAACGGTGTCAGTCTGACGTTCACCCCAGAAACCGCGTGACCGGTTGCCGGCTGTGGTCGTTTCGCGCAGGGCGCGTCCTTTTGGGCGCGCTTTTTGCGGCTGGGGCAGTTCAGAAAATCACCGATCCGGTTCCAACGATGGACCTGCTACGCGGCATTGGCCTGCCCGCTCTGCTGGTCTGGCCTGCAATGGTGTTCAACGTGCTGGGGGCCTTTTGCCTTTGGTTCGGCATCCGCCTCGGCCTGATGGCGCTGGCACTGGCCGCTTATTGCATGGTCACATCGGTCTTTCACTTCATCCCCGAAGATCCGTGGCAGATGACGATTTTCGTCAAGAACTGGGCGATTGCGGGCGGTCTTCTGGCACTGGCAAGCCACCCTGATGCAAGCTGACACAACCAGACTTGGCCCCGCCACAGTCCGGGGGTAAAACGGCGCCATGCGTGCGCCTCTTTTCCTTTTCCTGATCTCGCTCTTTGGTATTGCCGTTGCTCTTGTCGTGCCCGGCTGGTCTGACCTGTTGTTGCTTGCAGCTCCGATGGCCTTGGCTGCCGCGATCTTGCTGTTGCGTCAGCAAAAGCCAGCGCCGAAACGAAAGAGGTCCTCGGGTCCACCGGTCATCCTCGACGGATCAAACGTTATGTACTGGAAAACCCAAACCCCCGATCTTGCCCCCGTCCGCGAGGTGATCGCCGCCCTGACCGCGCGGGGCTTGTCCCCGTCGGTGATCTTTGACGCCAACGCAGGGTACCTGCTGAAAGGAAGCTATTGGCACGACAATGACTTCGCCGCAGCCCTTGGCCTGCCGCATGGTCAAGTGAGGGTGGTGGACAAGGGCACGCCCGCCGATCCGCTGATCTTGCAAGCCGCCCGCGATCAAGGCGCGCGTATCGTCACCAACGACCGCTACCGCGACTGGCTGGACACCTTCCCGGAGGCGCGCAAACGCGGCCACCTGATCCGTGGCGGCTACCGCAAGGGTCCGCTCTGGCTCGGCCTGCCAAAGCCGCAGGCCTGAACCCGTCTTCATCTTGCCAGAAAAACTCCGGGGGAGGCCGTAGGCCGGGGGCTGGCCCCCGTACCGGCCTATCCGCCGAACGGATTGTCGGGGTATTGTACACCCGCCAGATACAACCCCTGCGGCGGACAGACCGGCCCGCAGGCAGCACGGTCACACGCTATCAGGGCGCGGCGCACATCATCGGGTGTCCAGCCACCATTGCCCACCCGTTCCAGCGTGCCGACGAAACTGCGCACCTGATTGTGCAGAAACGACCGTGCCCGCACGGTAAACTGCACCTCTGGTCCCCAGTCCGTTTCGACGCGCACAATATCCAGCGCATCCAGCGTTTTTACGGGGCTTTCCGCCTGACAGATCGATGACCGGAAGGTGGTGAAATCATGCAATCCCAGCAAATGCGCCGCCCCTTCGCGCATCGCGTCCACATCCAGTTCGCAATTGACCCGCCAGACCAGACCTTCTTGGTGCGTCGCGGGTGGTCTGCGCATCAGCAAGCGGAACAGGTATTTGCGCTCCAGCGCCGAAAACCGCGCGTGCCAGTCTCCATCGACCACGGCGCAGTCGACAATTGCCACCGGCGCGGGCTTGAGGTGATAGTTTAGCGCCTCGGAGAGACGAAATGGGTCCCAGTCCTTTTCCATGTCGCAATGGGCGACTTGCGCCAGCGCATGTACGCCCGCATCGGTACGTCCTGCGGCTGCGATCGTGTGGGCGCGCGGTTCAAGTTTGGCCAGCGCAGCTTCGATGGCACCCTGAACCGACGGCTGGTCCGGTTGCCGCTGCCATCCGACGAATGGCGCACCATGATATTCGACTTTTAACGCGTAACGGGGCATGGCGCATGCCCTAGCGCCACGCAGCCCCACTGGCAAGCCTGTGATGGACTGCCTATGTTGTTTGAAACAGGACGGGCCACCACAAGGCTGGTCACAGGTTACAAGGGTGCGACGGGTGGTCATTTCAGCAATTGCCGATAGTCTGGTGCGCAGCGTCGAGACGGTACAAGACACGGTATCAGAAACACTTTTTGAACCGGTCGTGCGCCTTGGTGTCACCGGCCTTGCGCGGTCGGGCAAGACGGTGTTCATCACCTCGCTGGTGGCCAACCTGCTGGACCGTGGCCGGATGCCGCACCTTCTTGCGGCTTCCGAAGGGCGGATCGAGGCGGCGTTCCTGCAACCGCAGCCCGACGATACGATTCCGCGATTCGATTACGAAAGCCATCTGGGCGCGCTGACTGCTGATCCCGCCCACTGGCCTGACAGCACGCGCTACATCTCGGAACTGCGGGTCAGCCTGCGGGTGCGGCCCAAGGGGCTGCTGGCGGGGCTGAAAGGGCCGCGCACCGTGCACGTCGACATTGTCGATTACCCCGGTGAATGGCTGCTGGATCTGACGCTGATGGACAAAACCTACAGCGAATGGTCCGCAGCAACGCTGAAGTCGATTGCCGGCCGTGAAGAGGCCGCCAGCTACCGCGCGAAAGTCGCGCAGGTTCAAGGTGCCGCCAAGCTGGACGAACCCGTAGCCCAAGATCTTGCCGCCAGTTTTGCCGCCTATTTGCAAGACGCGCGGCGGGCGGGATACTCTGATTGCGCACCGGGCCGGTTCTTGTTGCCGGGCGATCTGGCGGGTTCTCCGGTGCTGACCTTTGCACCACTGCCTGCAGGGGGCGCCCCGCGCGGGTCACTGCTGCGCGAGATGGACCGCCGCTACGAGGCCTATAAATCGCAGGTGGTCAAACCGTTCTTTCGCGACCATTTCGCCCGCATCGACCGTCAGGTGGTGCTGGTTGATGCCTTGGGGGCCGTTCACAACGGTCCCGTAGCGCTTGAGGATCTGCGCGGGGCGCTGACCGACATCCTGTCGGCCTTTCGTCCCGGGCGGAACGCGTTTCTGACGCGGCTGCTGATGGGAAAACGGGTCGAGAAAATTCTGTTTGCCGCGACCAAGGCCGACCATTTGCACCACAGCCAGCACGCGCAACTGACGGCGATCATGCAAGCCTTGGTGCGCGATGCGACGGACAAGGCGCGCTTTGCGGGGGCCGATACCCAGTCGCTGGCCATCGCGTCGTTGCGTGCGACAACCGAAACCGACATGCCGCATGACGGCGAAACGCTGGGCATGGTGCAGGGCAAGCTGCTGGACACTGGCAAGCAGGCCGCGTTTTTCCCCGGTCACCTGCCAAGCGATCCGTCGCACTTGTTGAATCCGCAGCGCGGCGAAAACTGGCTGGCAGGCGACTATCAGGTGATGCGCTTTGCCCCTGCCACGCTGACCCTGCGCCCGGGCGACGGGCCGCCGCACATCCGACTGGACCGTGCCGCGCAATTCCTGATCGGGGACAAGTTGTGAACGCTGTGCAAATCTGCGCCGCCCGCTCGCTGGATGCAGGCACGGTGGGTGCGATCCTTGGCGCGAATGTCGACGCAACGCCGTGGTTGCCACGGGTCCATTCGCGGGCCGAAGAGATCATGTTTGTCGCTGACATGATCGACGCAGGCTGGGTGACCACCGCCCGCACCGATGCGGGTGTGGTTGGGTTTCTGGCGTTGCAATACACCGAAATCCAAGGCCTCTATGTCGCGCCCGAGGTGCAGAACCGCGCCGTTGGCACCGCGTTGCTGGACCATGCCAAGGCGTGCAGCACGCGGCTGGGGTTATGGTCGTTCACCGCGAACACGGGGGCCAACCGCTTTTACGAGCGCGCGGGCTTTTGTGCAGTGCGACACACAGACGGGGCGGGCAATGATGTTGGCCTGCCCGATGTGCGCTATGAATGGCGCGCAGACAAGGAGACGCTGTAATGGCCAAAGGTCCGGTTTTGATAGATCTTTCCCAGACGCCCTCGGTGGCCGATGCGCCTCCGGTGCCTGACACCATCGAGGCACCGATGCCACAAGGGCGCGCCATGCAGACCGCCGCGCGGATGGCCGCGCGCCGTCCGTCACTGTTGGCGCGGCTGTTCTGGTGGGTGTTGACGACGCTGACCGGCACGGTGGTTTCGGTTGCCGCGTGGGATTTTGCCAACGACCTGATCGCGCGGGCACCCGTTCTGGGCTGGATCGTCACGGGGTTGTTTACGCTGTTCGTTGTGATCCTGCTGATGATGGCCATCCGCGAACTGGCAGCACTCGCGCGGCTGACCCGTATCGACGACCTGCGCCATCAGGCCGCCACTGCGATCGAGGCCGCCGATCTGGTGGCTGCGCGCAAAGTTACCGACCGGTTGGTGGCGCTTTACAGCCGCCGCGAAGACACCCGCTGGGGCCGCGACCGGCTGAACGAATTGCGCGGCGACCAGATGGACGCCGCCGCTTTGCTGACACTGGCCGATGCCGAATTGCTGGCCCCGCTGGATACCGCCGCCTCGCGCGAGGTTGAAGCAGCGGCACGGCAGGTGGCCGCAGTGACCGCGCTGGTGCCGCTGGCGCTGGCCGATGTGGCTGCAGCGCTGACCGCCAATTTGCGCATGATCCGCCGCGTGGCGGATGTGTATGGCGGGCGCTCGGGGTTCTTTGGAAGCTGGCGGCTGACCCGTGCCGTGCTGTCGCATCTGGTGGCCACGGGGGCCGTGGCTGTGGGCGACGATATGTTGGAACCTGTGCTGGGCGGGTCGCTTCTGGGCAAGCTGTCGCGACGTTTTGGCGAAGGGCTGGTCAACGGCGCGCTGACCGCCCGCGTCGGTGTGGCTGCAATGGAGGTGTGCCGCCCTTTGCCCTTCCCCGCAGGCAAACGTCCCACCAGCCGTGGCATCGTCCAACGCAGTCTGACCGGCCTGTTCGGGTCCAAAGATCGCTAGGTCAGGATTTCCATGCTTTGCGCCGCTTCACCAAAGCGTTATCGTGCGTTTTGAACGTTGGGCAAGGGTAGAGCGGAATGGAAGGTCTTCTGGTTGTGATCGGAGGAATCGTTTTAGCGATTCCCGTGGTGTTGATTTATTTGCTGATCAGCCACAGCGGTGTGAAATCCCGTCTCGAAGACGTCGAAAAGGAACTGGCCCTGCTGCGGCGCACCAGGGGCCTGCCCGTGCCGTCCGAAACAGATGCGCCAGCCGGTGCGACCATTGCGGATGTTGCCCCACAGGTCAGGCCAGAGCCGTCCGAACGGCCCAAGCGGCCCGAACCGCCCGCCGCGGCTGTGATCGCTGCGCGTCAGGCTGCGGCCGCCAAACCGCCAACGCCGTCGCGCGCGACAGAGTGGGTGCAACGGCTGAGCGCATGGCTGGCAGACAACTGGTTCTATGCCGTTTCGGCGCTGTCGCTGGCATTGGCGGGGCTGTTCTTGGTGCAATACGGTGTCGAGAACGGTTTGTTGCCGCCTGCCGCACGGGTTGCTGCGGCGCTGGTCTTTGGCGCGGTGCTGATCGGCGCGGGGGAATACATCCGCCGCCGGTTCGGAGACGGAGAAGACACAAGCACCGCCTATCTGCCGTCGGTCTTTTCCGGCGCAGGGATCGTATCGCTGTTCGGCGGCGTGCTGTCGGCGCGGCTGCTCTATGACCTGATCGGGCCGGAAACGGCGCTGGTTGGCATGATGCTGGTGGCGCTGGTTGCCTTGGTGTTGGGCTGGTTCTACGGGCCGCTTCTGGCGGCTGTTGGCGTGATCGGCGCCTTTGCCGCGCCCTTTGTGGTCGGCGGCTCGTCGGATGATCCGACGATTTTCTACGGATATTTCGCCATTATCGCAGCGCTTGGTCTGGGCATCGATACGCTGAAGCGCTGGGCTTGGGTTTCGGTGCTCAGCCTTGTTCTGGCCTATGTCGCGGGCTGGCTGCTGGTGGCGGGTGCGGATCACACGATTGCAGCATTCGTGGCCTATGTTTTTGCGCTGGCGCTGATGGCGCTGCTGATTCCGGCGCGGTCGGTGATGCCCGACCACAGCGGGGTTTTGATCCACCAGCTTCGCAAGGATGCACGCCCGATCTTTCCGACGCTGCTGTCGGTGGGGGCGCTGGGTGTGACCGTGGTGTCGCTGGTGATGACCGCGCATGGCGGCGTGGCCGAGTTCTGGCTGTCGATTCTGGCGTTGGCACTTCTGGCGGGGGCCTGGACCTGTTGGTCGGTGCCCGCACCGGCCTTGCAGGATCAAACTTTGCTACCACTGGCGGGCCTTGGTGCCGCAGTGGCGCTGATCGGGTTGGATCATGCAGAGGTGGTGTCGGATTATCTGAACACTTATGTTGACGCGCCCGAAGCCAAGTTTCCGTGGGCGGTCAGCGTGTTGGTGGCGATTGGTGCGGTGTTGTCCTTGCTGGCCGCGTGGCGGTCAATGCGCGGAGGGGCGTTTGCCCCGCTTTGGGCGGCTGCGGCGGCGGTGATCGCACCGGGGTTGGCGGTGCTGATCGAGGTGACATGGCGACCCGCGCTTGCGATTGGCGCATACCCTTGGGCGCTTCATGCGGCGGCACTGGCGCTGATGATGGGGGTAATGGCAGAACGCTTTGCCCGCGTCGACGGGCCGGAGCATCGCCTGCGCACCGCGTTTTTTGTACTGTCGGCGCTGTCGTGCATCACCTTTGCGCTGGTGCTGATCCTGTCGCTGGCGGCGTTGACTGCGGCGATTGCGGTGACGGTGGTGGTGGCCGCATGGCTGGACCGGCGGTTTGATTTGCCGCAAATGGGCTGGTTTGTCGCTGCGGGCGTGGCCACGCTGGGCTACCGGCTGGTGGTCGATCCGGGGCTGATCTGGGCCATCGACGTCACCCTGCCCGAGATGCTGCTGGCCCATGGCAGCGCTTTTGCCGCGATGGTGGCAGGGCTGTGGCTGCTGCGTCCGCGCGTCGAACAAGGACGACGGGACGAAGCGGTACTGATCCTTGACAGCGCAGCATGGTCGTTTGGCGGCATACTGCTGACGCTGCTGGTCTATCGCGCCATCGCTTCGGTGCTGGACGAGGACAGCGTCGGATCGCATTGGGCGATGGGGCTGTTTGCGTCGATCTGGTTCGGGCTGGCGCTGGCGCAAGCTCAGCGTATGGCGAGACGGCCTGTGCTGCGGTGGGTGCGGGCGGGGCTGGCAACGGTCTTTGCCCTGACCGGGCTGGGCGCACTGGCCTTGGGGGCAATCTTGCTTTCGCCGCTTCTGAGTTCGTGGTTTGCCGATGTGGCGGGACCGCCGGTTGTCAACACGCTGGCACCGGCCTATCTGGCACCGGCGCTTGTGCTGGCCTTGGGCGTGTGGCGGATCGACACCTTGCCACGGCTGCTGCGGCTGGCAATGGCGGGACTGGCAGGTGCGCTGGGGGTGCTCTGGCTGTTCTGCGTGATCCGCCATTTCTGGCAGGGACCGGACGCGATGGAACTGGATCGCGGCATGGGGCAGGGCGAGCTTTATACCTATACCGTGGCACTGCTGCTGGCAGGTGCTGCGCTGTTCTATCAGTCAATGGCGGCCAATTCGGCACTGATGCGGCGCGCGGGGCTGGTGGTGATAGGACTGGCAGTGGCCAAAGTGTTCCTGATCGACATTTCGGGGCTGGGCGGTCTGGTGCGGGTGTTTTCGTTGTTGGTGTTGGGATTGTCGCTGGCGGGGCTGGCATGGCTGAACCGTTGGGCGCAAGGCAAGACGGTGGCGCGTGCACCCGAGGGCGGCTAGGGGGCAGCCCCCCCGGCCTGCGGCCGCCCCCCGGGATATTTGACGCCAAAAGAAGGGGTCTTGTAGGGCTTTGCCGCGCTGCTTATAAGGCGGGCATGATGATGCTACCTGCGCTCATTATTCGAATTATTTCCCCGGCGCTCTGACACCTTGAGACGCCGGGCAACAGGTGTTCGAGCCATCGCACCGACCCTCACTTTACGCTTATTCCCGACCTGATCCGAAGGACGCCCGATATGTGCGCCGATACGCCTGAATACAAAACCACACTGAACTTGCCCCGCACCGATTTTCCGATGCGCGCGGGCCTGCCCAAACGCGAGCCCGAGTGGCTGGCACGCTGGGAAAAGATCGGTGTTTACGACCGACTGCGCGAGAAAAAGGGACGCACGCCCTTTACGCTGCACGACGGACCACCCTATGCCAACGGGCATCTGCATATCGGCCATGCGCTGAACAAGACGATCAAGGACATGATCGTGCGCAGCCACCAGATGATGGGCTTTGACGCGCGGTATATCCCCGGTTGGGATTGCCACGGTCTGCCGATCGAGTGGAAGATCGAAGAGGAATACCGCAAGAAGGGCCGCGACAAGGATCAGGTGCCGATCAACGAATTCCGTGGCGAATGCCGCGATTTCGCGCGTGGCTGGGTGGACATCCAGCGCGACGAGTTCAAGCGTCTGGGTATCACGGGCAATTGGGAAAACCCGTACCTGACGATGGATTTCCACGCCGAGCGGGTGATCGCCGAGGAGTTCATGAAGTTCCTGATGAACGGTACGCTTTATCAGGGGTCTAAACCCGTGATGTGGTCGCCGGTCGAAAAGACCGCGCTGGCCGAAGCCGAGGTCGAGTATCACGACAAGGAGAGTTTTACGGTTTGGGTGAAGTTTCCAGTCGTTGGCACCGGCGGTGATCTGGACGGTGCCAAGGTGGTGATCTGGACCACGACACCATGGACCATGCCCAGCAACAAGGCCGTGGTTTTCGGCGCGGGCATCTCCTATGGCCTGTACGAAGTGACCGCGACGCCCGAGGAATGCTGGGTCGAGGTGGGCGAGCGTTTCCTGTTGAGCGATGCGCTGGCCGACGAGGTGATGGGCCGCGCGCGACTTGAGGGCGGCATGTATACGCGTGTGCGTGACGTCACTCAGGACGAGTTGGCCAAAGCCAGCCTCGAGCATCCATTGAAGGGCGCTGAGGGCTCCAACGGCGAATGGGATGACCTGCGCGACTTCCGCGCCGCCGATTTCGTCACCGACACCGAAGGCACCGGCTTTGTCCATTGCGCACCCTCGCACGGGTTGGAGGAATACGAGCTCTACCGTGATCTGGGCATGCTGGAGCAGGTCATCACCTATAACGTCATGGAAGACGGGCGTTTCCGCGATGATCTGCCGTTCTTTGGCGGCAAGGCGATCCTGAAGCCAAACGGCAAGGAGGGCAACGCCAACGCCGCCATCATCGACAAGCTGGTCGAGGTCGGCGGCCTGCTGGCGCGTGGCAAGATCAAGCACAGCTATCCGCACTCGTGGCGGTCCAAGGCGCCGGTGATCTACCGCAACACGCCGCAGTGGTTTGCCGCCATCGACAAGGTCGTGGGTGACGGACTGGACACATTCGGCAAGACAATCCGCGAACGTGCCCTGACCGAGATCGACAACGTCAACTGGACGCCCAAATCGGGCCGCAACCGTTTGCATTCGATGATGGAGGCGCGCCCCGACTGGGTGTTGTCACGTCAACGCGCATGGGGCGTGCCGCTGACCTGCTTTACCAAAAAGGGCGCGCTGCCGACCGATGCAGATTTCCTGCTGCGCAACGCGGACGTGAACGCGCGGATCGTCGAGGCCTTCGAGACGGATGGCGCGGACGTGTGGTATGCCGATGGTGCGAAACAGCGGTTTCTGGGCGGCATCGTCAACCCCGACGATTACAATCAGGTCACCGACATTCTGGATGTGTGGTTCGACAGCGGTTCGACCCATGCCTTTACCTTGCGCGACCGCGAAGACGGCTCGGAAGACGGCATTGCCGATGTCTACATGGAAGGCACCGACCAACACCGCGGCTGGTTCCATTCGTCGCTGCTGCAATCGGTGGGCACGACGGGCCGCGCGCCCTATCGCAATGTGGTGACGCATGGGTTTACGCTGGATGCCAAGGGCATGAAGATGTCAAAATCCATCGGCAACACCATCGTGCCGGACGAGGTGGTGCGCCAGTACGGCGCCGATATTCTGCGTTTGTGGGTGGCGCAGGCCGATTATACCGCCGACCAGCGGATCGGGCCGGAGATTCTGAAAGGTGTGGCCGACAGCTATCGGCGTTTGCGCAATACCATGCGATTCATGCTGGGGTCGCTTTCGGACTTTACCGAAGCAGACCGCACCGCAGCCGCCGATATGCCCGAGCTGGAACAATGGGTGCTGCACCGTCTGGCCGAGCTGGATGAGGTGGTGCGCACGCGCTATGCCGCCTTTGATTTTCAGGGCGTCTGGCAGGCGGTGTTCAACTTTGCCACGCTGGATTTGTCGGCGTTCTATTTCGATGTGCGCAAGGATGCGCTGTATTGCGATGGCGATACGCTGCGCCGCAGGGCCGCGCGCACGGTGCTGGACCTGTTGTTCCAGCGTCTGACCACATGGCTGGCGCCGATCCTTGTGTTCACGATGGAAGAGGTCTGGCTGGAGCGGAATCCGGATGCGGACAGTTCCGTTCACATGGCCGATTTCCCCGCGACGCCTGCGGACTGGCGCAATGATGCGCTGGCCGCGAAATGGTCCGGTGTGCGTGCCGCCCGTCGTGCCGTGACCGCCGCCTTGGAGGTGCAGCGCACCGACAAGGTCATCGGTGCCTCGCTTGAGGCGGCTCCGGTGGTGCATGTCGAGGATGACAGCCTGCGTGCCGCCCTGCAATCGGTGGCATTCGAAGATCTGTGCATCACGTCCGACATCGCGATCACCGCCGACGCGTCCCCCGCCGAAGCGTTCCGTCTGCCGGAAGTCTCGGGCGTGGGTGTGGTGTTTGAAAAGGCTGCCGGTGCAAAGTGTCAACGCTGCTGGAAAGTGCTGCCGGATGTGGGCACACACGCGCACGCAGGTGTATGTGGCCGCTGCGACAAGGCACTGACCTGAACGCAGCGCGGTCTGAAACTTCTTGCGGCCTGCTCCTGAAAGGGGGCGGGCCGTTAGCATTTCAAGCGACCGGTGAACTGCCATGACCCTGGGTTAACTACGTTCTATGCACGGCATACGGGATGTGGCAGGTTCGCTGTATCGTGGTGCAACTTGCGCCAGGGAACAACAGGGCGCCAAGGCCAAAGGCCGCCGTCCGCATATTTTTCGCACAAGAGCGAGGGACACTTATGACCATGCATACCGACACATCAACCGGCGGGGACGGCAATACGCTGAACCCTGTCAGCCCGTCCGAAAAGAACTGGGGCGCGTTCGCAATCTTCAACATCTGGGCCAATGACGTACAGTCGCTTTTCGGCTATTCTCTTGTCGCTTCGCTGTTCATCTCGTTTGGGGTCAGCGGCTGGACCGCCTTTGCCGCGCTGATCTGCGCGGGATTGTTCGTGATGTTTCTGGTGAACCTGTCAGGTGCGCCGGGCGAGAAGTACGGCATTCCCTATCCGGTGCTGGCGCGCGCCAGTCTGGGCACCCAGGGGGCCAAGCTGCCCGCGATTCTGCGGGCCATCGTGGCGGTGTTCTGGTACGGGGTGCAGGTCTATTTCGCCTCGACTGCCGTGGCGCTGCTGATCCGGTCGCTGACGGGTATCAGTGGCGGTGCCGAGGTGCTGGGGCTGACAGGTGTTGACTGGCTGGCATTCGTGGTGGTCTGGGCCTTTCACATCGTGATCTTCTGGCGCGGCATGGACTGGGTAGAGACGTTTTTGAACATTGCAGGCCCGTTTGTGTATCTGGTGATGATCGGGCTGGTGATCGTTCTGTGGCAAAAGGCGGACGGCCAGTTGCTGAACGCGGTACAGACGATCTTTGTGCAGCCGGATGCGACATTCTTGAGCGAGTTCAACGGCTTTGTTGCCATCGTTGGCACAATGGTGGCCTATTTCGCTGCTGTTATGATCAACTTTTCGGACTTTTCGCGCTATGCCAAGGACAAGCCGGCGATGGTGCGGGGCAACCTTGCGGGGCTGCCGTTCAACATGATCCTGTTCTCGGCCCTTGCGCTGCTGACCACAGCGGGGGCCGCAGTGGTTTATGGCGAGGCGATCATCAACCCGACCGAGATTGTCGAACGTACCGACAGTGTGCTGCTTAGCGTCATTGCCGCGATCACGTTTTTTGCGGCGACCGTGGGGATCAATCTGGTCGCCAACTTCATCCCTGCGGTGAACGGTATTGCCAACCTTGCGCCCGACAGGATCAGCTTTCGCATGGCGGGGTTGATTACATCGGGCTTTGCCTTTGTCATCGGCGGCTTGTGGGTCAGCTTTATCGCCAGCTTCGGCATCGGCGGTTTCGTTAACACGCTGGGGGCGACGCTGGCACCGATCTACGGGATCATGATCGTCGATTATTACATGCTGCGCCGTCAAAAGCTGGACTTGGCGGGATTGTACGACATGACGGGCGGACCGTACCGCTTTGGCAATGGTTGGAACAATCCGGCTGTGGTGGCCTTTGCTATTGCGGCTGTGTTCTCGGTGGCGACGGTCTGGGTGCCTGCGTTGGCGGCTCTGTCGGGCTATGCTTGGGTGATCGGGGCGCTGATCGGTGGCGCGCTGTATTACATGCTGGCCAAACGCTAAGGCTTTTGCGCACCGTCAGAAAGCTGGCGGTGCGCATTGCGCAGGTTACGGGTTGAGAGATCGCTGATTTGGTCGCATCCTGCCGTGATGAACCTGTATGATGTACCTACACAATTCGGCACCCTGTGCCTGACCGAAAACGACGGGGCCATTACGGCGCTGTCTTGGCAGGCGTCGGGGCGCACGGACGACACGGCTGTGCTGCGCGAGGCTGTGGCGCAACTGCGCGCCTATGATGCCGGCGCGTTGGAGCGGTTCGACCTGCCGCTGCGCGTGGCGGGGTCTGATCTGCAACGCGCGGTTTGTGCGGCGATGTCTGCGATTCCCTACGGCTTTACCCGCACCTATGGCGAGATTGCCAAAGACGTCGGCGCATCGGCGCAGGCGGTGGGGCAGGCGTGCGGTGGCAATCCGGTGCCGGTGATTATTCCGTGCCACCGCGTGATGGGGGCAAAGGGGCTGACTGGATTTTCGGGGGCAGGCGGAGTCGAAACCAAGGTGGCCCTGTTGCGCCATGAAGGCGCGGGCGGTTTTTTGATCTGACGGGGTCAGCCGTCAGGGCCGTACAACGCTTGTTGTGCGATGCCTGCAAACGTCAGGTAGACGGATGTGAGCGCCAGCCCGTATACAGCCCAGGTGTCGGGATGAAAGTTCACCCAAGCGGCCCAGCCCGCAAACACCGTCCACGCCAGCGCCACCGGCAGGCTAAGCTTGCGCCAGCGTACGGTGCGCACGGGGTGGATGAATTTCAGCGGCAGGAACATCGCCACCGCCAGAATGGTGACCAGCGCCAGCGATACCCAAAAGTTCGGCTCGATCGCAAAAATCACTAGAACCAGCATGTTCCAGCACCCCGGAAACCCCGCGAAAGAGTTGTCTTTGGTCTTCATCCGCGTGTCCGCAAAATACAGCGCCGAGGCAAAAGTGATCAGGATGATCGCCACCCAGCCGGTCCAGCCGTCCATCAGCCCCGATTTGAACAGGGCAAAGGCGGGAATGAACACATAGGTCAGATAGTCGATGATCAGATCCAGCAGCACGCCGTCAAATTCGGGGGCGTTGGATTTCACATCATACTTGCGCGCCAGCGGGCCGTCGATGCCGTCCACGGCAAAGGCCACCACCAGCCACAAAAACATCAGATCCCATTTGGCGTCGACCGCAGCCAGCATGGCCAGCATGGCAAAGACCGCGCCCGTAGCGGTCAACAAATGGACGGAGAGGGCTTTCATCTGGCGAGTCATGTACCCGTTGATGGCTTATTGGGCGGGTGGATGCAAAAGGAAATGCGGGCTTTTGGCCGGATTGGCCTGTTCGGGTTCGCAATCCGCACGATCAGGCTTTGGGGTGGGCACTGTTGTAAACATCCATCAACCGCGCAGTATCAACCGCTGTATAAGCTTGCGTGGTCGACAGCGACGCATGGCCCAGCAATTCCTGAATGCTGCGCAGATCACCGCCCGCGTTCAGCAGATGTGTCGCAAAGCTGTGGCGCATTGCGTGGGGCGTGGCAGTGGCGGGCAGGCCCAGCTGCATCCGCGCCGTTTCCATCGCCTTTTGGATCGCACGCGGTGCCAGCGCGCCACCGCGCACGGCACGAAACAGCGGTTGGTCATCTTGCAGGATGTGCGGACAGGCGGCGATATAGGCCTCGACAGCCTGCTGTGCCGCACCCACCACGGGCACGATCCGTTCCTTGTTGCCCTTGCCGGTGATCCGCATGACCTGCGGCAGCGGCGCGTCGCCGCCACGCAGCCCCAGCGCTTCGGATATCCGCAGCCCGCAGCCCCACAGCAGCGTCAGCACGGCAATGTCGCGCAGCCCGACCCAAGTGGTTGCGGACTGCATCCCGATTGTCTCGACCAGATCATGCGCCGCATCCACCGCCAGCGGGCGCGGCAGCTTGCGGGTGTATTTGGGGGCGCGGGTGGACAATACGGCAGTTGGCTCGAATCCCTCGCGGGACGCCAGCCAGCGATAGAACGATTTTACCGCGCTCAGCTTACGCGCAAGCGACCGTGGCCCCACATCAGACGAACGGGTGTATGCCATCCATGCACGCATGTCGCTGACAGTGATATGCGACAGCGCGCCCAGCCCTTGGGGCGATCCCTTGTGGGTGGTGATAAAGGCCAGAAATTCGCCCAGATCGCCCGCATAGGCGATGATCGTGTTGGCAGCCGCACCCTTAAGCGCCCGCTGGTGGTCCAGCCACGTCTCCAGCGCGTCGCGCGCCGCCGGAGAGATCAGGCTCATGACAGCCAGCGGCGCATGGTGCGTTCAAACACGCCGGTAAAAAAGGTTAGCAGATCGGTGCCCTGTTGCGGGCCGAACATATGCGGGTCTTCGGCGCCCATCACCAGCAGACCGGGCAGACGGCCCGCGCCAAAGTTCAGCTTTAAACACGCCTCTGAGCGGATCCAGTCGCAGTTGCTGCCGTAAATCTCGGCGTTGCCGTTCTGTATCTGACGCAGGGTGATCTGACGGACGGGGCCGCCACGGCCTTGGGTCAGGTAGCTGTCGATAAAGCCCGGCTCGGCCACGCTAAGCACATCACCCAGACGCTGCACCGCAGGGTCATTGTCGTTCTGCACGCTTTCCAGCACCAGTTTCACCGCGTCCACACGCAAAATTTCGGCCACTTCGCCGCCCAGATCGCGCAGAAAGGTTTCAAATTCCACAGGGTCCAGCATCCGCAGAATCGCGCGGTGAACCTGATTGGTGCCCGCCAGATTTTCATAAGCGGCGGCGATCACGCTGCGGTGGGTGTCTTCCAGCCGGTCCAGCCGCGATTCCAGCCGTTCCATTGCGATGCCGCGCAGATCGACGATATTGCCACCCATGCTGCGTTCATTTGCGGCGATCAGGGCGTGCATCATGTCCTTGTCATCAAGGATCACATCGGGACGCGAAATAATCGCCTCGCGCAGGGCGTCGTCGATTTTCGGGCTGCTGGTCATGGACTGCTCATTTTATTTTGTGGGACCGTAACACGCGGCCGCTTCAAAATCTGCCCTTTTTTGGTGAAAATTGCAGGTTTTGAAAACGGGTCTTTGATGTGTTGCCAGAATTCCCGCCCAGGGGGAATTGTGGTGCATATTCCCTAACCTAGGCGGAAACGCAGTGCCGTCCGGCTCAGGGCCGGACGGTGCAATGGTTAAACCCGCAAGTTTACAGAATTTTCTGACCGGTTTTCGCCCAGTCTTTCATGAATTGGTCCAGACCGGCATCGGTCAGCGGGTGCGTTGCCAGCTTCTTGATCACTTCGGGCGGTGCGGTCATCACGTCGGCGCCGATGCGTGCGCAATCCTGTACATGGGCGACAGACCGGATCGAGGCGGCCAGAATGTTGGTTTCAAACCCGTAGTTGTCATAAATGGTACGGATGTCTTCGATCAGGTCCATACCGTCGACGCTGATGTCGTCCAGACGCCCGATAAAGGGGCTGATGAACGTGGCACCTGCCTTGGCTGCCAGCAACGCCTGATTGGCCGAAAAGCACAGGGTGACGTTGACCATCTTGCCTTCGCCCGACAGCACTTTGCACGCTTTCAGGCCGTCCCATGTCAGGGGCAGTTTGACGGTGATGTTTTCAGCGATTTCGGCCAGTTTGCGGCCCTCGGCGATCATCGCGTCGGCGTCCAGTGCGACGACTTCGGCGCTGACCGGGCCTGCGACCATATCGCAGATTTCCTTGGTCACTTCGAGGATATTACGCCCCGATTTCAGGATCAACGAAGGGTTGGTTGTTACCCCGTCGACCATGCCCAGATCGTTCAGTTCGGCAATGGCGTCGATATCGGCGGTGTCTACAAAGAATTTCATGTTGAAGGCTCCAGTGGCTGTTAGCGCAATCACAAGGCCGCACACGATCAGTTCGCGATGGTCTTGCTTTGTGTTTGCATGTACCCCAACTGGACACTCACTGAAACCCACAATTGCCGAGGCCAGAAGTGACGCGCCCCGAATTCTACGATGAAGGTGCCCTTGTCGGCGTGCTGACCACGCAGCCGTTGGACCGTCTGCTGGACTATAAGGCGCCAGAGGGCGGTTGCATGCTGGGTGCCTTTGTCGAGGTGCCATTGGGCCCGCGCAAGGTTCTGGGCATTGTCTGGGGGCCGGGGCGCGGCGATTGGGACATTGCCAAAGTCCGCTCGGTTATTCGCGTGCTGGACGCGGCCCCGATGCGCGAGGAGATGCGCACATTTCTGCTGCGCGCCGCCGAATACACGCTGACGCCAATGCCTGCGATGCTGCGGCTTGCCACCCGCGCGCCGGGCTTGGGTGATCCGCCGTCGATGCGCAAAATCTACCGTCGGGGCGAAGGGGAGCCGGACCGCGCCACCGATGCCCGCCGTCGTGTGATGGAGACCTTGGCCGAATACGGTGATCTGTCGTTCACGCTCAAAGAGCTGTCCGAGATGGCGGGTGTCACATCCTCGGTTGTCAAAGGGTTGGTCAAGCAGGGTGTCGTGTCAGAAGAGGACGCCCCGCGCGATGTGCCGTTCCGGCGGCTGGACCCGTCACTGCCCGGCAAGGAACTGACCGACGATCAGGCCGCAGGCGCTGCGATGCTGGCCGAAGCTGTCCGTTCGGAAACCTACGGTACGACCTTGCTGCGCGGTGTCACCGGATCGGGCAAGACCGAAGTCTATCTGGAAGCCGTTGCCGCCTGTCTGGCCCAGGGTCGTCAAGCGCTGGTGCTGCTGCCCGAGATCGCGCTGACTGCCGAATTTCTCAAACGGGTCGAGGCACGGTTTGGCGCGCGGCCCGCCGAATGGCATTCGGGTGCCACGATGACCGAACGCCGCCGCATCTGGCGCATGGTCGGGCAGGGTGGTGCGCAATTGGTGATCGGGGCACGGTCGGCACTGTTCCTGCCCTATCAGAACCTTGGCTTGATCGTCGTGGATGAGGAACACGACACCTCGTACAAGCAAGAAGACGGGGTGCTGTATAATGCCCGCGACATGGCCGTGCTGCGCGCGTCGATCTGCGGGGCGCATGTGGTTCTGGCCTCGGCCACGCCCAGTCTGGAAAGCTGGGCCAACGCCGAGGCGGGCAAATACAAGCGGTTGGAACTGACTTCGCGCTTTGGCCCTGCGGTGATGCCGGTGATGGGCACGATCGACATGCGCGCCGCCGCGCTGCCCGCAGATCGCTGGGTGTCGCCCGATTTGCAAAAGGCGGTGCAGGCGCGAATTGATGCGGGCGAACAGGCGATGCTGTTCATTAACCGGCGCGGCTATGCTCCGATCACGCTGTGCCGTGCCTGCGGGCACCAGATCGCGTGCGATCAATGCGATGCGCGTATGGTCGAGCACCGGTTTCTGAAACGTCTGATGTGCCACCAGTGCGGCGAGACCAAACCGATGCCCACCACCTGCCCGTCCTGCGAGGCCGAGGACCGGCTGGCCCCCGTCGGTCCGGGGGTCGAGCGGTTGGGCGAAGAGGCCGCGTTGTTGTGGCCCGATGCGCGCATTGCCACGCTCAGCTCGGATATGTACGGCAGCGCCCGCGCACTGAAGGCCGAGATCGAGAACATCGCGCAAGGCGGGACCGACATCGTGATCGGCACGCAGCTGGTGGCGAAGGGGCACAACTTTCCCAACCTCACGCTGGTCGGTGTGATCGACGCCGATTTGGGGCTGCAAGGGTCAGACCTGCGCGCTGCCGAGCGGACGTTTCAGTTGATGCGGCAGGTGGCGGGGCGGGCAGGGCGCGCCGACAAACCCGGCACGGCGCTGTTGCAGACCTATCAGCCGGAACATCCGGTGATCCGCGCGATTCTGGCGGGCGACGAGGAAGGTTTCTGGCGGGCCGAAGCCGCGCAGCGCGAGGCGGCGGGGGTGCCACCCTATGGGCGCATGGCGGGCATTATCCTGAGCGGGCCGGATGTAGCGGCGGTGTTTGACATCGCAAACAAGCTGGCGCGGGCGGACGGGCCGTTGCGGCAGGTGGGCGCGCAGGTTTACGGACCAGCGCCTGCTCCCATCGCCCGCGTGCGCGGACGGCATCGAGTGCGGATGCTGATCAAGGCGGACAAAGGCGTGGCCCTGCAAGGCGCGCTGCGAAAATGGGTCAAGCAGGTGCAGATCAAAGGTGACATCCGGCTGGCCATAGATATCGACCCGCAAAGCTTTTACTGACGGCCGCGATTTGGTTGTTCTGTCAAGTGACTGAAATCGCCGCAAATATGTACGAAATTCCGGGTTTTTGGTACAATTCTCGTCTCGCCTCGATTTCACAAAAGGCGTAATGCAGAGCCCATGACACGTTTCGTAAAAACCGGCGATGCTGCCGCCCTGCCGTATTGGCGCCGCCCCATTGCTTTGCTGTTCCTGATGGCAATGGCCATGCCGATTGCGTTCAACACGTGGTCGGCGCTGTTGAACAACTTTGTCATCGAAGCTGCGAATTTCGACGGAGCCGCCATTGGCCTGCTGCATACGGTGCGCGAAATTCCGGGCTTTCTGGCCATCGGTGTCATCGCCATCATCATCTTTGTGCGCGAACAGGTGCTGGGGCTGGTGTCGCTGGTGCTGCTGGGTGTTGCCACTGCGATCACCGCGCAATTTCCGTCGCTGGGCGGTATCCTGACGCTGACCATGCTCAGTTCGATCGGGTTTCACTATTACGAAACGGTGAACCAGTCGCTGCAACTGCAATGGATCGACAAAGAACACGCGCCGCGCGTTCTGGGCTGGCTGCTGGCGATCGGATCGGCGGCTACATTTGTGGTTTATCTGGTGATCCTGTTGCTGTGGGAGCCGCTGAACCTGACCTATAATATGGTCTATATGGCTGGTGGCGGCGTGACGGCGGCCATCGCCATCTTTGCGATGCTCGCCTATCCGCAATTCGAAGCGCCCAATCCGCAGCGCAAACAGTTCATTCTGCGCAAACGCTATTGGCTGTACTATGCGCTGCAATTCATGGCGGGCGCGCGGCGGCAGATATTTGTTGTTTTCGCGGGCTTCATGATGGTCGAAAAGTTCGGCTTTAAAGTCGACGAACTGACCACGCTTTATCTGGTCAATCTGCTGATCAACATGCTGGTGGCGCCGTTGCTGGGGCGCGTCGTGCAACGCTATGGCGAACGCAAGACGCTGGGGTTTGAATACATCGGTCTGGTGGCCGTGTTCCTCAGCTATGGTGGCGTTTATTATATGGGTTGGGGCATCGCAGTGGCTGCGTTTCTTTATGTGGTCGATCATGTGTTCTTTGGTCTGGCGCTGGCGCTCAAGACCTATTTCCAGAAGATCGCCGATCCGCAAGACATCGCGCCCACTGCCGCCGTTGCATTTACCATCAACCACATCGCCGCCGTGGGCCTGCCTGCGCCGCTGGGGTTGTTGTGGCTGGTCTCGCCTGCGGTGGTGTTCTTTCTGGCTGCGGGGATGGCGGCCACGTCGCTGATGCTGGCACTGCTGATCCCGCGGCATCCGGTGCCCGGACACGAGACAGTGCTGACGCGGACCATGCCCGCAGTGGCCGAGTAAAGTGTCGGGGCAAGGCCGATTTCTGACCGGCTCCACTATGGGCCACGTGGTGCGGATGACGGCGACGGGCGCTTTTGGCATCACATTCGTGTTTCTGGTCGATGCGGCCAATCTGCTATGGCTCAGCCAGTGGGGCGCGCCGCAGCAGGTTGCGGCCATCGGTTTTGCCTTTGCGATCCAGTTCTTTTCGGTGTCGATCGGGGTGGGGTTGATGATTGCCGCAACCGCGCTGGTGTCGCGCAGCATCGGGCGCGGTGAACGTGTGCTGGCCCGTCAGCAGGCGGGGGCGGCGATGGTGATTGCCGCCAGCATTCAGACCATTGTGGCCACGTTGCTGGTTGTGTTCCGTCATCCGCTTGTCGATATGGCGGGGGCCACGGGGGAAACCGCCGACCTTGCGGCGCGGTATCTGGCGATTACGGTTCCGTCGCTGGTGCCGATGGCGGTTTCGCTGGTGGGGTCGGGTGTGCTGCGCGCCGAAGGATATGGTGCCAAAGCCATGTATGTTACGCTGTTCTCGGGCGTTCTGGCGATGTTCATCGATCCGCTTTTGATATTCTACTATGGTATTGACGGGGCGGCGATCGGGCTGGTGGTGTTCCGGATCAGCCTGCTGCTGCTGGCGATTTACTACGCCATCATCCGGATGAAGCTGGTAGAGCGGCCCGACCGTGCGATGGTTCTGCGCATCTTCAAACCCTTTATGCTGGTGGCGCTGCCTGCCATTGCCACCCAGATGAGCACCCCTGCGGGCAACTATTTCCTGACCATGATCATGGCCCGCTTTGGCGACGATGCGGTTGCCGCATGGGCCGTGGTCGGGCGGCTGACCGTGCTGGTCTTTGGCGGTATTTTTGCGCTGTCGGGGGCCATCGGCGGCATCTTTGGCCAGAATTTTGGTGCAGGGTATTATGACCGGCTGCGCAGCACCTATCGCGACGCGCTGGTGTTTTGCGCGATCTATACGCTGGTGGCGTGGGCGCTGCTGTGGACGGCGATCCCTTATGTCAGTCTGATGTTCGGTCTGACCGGACAGGGGGCCGAAGTGCTGCATGCCTTTGCCGGTGTGGGCGTGGGGGCCTTTATGTTTGTGGGGGCGCTGTTCGTGTCGAACGCGGCCTTTAACAATCTGGGCAAGCCGGGACGCTCGACTCTGGTGAACTGGATGAAGGACGGCGTGCTAAGCTGGCCTGCGGCGATCCTGCTTGCGGGCAGCTTTGGCGCGGCGGGTGTGATTTACGGTCAGGCGCTGGCGGGGGCCGTTATGGGGGTGCTGGCGGCAAGTTGGGGCTGGCACTATGTTGCGCGTCTGGGGCCGCAATCGGACATTGACCCCGCGCCGCCGCGCCCCTATCCGAATCTGGACCGCTTTCGGAGACGTTGAATGCCCACATTTACAGCCCTGACCACATTGACCGGAAAAACCGCAGCCGAGGCGCTGGGCGCCGCGATGGAGCGGCTGGAGCCAGAACCCACGGGCATTGGCGTGTTCGAAGTCGAAGACGGCTCGGGCTTGTGGGAAGTGGGCGGCTATTTCTCGGACCGTCCCGATGACACTGCACTGGCCCTGCTGGCCACGGCGATGGACGCGAAACCCTTTGTGATCTCGGAACTGCCCGAAACCGATTGGGTGGCCCATGTGCGCCGCGAACTGGCACCGGTCGAGGCGGGGCGGTTCTTTGTCTTTGGCAGTCATGATGCCGACAAGGTGCCCGAAGGCAGCGTGCCGCTGCTGATCGAGGCGGCGATGGCGTTCGGGACCGGACATCACGGCACCACGCTGGGCTGTTTGCGCGCGCTGGACCGTCTGGCCGCTGCGGGCTGGAGCGCTGCCCGCGTGGCCGACATCGGCTGTGGCACTGCCGTTCTGGCGATGGCTGCGGCGCGGATCTGGCAGGGCGAGGTGATTGCCAGCGACATCGACGAGGTGGCAGTGGACGTGGCCGAGGCCAATCTGGCGGCCAATGACATGGCGGGCGCGGTCAAATGCGTCGAGGCCGCAGGGTTCGACCACCCCGATCTTCGGGCGCTGGCACCCTATGATCTGATCTTTGCGAATATCCTCAAGGGGCCGCTTGTGGCCCTTGCCCCCGATATTGCGGCCAATCTGCGCCCCGAAGGGGTGGCGATTCTGTCGGGTATTCTCAACGAGCAGGCCGACGACGTTCTGGCCCACTATCTCGAATCTGGACACAGTCTTGATCACCGCGAGATGATTGGTGACTGGACGACACTTACTGTCCGTAAAAAGCCGTGAGTTGTGCCGTCTTTTAACCGCATTTGGGCGATTTGCCCAGATTCCGCCACATTTGAGCGGCATATTAAGCGGGCATTTCGGTGGGGGCCGAACCGCTAGAGGCTGCCATGGTTGAGACCAAGCAACACTTTGAATCCCGCCTGCGTCAGGTGACACGCAAGCACCGTCGTATGTCCAACGGATACACCACCCGTCTGCGCGGTGATGGTCTGATTGTGGTCAAGCCCAGACGTCGCAGGATGCAGTTTCCGCTGAGGGGGGCCATGCTGGTTGCGCTGGGCTTTTTCGCCTTCAAGGCATTTATGCTGGTCTCGCTGGGCGAACGCACCTATGCCGACCGTCTGACCGAGTTGCAGGAGGGCACAATCCTTGAGCAGGGCGGCGCATGGGTGATGCAGGCCGATCCGGTCACGCAGGTGATGGTGGATTTTGCCAGAACCAATCTGCTCTGACCTGAAATTTGATTGTTTTTAGAAGTACCAGCCGCTTCGACATATGTCGGAGCGGCATTTTACATTGGGCTGTGGGCCGGGTTGCAAGGCGCAAAAAAACCGCCCACCCGTGACGGGAAGGCGGTTTTTAGTATCCGGACAAGAGCGCCTGATGAGGGAGGGTCAGAGGCGCCCGAAGGCCGGATTAGCGGCGGAAGGATGCCGCGTCGATGTCGCCACGGCTCAGGCCGATGTCTTGCAGTTCACGGTCGCTGAGAGCGGACAGGGCTTTGCGGGTGACGCGTGCGTCATTCCATGCCATGACCGATGCGATGACGTTGAAAATAGTGCGTGTGATGCGGCCTGCAACAATAGCAGAGCCGTAAGTGGTGCGGGTTGTGTCGAAAGCAGACATTGGTGCAGTCCTCTGGTTTGATTTGCGTTGTATCGTCGTTGTGAAGCGCACATAGTCTGCCCAATTTAACGCCACAAGTCGCCAAGTTTGCATGTGTGATATGCGAAATTTACATGGGTCGAAAAATTATGCGGATTTTTCTTGACATGGCGCGACCGGACCCTGCAGGAAGCGTCGCTTTCCTGCTTGGAAGGGGCGGTTTCTGGCAGTTTTGGGTCCAGTCGAGCCAAAACCTTCTTGTGCGTTAGCACTTGGCGGATGTTCGCGTTTCGTGCTACTTGATGTCCAAAGTGGCAAAAACGCTACAACACAGGCCGGGCGGGGCGCGACACATGACACGAATTTTGGGCATCGACCCGGGGCTGCGCAATCTTGGCTGGGGCATAATCGACATGACCGGATCACGTCTGACCCATGTGGCGAACGGCGTGTGCCAGTCGCTTCCGGGTGATCTGGCGGACCGGCTGTTGTCGCTGCACGCGCAACTGACTGCAATTGTCAGGCAATATGCGCCCGATGCAGCAGCGGTCGAGCAGACCTTTGTGAACAAGGACGGTGCCGGCACCCTGAAACTGGGCCAGGCGCGCGGGATCGCGATGCTGGTGCCTGCGCAGGCGGGGTTGAAGGTGGGCGAATATTCCCCCAACACCGTAAAAAAGACCGTCGTAGGCGTGGGCCACGCGGCCAAGGTGCAGGTGTTACACATGGTGCAAATGCAATTGCCCGGCGCGGTGATTGCAGGGCCGGATGCGGCGGACGCACTGGCGATTGCGATTTGTCATGCGCACCACGGCCCCACGGGCGGGCTTGCCGCGGCAGTAGAACGGGCACGCGCATGATCGGCAAAATCACCGGACGGATCGACTATCGCGCACTGGATCATGTGCTGATCGACGTGAACGGCGTGGGCTATCTTGTCTATTGCTCGGACCGGACGTTGGCGGCTTTGCCCGCAACGGGGCAGATCGCGGCGCTGTATACAGACCTTGTAGTGCGCGAAGACCTGATGCAACTGTTCGGCTTTCTGACCTTGGTGGAAAAGGAATGGCACCGCCTGCTGGTGTCGGTGCAAGGCGTGGGGGCCAAGGCCTCGTTGGCCATTCTGGGCGCGCTTGGCCCCGACGGCGTGGGCCGGGCCATTGCCTTGGGCGACTGGAACGCGGTGAAGGCGGCGAAGGGCGTCGGCCCCAAGATCGCGCAGCGCGTGGTGCTGGACCTGAAAGACAAGGCGCCCGGCCTGATGGCCATGGGTGGCAGCGTGGCACAGGCGACGGGTGATGCGATGGTAGAGGTGGCGGGCGAAGCGATCGAAACGCCTGCACGGCCCGTGGCACCTGCACCCACACCCACAGCTCAGGCCGACGCGCTGTCGGCCTTGGGCAACCTTGGCTATGGCCCCGGCGATGCGGCGGGCGCTGTGGCGCAGGCCGCGCGCGATGACCCGCAAGCCGACACACCCACCCTGATCCGTGCCGCGCTGAAGCTGCTGGCACCGAAGGGGTAAGGCATGAGCGATATTGACCCCACTGTGCGGCCTGACCCAATGCCCGAAGACGGCTTTGATCGCGCTCTGCGCCCCCAGATGCTGGACGATTTCGTGGGGCAGGCCGAAGCACGGGCAAATCTTCGGGTGTTCATCCAGTCGGCCCGCCAGCGTGGCGAGGCGATGGATCACACGCTGTTTCACGGCCCCCCCGGGCTGGGCAAAACCACGCTGGCGCAGATCATGTCGCGCGAGTTGGGCGTGAACTTTCGCATGACCTCGGGGCCGGTGCTGGCCAAAGCTGGGGATCTGGCGGCGATCCTGACCAATCTGGAAGCACGCGATGTGCTGTTTATCGACGAAATCCACCGCCTGAATCCGGTCGTCGAAGAAGTGCTGTATCCGGCACTGGAAGATTTCGAGTTGGATCTGGTGATTGGTGAAGGGCCAGCGGCGCGCACCGTGCGGATTGAATTGCAGCCCTTTACGTTGGTGGGGGCCACCACGCGGATGGGCCTGCTGACCACGCCGTTGCGCGACCGCTTTGGCATTCCGACGCGGTTGAATTTCTACACCGAAGACGAGTTGTTCCAGATTGTCACCGGTAACGCCCGCAAGCTGGGCGCCCCGGCAGACGAGGGCGGCGCCCGCGAGATTGCACGCCGCGCGCGCGGCACGCCACGGATCGCGGGGCGGCTGTTGCGGCGGGTCGTGGATTTTGCCGTGGTCGAAGGCGACGGGCGGGTGACCAAGGAACTGGCCGACAGCGCGCTGACGCGGCTGGGTGTGGATCATCTGGGGCTGGACGGGGCCGACCGGCGCTATTTGCGCCTGATCGCTGAAAACTATGGCGGCGGGCCGGTGGGGATTGAAACACTGAGTGCGGCGCTGAGCGAAAGCCGTGACTCACTTGAGGATGTGATCGAACCGTTCATGCTGCAACAGGGGCTGATCCAGCGCACCCCGCGTGGCCGGATGCTGGCCTCCAAGGCTTGGGCGCATCTGGGGCTTGACGCGCCGCGCGGCCCTGATGATTTGTTTGGTTGAGACCGCCCGCCAGACCTTTTATGTCTGTCGCGAGGATATTTGCGGCCAAAAGAACATATGACACCTGACCAGATCGAAGCCTTGTTCACCCGCGCTGACGGATCTTATGCCTTTGCGCGCTGGGGGCGCCCCATCGCGCCGATTGCTTTTGGCGTTCAGGATGAAACCCTAGGCGTGATCAAAGGCGCGATCGAGGCGGTTTGCACGCTTGCGGGCCACGAGACCACGGACATGGACCCCGAGTTGGGCAGCAATTTCATGTGGTTCTTTTTTCGTGACTGGGACGAGCTGCCGCAGGTGCCGGGGCTGGACCGCATGGTGCCGGATCTCGGGCCGCTGGTGGCGCGGTTGAAAGCGGCGGATGCCAATCAGTACCGCGCATTCCGCTTTGATGAGGCGGGCGGCATTCAGGCCTGTTTCGTGTTTTTGCGCATGGACGACGCGCTGGACGCATTGCCTGCTGATACGCTGGTGTTGGGGCAGGTGGCACAGGCGATCGTGCTGTGGTCGGATCTGGCCTTTGTGGCCAGCTCGCCTCTGGCGGTTGTCGGGCAGACCACGGTGTTGCGCCCCGACATCGCCGATGTGATCCGTGCGGCCTATGATCCGGTGATGCCGGTGGCGGCACGCGACCAGACACATGCGCTGCGACTGGCGGCGCGATTGGAGGTTTCGGGTGGCACATGAGTTTTCTGTTACAGTTTATTACGAAGACACCGACATGGCGGGCATCGTTTATTATGCCAACTATCTGCGGTTCATCGAACGCGCGCGGTCGGAAATTGTCGAGCAGTTGGGCGTCGACCAGCGCGCCATGCGCGCCGAAGGCATTGTTTTTGCGGTGACGCGCATCGAGGCGGATTACGTCGGATCGGCCCGTCTGGGTGACCGTTTGACGGTTGTGACCACGCATCAGCCCGTTGGCGCCGTGCGCTGGGTGTTCGATCAGCAGGTGCGTTTGGGTGACAAGACCATTTTTCGCGCCAAGGTCACGGCGGCGTGCATGTCAACCGAGGGGCGTCCGACGCGGCTTCCAGCGAAAATACGCGCATTGGGCGGGGTCTGAGGGCCAGTTGCCGCCATTGTGATAGCTTTCCGCTTGGTCTTTGGATAGATTCCGACCAAAGAAGGCTGAACATAACAGCCGCAAACAAAAGAGCAGGCAGATGGAAGCAGAAACGCTGGCTTTGGCGCAGGGGATAGATTTCTCGCTGTGGAGCCTTTTCGCACGCGCCACATTCGCAGTTAAACTTGTCATGATCATTCTGATCTTCGCGTCGTTCTGGGCGTGGTCGATCATTGTGCAAAAACTGATCCGCTATCGCGCGGCGCGGGCCGAGGCTGCGCGTTTTGACGATAAATTCTGGTCAGGCGAACCGCTGGACGAATTGTTCGACACAATCGGGCCGGAACCGCGTGGCAGTGCCGAGAAGATATTCGCCGCCGGTATGACCGAATGGCGCCGCTCGCACCGCGATGACGGCGGATTGATCGCAGGCGCCACCGCACGGATCGACCGCAGCATGGACGTAGCGATCAACAAAGAGGCTGAAAAGCTGCAAAAGGGCCTGTCGGTGCTGGCCACTGTCGGTTCGACCGCGCCGTTTATCGGCCTGTTCGGGACGGTTGTGGGTATCATGAACTCGTTTATCGAGATTGCAGAGCAACAAAATACCAGCCTTGCCGTTGTGGCACCCGGTATTGCCGAGGCGTTGCTGGCCACCGGTCTGGGCCTGCTGGCTGCGATTCCCGCAGTTATCTTTTACAACAAGCTGTCATCGGACAGCGACCGCATCATTGCAGGCTACGAGGCATTCTCGGACGAGTTTGCAACCATCCTGTCACGCCAGTTGGACAGCTGAGCCATGGGTGCAGGTGTCATGCAAAACGACGGAGGTGGTGGACGGCGGCGCAAGCGCAGCCGCGCGCGTCCCATGGCCGAGATCAACGTCACGCCCTTTGTGGACGTGATGTTGGTGCTTTTGATCATCTTTATGGTGGCGGCCCCCTTGCTGACGGTTGGCGTGCCGGTGGAACTGCCCAAGACCGCCGCAGGCGCGTTGACCGCCGATCAGGAAGAGCCGCTGACCGTGACGATCACCGCCGAAGGGGCGATCCAGATCCAGACCACCGAAACGTCGCGTGATCAACTGGTGGCCAAACTGCGTGCGATTGCAGCTGAGCGTGAAGGCGACCGTGTGTTTTTGCGTGCGGACGGGGCCGTGCCCTATAGCGACGTGATGCAGATCATGGGCGCGCTAAACGCGGGCGGATTCTCCAACATCGGTCTGGTGACGGACACCGGCGGTCCTGCGCTGGACGGCACGGACATATCGGGCGGGTAAGCCACAGTGGACGCAGGGCAAGTCATATCAGGTGCGGGCCATATCGGCCTGATCGGCTGGTTGCTGTTTGGCGGCACCTTCCAGACTGAACCTTTGCCGTTTCAGACGACGGATGTATCGGTGATCTCGACCGAAGCGTACGAGGCTATTGTCGCGGCGCAGCAGCCACCGCAATCGGGCACCGAGGTGGCCCAACCGCAGCCGCCTGCCACCGAAGACACAGCCGCCACGCCGCCACCTGCCGAAACCGAGGTGACGCCGCAGCCTGCGCCCGAAACCACACAAGCACCCGAGCCGGAAACCGTGCCCGAGGTGCCGCAGCCCGCACCACCCGTGGCCGAAGTCGAAGACACAGCTCCTGTGCAGCCCAGCCCGCCCGCAGATGTGGCCGTTGTCGTGCCCGAAATCAGCGACCGCCCCGTGCCGCGCCCCGTCGAACGCGTGGCCCCCGAAGCAGTGGCACCGCCCCCGCCCGAGGCCGAACCCGATCCGGTCCAGCAAGATGCCGTAGAACAGGCCGAGACAGGCGAAACCGTGCAGGAATCGCAGCAGGCCACAGCCCCCGAAGAGGCTGCGACCGAAATTGTGACCGAGGCGGAAAAACCCAGCGCCGCGCCCAACGCGTCGCCGCGACCACCTGCGCGGCCCACGCCGCCGGTGCGCACTGCCACCGCCGAACCGGAACCCGATCCAACACCGGAAACGCCGCCCGCGACCAGCAGCAGCACCAAAGATGCTGTGGATGCAGCCCTTGCCGAAGCGCTTGGCGGCGCCACATCTGAACCAGCGGCCCCCACTGGCCCACCGATGTCCGCGGGCGAAAAAGACGCGCTGCGGGTGGCGGTTTCAAGCTGCTGGAACGTCGGTTCCTTGTCGTCCGAGGCATTGCGCACCACAGTGGTGGTCAGTGTGTCGATGACACCGGATGCGCGGCCTGTCATCTCGTCGATCCGGATGACCAGCAGTTCTGGTGGGTCTGGCGACGCTGCTGCACAGGCCTTTGAGGCGGCGCGCCGTGCGATCGTGCGCTGCGGGGCCAAAGGATATAATCTGCCGCCCGAAAAATACGGGCAGTGGCAAGAGATAGAAATGACGTTCAATCCCGAAAGGATGCGCATCAAATGATTTGGCGAATTCTCGTGTGCATGATGGCCGTTCTGGCCTGGACCGCCCCCACAGTGCAGGCCCAGCAGGGGCCACTGCGGATCGTGATCGACGAAGGTGTGATCGAACCCTTGCCCTTTGCCGTACCGGCCTTTGTGCCGGAAAACGGTGAAAGTGCGCAGATGGGGCAACAGCTGGCGCAACTGGTGGCGGCCGATCTGATCGGCACCGGCCTGTTTCGCGAGGTGCCTGCCAGCGCCTATATCAGCGGGGTCAGCGACTTTAACGCCGCGATCCAATATGCCGACTGGAAGGCCGTGAATGCGCAGGCTCTGGTCACCGGCGCGGTTGCCGTGTCGGGCGATCAGTTGACGGTAAAATTCCGTCTGTATGATGTGTTTTCGGGGGCCGAACTGGGCAACGGATTGCAATTTGCAGGCACCACCGCAGGCTGGCGGCGCATGGGTCACAAGGTGGCCGACGCCGTTTACAGCCGCATCACCGGCGAAAGCGGCTATTTCGACAGCCGCGTGGTGTTTGTTTCGGAAACCGGCGGCAAGGCCGACCGTCAAAAGCGTTTGGCAGTGATGGATTACGATGGTGCCAATGTGCAGTATCTGACCGGCAGCGAAAGCATCGTTCTGGCACCACGGTTCTCAAAGTCCGGCGATCGGGTGCTTTACACCAGCTATGAAACCGGATTTCCGCGGATTTTTGTGCTGGACGTGGGCAGTGTACAGCGTCGGGTTCTGGAAAGTCAGGAAGGCACCATGAGCTTTGCGCCACGCTTTCACCCGAATGGTCAGACGGTGGTTTATTCGCTGAGCCAAGGGGCCAATACCGATATCTATACGTTGGACATAAACTCGGGGCAGAGCACGCGACTGACCTCGGCGCCGTCGATCGAAACCGCCCCCAGCTATTCGCCAGATGGCAGCCAGATCGTATTTGAAAGCGACCGCTCGGGGGCTCCGCAATTGTATGTGATGTCCGCCAGCGGCGGAGAGCCTACACGCATTTCCTTTGGCGAGGGGCGTTATGGCACGCCGGTCTGGTCGCCGCGCGGCGATCTGGTGGCCTTTACCAAGCAGTCCAAGGGGCGTTTTCACATCGGCGTGATGCGGCTGGATGGCAGTGAAGAACGCCTGCTGACCGCGTCGTTTCTTGACGAAGGGCCGACATGGGCGCCCAACGGGCGGGTGATTATGTTCACCCGCGAAACCCAAGGTGAATCAGGGCGTTCGACGTTGTATTCGGTGGATATTACGGGCCGCAACCTGCGTCCTGTGCGCACCCCCGAAGGCGGATCGGACCCCAGTTGGGGGCCGTTGCAGAATTAAGCCGCACGATTCCCCTTTGCGGGTAAGCGTGCTAGACTGAACCGAACGCGAGACATAGAACTCAATTCAAAAGGCTTTAAGCATGAAACTTTCGACGAAAATCGTAATGCTGGTGGGCGCGCTGGTGTTGGCGGCTTGTACAAATCCCGACCGCTTTGGTGCAGATGGTGCCAATGGCATGGGCAACGGCATGGCCGGCGGCGCCGTTCCTGGCAGTGCAAGTGATCCTACCTCGGTGGCATACTTCCAACAGGCGGTCGGTGACCGCGTGTTGTTTATGGTCGATCAGTCGACCCTGACAGCAGAAGGCCGCGCCACATTGGACGGACAGGCCGCATGGCTGAGCCAGAACGGCGATTACACCGCCATCATCGAAGGCCACGCCGACGAACAGGGCACACGCGAATACAACCTTGCATTGGGCGCGCGTCGTGCGGATGCCGCACGTGCCTATCTGGTCAGTCAGGGCGTGCCCTCGGCCCGTCTGCGGACGATCAGCTACGGCAAGGAACGGCCAATTGAAGTGTGCAGCAACGAAGCATGCTATGCAAAGAACCGCCGTGCTGTGACAGTGCTGGCCGGTGGATTGACGGGGTAAGGTGATGCGGCGTTTCGCGGTTCTGGTAACGGTTCTGGTTCTTATGGGGCCAACCACGGGTATGGCGCAGTCGGCAGATGGCAGCACGTTGGCTGATATCCGGCAAGAGCTGACCATATTGAACGTAGAGATCCAGAAGCTGCGGCGCGAGCTTTCGACGACAGGCACGGCTTCGGTGGATGTGGGTCAGGGCAGTACGTTGGAGCGGCTGAACACCATCGAAGCCGAGCTTCAGCGCGTGACCGCCAAGACCGAACAGCTTGAGTTTCGGGTGGGCCGCGTGATCGAAGACGGCACCAACCGGATCGGCGACCTTGAATTCCGTCTGGTCGAACTTGAGGGCGGCGATCTGGGTGCGCTTGGCGATACGCCGGTGCTGGGTGGAGATACGGGCGACAACAGCACGACGCTGCCCGGTCCGGTGACAACACCGCCCCAGAACGAGGCGCAACTGGCAACACAGGAACAGGCTGATTTTACGCGGGCGTCGGAGGCGCTCGCATCCGGTGACTTTCGCAGCGCCGCAGATCAGTTTGCGGCCTTCAATCAGACCTATCCGGGTGGTCCGCTAGCCGCCGCTGCCGAACTGGGCCGCGGCAAGGCGCTGGAAGCCTTGGGTGACACCCGCGAGGCCGCGCGTGCCTATCTTGCGTCCTTCTCGGCGGATCAGACCGGCCAGACAGCGCCCGACGCGCTGTTGCTGTTGGGGGTATCTCTGGGCCGACTGGGCAAATCCGGCGAGGCCTGCGTGACACTGGGCGAAGTTCCGGTGCGTTTTGGCGAAACCGAGGCGGCCACGCGGGCGCAAACCGAGATGAGCGCCCTTGGCTGCAGCTGATCATGGATGATGCAGCGCTGATTGCAGCCATCGAGGCGCAACTGCTGCCAAACCTACCTGAAAAGATCGGCGTCGCTGTGTCTGGCGGCGGCGATTCGATGGCCTTGCTGTCTTTGGTCGCTCGTGTGGCACAGCCGCGGGGCATTCAGGTGCAAGTTGTCAGCGTCAATCATGGCCTGCGGTCTGGCGTGCAAGACGAACTGGCGCTTGTTTCCAACCTGTGTGCCACGCTGGAATTGCCGCATCACGTCGAGAACTGGCAGGGCTGGGGCGGCGCAGGTAACTTGCAGGGCGCCGCCCGCGCCGCTCGTTATGATCTGATCGACCGCTGGGCCGAGGGCGCAGGGCTGGACATTGTCCTGTTGGGCCATACCGCCGATGATCAGGCAGAAACCCTGATGATGCGTCTGGCGCGCGGCGCAGGCGTTGACGGGCTGTCGGCAATGGCGCCACGACGGCAGCGCGGTGGCGTAACCTATGTGCGTCCCTTGCTGGACATCACCCGCGCCGAATTGCGTGCCTATCTCAAGCGTAACAATATTGTCTGGGCAGATGATCCCAGCAATGACGACACCCGCTTTGCGCGCGTGGCAATGCGTCGGGCACTGACGCAACTGGAACCGCTGGGGTTGACGGCCAAGACACTGGCCGGTGTCGCGCGGAACATGCGCCAGGCCCGCGAGGCTTTGGACTGGCAAACCTTTCTGGCAGCCCGCGAGGTTGCTGCCGTGCATCTGGGTGCGGTGCGGCTGGATGTCGGGCGGTTTCACGCCCTGCCGTCGGAAATTTCCCGCAGGTTGCTGGTTCATGCTATACTGTGGATCAACGGAGGTGACTATCCGCCCCGTCGCGGAGGCATAACGGCCGTGCAGGCCGCCATCGCAGAAGGTCGCACCACCACGCTGGACGGCTGTCAGCTGACATTTTCCGGCGATTTCCTGTGGGTTTTTCGCGAGCTGAATGCAGTGCGCGACATCCGCTGCAGTGTCGGAGACCTGTGGGACAATCGCTGGCGCATTTCGGGACCAAAGCACGACCCGATGCTGCAAGTCGGCCCGATGGGCGATGCCGCGTTGGCAGAGCGGCCTGATTGGCGTGATCTGGACCTGCCACGGGGGGCGTTGCTGTCGATGCCCGCTGTCTGGAAGGGGCAGACTTTACTGGCGACACCGGTTTTTGACGACGCTGACGGATGGTCTGCCGAGGTGACCGGGGGGCATGATGCCTTTTTTGCCGCACTTCTATCCCGTCGATGATGCTGTTATCGCATTGAACTGACGGACAGCATGTCTATCTTATGCGGGTGACTATGGCACACTGCCATCTGGTCCCGAGAATTTTTGGGAGAGTATCCTTGGGTAATGCACGCAATATCGCGTTCTGGGTTGTCCTGCTTGTATTGATCGTTTCGCTGTTCAATTTGTTCAGCGGTACAGGCAGCAATTTGCAGAGCCGCGAAATCAGCTATTCCGAATTCGTTCAGTCGGTTGAGACCGGCAAGGTCACCAGCGTGACACTGGACGGAGAGCAGGTACGCTTTCGCGAAGGCGAGATCGACTATGTGACCATCAAACCGGCAGACGCCGAGGTCACGAATTTGTTGATTTCGAACAATGTGCCGGTGAAAGCCGAGCAACAACAGCAATCGGGGCTTCAGTCATTCCTGATGACGCTGCTGCCGTTCCTGCTGCTGATCGGTGTCTGGATTTATTTCATGAACCGGATGCAGGGTGGCGGCAAAGGCGGGGCGATGGGCTTTGGCAAGTCCAAGGCCAAGATGCTGACCGAAAAGTCGGGTCGCGTCACCTTTGACGATGTCGCAGGCATCGACGAGGCCAAGGAAGAACTGGAAGAGATCGTGGAGTTCCTGCGCAACCCGCAGAAATTCAGCCGTTTGGGTGGCAAGATTCCTAAAGGTGCGTTGTTGGTGGGCCCTCCGGGCACGGGTAAAACACTGCTGGCGCGCGCGATTGCGGGCGAGGCGGGTGTGCCGTTCTTCACCATATCCGGTTCGGACTTTGTTGAAATGTTCGTCGGCGTCGGCGCAAGCCGTGTGCGTGACATGTTTGAACAGGCCAAGAAAAACGCGCCTTGCATCGTGTTCATCGACGAAATCGATGCCGTGGGTCGTCATCGTGGTGCCGGTTATGGCGGTGGCAATGACGAACGCGAACAGACGTTGAACCAGTTGCTGGTTGAAATGGACGGTTTCGAGGCGAACGAAGGCGTTATCATTCTGGCCGCGACCAACCGCCGCGACGTGCTGGACCCAGCGCTGCTGCGTCCGGGTCGTTTTGACCGTCAGGTAACCGTGCCCAACCCCGACATCAAAGGTCGCGAGAAAATCCTGAACGTTCATGCGCGCAAGACGCCGCTGGGGCCTGATGTCGATCTGCGTATCATCGCACGCGGCACCCCCGGTTTCTCGGGTGCGGATCTGGCGAACCTTGTGAACGAAGCGGCGCTGATGGCCGCCCGTGTGGGCCGCCGGTTCGTGACCATGATCGATTTCGAATCTGCCAAGGACAAAGTCATGATGGGCCCGGAGCGACGCAGCATGGTGATGACGCCCGAGCAAAAGGAAATGACCGCCTATCACGAGGCCGGTCACGCGCTGGTGGGGATGACCCTGCCCAAGTGCGACCCGGTCTATAAGGCCACGATCATTCCGCGCGGCGGTGCGCTTGGTATGGTGATGAGCCTGCCCGAAATGGACCGTCTGAATATGTTCAAGGACGAGTGCAAACAGCGTCTGGCGATGACAATGGCGGGCAAAGCCGCCGAGATCATCAAATACGGCGAGGAATCGGTGTCGAACGGGCCCGCAGGCGACATTCAGCAGGCCAGTGCGCTGGCCCGTGCGATGGTGCTGCAATGGGGCATGTCGGACAAGGTCGGCAACATCGATTATTCCGAAGCGGCCCAGGGCTACCAAGGTGCAACCGCAGGCTTCTCGGTCTCGGCCAACACCAAGGAAACCGTCGAACAGGAAGTGCGCACGTTCATTCAGGACGGCTATGACTGGGCGGCCAAGATCATCAAGGAAAAGAACGTTGAATTCGAACGTCTGGCCCAAGGTTTGCTGGAATATGAAACGCTGACCGGTGATGAAATCAAACGTGTGATGAACGGTGATCCGCCCGTACCGGGTAGTGATGACGAAGGCGGGTCTGCCGCTGTGGAAGAGAAACCCAGCCTGACCGCCATTCCCAAGGCCAAGGCGAAGAAAAAAACACCTTCGTCCGAGGGTGGCATGGAGCCGGAACCGACCTGATCCAAGACGGTCAGGGCAAGGCAGAACAAAACTTAAGGCCCCGCACCGGCGGGGCTTTTTGCTGTAAGGCGACCGTGGAATTGCGCCAGAACATGACATCAAGGAACCAGACAGATGACGATTACAAAACAGGGCGAACTTGAGGGCCTGAAAGCAATCGGCAGGATCGTCGCTGACACCCTGCAGGCAATGGCAAAGGCGATCGAGCCGGGCATGACAACGCGTGAACTGGATGACATTGGCCGCGTCTTTCTTGAGCACGCGGGGGCCGTATCTGCTCCGCAGGCGTGCTATGACTTTCCGGGAACAACCTGCATCAGCGTGAACGAAGAAATAGCCCACGGTATCCCTTCTGCGCGAGCCATTGCGGCGGGAGATCTGGTTAACATCGACGTGTCGGCATCAAAGAACGGATTTTTTGCGGATACAGGCGCAAGCTTTCAGGTGCCACCTGTCAAAAGTGATCTGACCCGCCTGTGCCGCGACGGCAGGCGCGCCATGCAGATCGGCATTGCGCAAGTGGGCAGCAACAAGCCGCTGGCAGGCATCGGCAACGCCATCGGGCGCTTTGCCTCGGGGCGCGGCTATACGCTGATCCGCAATCTTGCCAGTCACGGCGTGGGCCGGTCCTTGCACGAATACCCCGAAGAGATCGCCACATGGCCCAATCGCCATGACAAACGCCGGATCAACAAGGGGCTTGTACTGACGGTCGAGCCGTTCCTGTCCACTGGCGGCCAGTGGGCCGATGACGGCGACGACGGATGGACGCTTTACAGTGCGCCGCGTGCGCCGGTGGTGCAGTACGAACATACGGTGGTTGCAACTGATCGCGGTGCGATCATCGTGACAATGCCAAGCGGATAAATAGCAACTGACGGGTCTTTTCTTTTGTCCGCTTGCGGGCCAGATTGCGCCCGAACCCGCCAGCCGTCGCCAGCAAAAAGGCCATCCGCTTATGCCCGCGCTTATACCTACGTCGTTCACCGCCCGCATCACATGGTTGGGGCGTAATACAAACCCCGCAGACAGCAGCATTGCAGGGGCCCTACGTTCGGAGCCGCTGGAAAGCGTGGCCGTCACGCTGGAGGGTTTCGAAGGCGAGGTTCACAGCGGCTTTTCCCGCCCGTCATGCAGCCGTGTGACATCGCAGCACCCCAAGGGCACCGAGATTGGCAATGCACGTCAGGTGACGATTCTGTCGGCCGAGGAACTGGCGCAGATCGCGCAAAAGATGGGCGTGGACGCGATTGACCCCGCGCTGCTGGGTGCGTCGATGATCGTCGAAGGCATCCCCGATTTCAGCCATATCCCGCCGTCTTCACGCTTGCAGGGGCCAAGCGGTGCGACGCTGGTGGTGGATATGGAAAACCGCCCCTGCATCCTGCCAGGCCGCGAGATCGAGACGCAGATGCCGGGATTCGGTAAACGGTTCAAACCCGCCGCGCGCAACTTGCGCGGGGTGACAGGTTGGGTCGAGCGTGCAGGTTCCTTTGCGGTGGGTGACACATTGGTGCTGCATATTCCCGACCAGCCGGTCTGGAAGCATCTGGCCGAGGCCCGCCGCTAGGTCTTTGGTTTCCGAAAAGAAACGATTGAGGCGCATCTGGACGGTGCAGGTGCGCAAAATGTCGGAAACGCCCCGTTGCGGGGGCTGGTCCGGCCTGTATGCATTAGGGCAATACCGCAGCACCCGCTGCGTGGTCGCGCTCGGGAGGAGACATTCATGGCCCATAAAACCGACATTCAGATTGCACGCGAGGCCAGCAAACTGAAAATTCAGGAGATTGGCGCCGTTCTGGGCATCCCGCCCGACGATTTGCTGCCCTATGGCCACGACAAGGCAAAGGTCAGCCAAAGTTTTATCGACGGTGTGCAGGACCGCGCCAATGGTAAGCTGATCCTTGTGACCGCGATCAATCCCACGCCAGCGGGCGAGGGCAAGACCACGACGACCGTGGGGCTGGGCGACGGTCTGAACCGCATCGGCAAGAATGCCTGCATCTGCATCCGCGAGGCCTCGCTGGGTCCGAACTTTGGCATGAAGGGCGGGGCGGCAGGCGGCGGCTATGCGCAGATCGTGCCGATGGAAGAGATGAACCTGCATTTCACCGGCGATTTCCATGCCGTCACCAGCGCCCATTCCCTGCTTTCGGCGTTGATTGACAACCATATTTATTGGGGCAACGAGTTGGACATCGACGTGCGCCGCGTGGTCTGGCGGCGTGTGGTGGATATGAACGACCGCGCCCTGCGCCAGATCAACGTCAGCCTTGGCGGCGTCGCCAACGGTTTCCCGCGCGAGGGGGGCTTTGACATTACCGTGGCTTCCGAAGTCATGGCGATCTTGTGTCTGTCCAACGATCTGAATGACCTGCAAAAACGATTGGGTGACATGATCGTGGCCTACCGGCGCGACCGCACGCCGGTGTTTGCCCGCGACCTGAAGGCGGATGGTGCGATGACGGTGCTGCTGAAAGACGCGATGCAGCCCAATCTGGTGCAAACGCTCGAGAATAACCCTGCCTTTGTCCATGGCGGTCCTTTTGCCAATATCGCGCATGGCTGCAATTCGGTCATTGCCACCAAAACGGCACTGAAACTGGCCGATTACGTGGTGACCGAGGCTGGTTTTGGGGCCGATCTGGGGGCCGAGAAGTTCATGAACATCAAGTGCCGCAAAGCGGGGCTGGCGCCATCGGTGGTGGTTTGCGTGGCCACGGTGCGTGCGATGAAGATGAACGGCGGTGTGGCCAAGGCCGATCTGGGCACCGAAAGCGTCGAGGCTGTTGAAAAAGGGTGTTCAAACCTTGGACGACATATCGAAAACCTGAAATCCTTTGGTGTGCCAGTTGTCGTCGCGATCAACCATTTTGTCACGGACACGGACGCCGAAGTGCAGGCGATCAAGGATTTTGTTGCCAGCATGGGTGCCGAGGCGATCCTGTCGCGGCATTGGGAACTGGGCAGCGAAGGCTCGGAGGCGCTGGCGACCCGCGTGGCCGAAATTGCCGATGCGGACACGGCAAATTTTGCCCCGATCTATCCTGATGACATGCCGCTGGCCGAAAAAATCCAGACCATCTGCAAAAAGATATATCGCGCAGACGAGGCGGTGATGAATCAGAAGATTCTGAACCAGTTGAAGGATTGGGAGGACCAGGGCTATGGCAACCTTCCGGTCTGCATGGCAAAGACGCAATATTCGTTCTCGACCGATCCAACGCAGCGCGGTGCGCCCACGGGGCATACGGTGCCGGTGCGTGAGGTGCGGCTGAGCGCGGGGGCCGGTTTTGTGGTGGCGGTCTGCGGTGAAATCATGACCATGCCGGGCCTGCCGCGCAGACCGTCGGCTGAAACGATTATATTGAACGGGGATGGCCAGATCGAAGGGCTGTTCTGAATTCGAAGGGCCGGATCTCGGGGGCATCAAGCCCCCGCTTGGCCCGGTCGCAACCTTGCGGCTGCTCCTGCCTCCGGCGGGGATATTTATGACCAAAAGAAAAGGACGTTCCGATGGCGGCGACTGTAATTGATGGCAAGGCTTTTGCGGCCAGAGTGCGGGGGCAGGTGGCCACCCATGTGGCGGCGCTGAAGAATGATCACGGGATCACGCCGGGACTGGCGGTCGTGCTGGTGGGTGAAGATCCGGCCAGTCAGGTCTATGTGCGCTCCAAGGGAAAGATGACCCTTGAGGTTGGTATGAAAAGTGTCGAGCATAAGCTGGATGTGGACACTGCCGAAGCGGATCTTCTGGCGTTGATCCAGAAGTTGAACAACGATCCGGAAATTCATGGAATCCTTGTGCAATTGCCGCTTCCTGATCATCTGGACGAAGATCTGGTTATCAACAGCATTGACCCCGCCAAGGATGTGGACGGGTTTCATATTTCAAATGTCGGCCTGTTGGGCACCGGACAGGACAGCATGGTGCCCTGTACGCCGCTGGGATGTTTGATGATGTTGCGCGACCACCACGGATCGCTGTCGGGCATGGATGCCGTGGTGATCGGGCGCAGCAACATTGTCGGTAAACCGATGGCGCAGTTGTTGCTGGGTGACAGTTGCACTGTCACGATTGCCCATTCGCGCACCAAAGACCTGCCCGATGTGGTGCGCCGTGCCGATATTGTGGTGGCTGCAGTGGGCCGTGCACAGATGGTGCCCGGTGGCTGGATCAAACCCGGTGCGACGGTGATCGACGTGGGCATCAACCGCATCGACAGGCCCGAGGGGGGCACGCGGTTGGTGGGTGATGTTGATTATGACAGTTGCGCCAAAGTGGCCGGGGCGATCACACCGGTTCCGGGGGGCGTGGGCCCGATGACGATTGCGTGCCTGTTGGCCAATACGGTCACCGCCTGCTGCCGTGCCAACGGGTTGCCAGCCCCCGAGGGGCTGACGGTCTGAAGCCCTTGCCGGTGGCGGGCCGGGGAGGCATCCTTGTCCGCCGTTGGCCTTGTTGCCACACCTTTGGTCGCGCAGAGGTGTGATCGCGTTAGCTGTTGAATATCCGCGCTTTTTCGGTAAAGAGACACGTATAGAGTGAATCTTTGATTAAGTGTGTTGGGCGACTGCCACGTGGGCCATACCATTTCCATATTGCGCAAAAGGGCGGCGTACCTCGCGTCTTCCGAGTCCGGCATTTATGCGATGATTGTTGTTGTCATAGTGCTCATTGCAGCAATGACGGGGCCGTTCGGTACTTATTTTCATGGCGGTTTCCTGACGAGACTGGGGTATTGGAGCGCGGCGATCTGCGGCGGGATTGCTGTGGCACGCACTGTGCGCAGGTTGGCTGCGCGCTGGCTGGGCGACCTGCCTTTTGTTGCACGCGAACCCGTTACTCTGGTGGTCATCACAGCAATTTTTGCGCCGGTCTTGCATGTCTGGACAGAGTCTCTGTTCAGGATGGGAGGGGTTGGAAAGCTTGCCTTTTGGCCAATGGCGGCAAAAATTCTCGCGATCTGTGTGATGGTCAGCATCCTGCGGTTCTGCCTGTCCAAGCTGCCAAAGCACATGCCCGCCGCAGAAGTGCCGCCCTCCGTAGAGGCCCGACTGCTGCGCCGGTTGCCGGACGATGCGGACCATGCTGTGCTGCGGCTGTCGGCGGACGGACACGTGGTGCATGTGGTCACCGCTGACCAGCGGTTCGAACTGCGGATGCGGTTTTCCGATGCGGTCAAGGAAATGGATCTGGTCGAGGGTTATTGCACCCACCGGTCGCATTGGGTTGCGCGGGCGGCGGTTGCCGAGACCCAAGTGCGCAACGGGCGCCCGTCGCTGGTGCTGACCAATGGCGATATGGTGCCGGTCAGCCGCAAATACCAACCCGAGCTTGAGGCCGTTGGCGTTCTATAGACGCGGCATCGGGATGCGCGTGGGCACAGCGCCGGTCAGGATCGCCGAGGCGTCGGGCTGCATCAGGCTGGCTAGAACCCCGTCGTGGCTGCGCAGGCCGCCGGTGTAGGTGCCATAGGCGGGCATGATCAGCCTGTCGTTATCCACAAGAAAAGCAGGCCGCGAGATTCTGCGCCCGCGCGTGGGCAGGGTGACCTTGGGATGGTAGTGCCCCGATATTTCACCGGACGTGCCGTGCGTCGCGATGTGACGAAAGGTCAGCGGTGGGACAAAAAGCTCGGCCAGATGGCTGCCGCCGACGTCGATGGGTCCGGGATCGTGGTTGCCTTCGATCCAGACCCAGTGGCGGCCTGCTTGCAGGCGGGTGATCCACAAACGGTCTTCCTCCAGAAGCGATTGTGCGGCTTGCAGGTCGTCAAAGCTGTCACCCAGACACACCACCGTACGGGCCTGTGTGTGGTCCAGATCCGCCGCCAGACGGGTCAGTGTGTCGCGTGTTTCGTAGGGGGGCAGGTTGGGACCACCACGCCGCGCCATGCGTTCGGATTTGCACAGGTGCAGGTCGGAGACGCACAGCAGGCTTTGGTCTGCCCACCACAGCGCGCCAGAGCCGAGCGTGGTAAGGCGTGCGCCGTGGAGGGTGATTTCGCAACCGTTCATGATTTGTTCATAGCGGGTGATCGGGGCTGGCGAAAGTGGAAATCAGGGTGGCGGCAGGCCAGCGGTTGCCATCAGGCGGGCGGCTTCCTCGGCAAGCAGGCGTTCTTCGGCCATGCCTTGGACGGGTACGCGGCCCGTTTCAAGCATCAGGGGGGCGGCCAGAGGTGTCAGGCGGTCGAGCGTGATCAGGTCGACGCGGGGGCCGATGCGGCGGGCCATGTCTTCGATCCGGCCGAAATCGACAAGGCCGCGCATGGCCTCTTCGCGAGTGATTTGCAGCATCAGATGGTTGGGGTCGTATTTGGCCAGCGTGTCATAGAGGATGTCGGACGAGAATGACGCCTGACGGCCCGATTTGCGGGCGGTTGGCGTGTTTCGGTCGATCAACCCTGCGATGGTGGCCGAGGCGCGGAACGTGCGTTTCATCACTGCGTTGCCGGCCAGCCAGCGATCAAGCCCGTCGCGCAGGGCGTCGATGTCGAACAGCGGCGCGGGGTCGGTGATCGGCTCCAGCCCCCAGATCAGCGTGGCATAGTCGGTCGCCAGAAAACCCAGCGGGTCGAGGCCCAACTCCTCCATCCGTTTGGTCAGCAACAGGCCCAGTGTTTGCATCGCATTGCGACCGGCAAAGCCATAAATTGCGTGATGGGTGCGCCCGTCGTGGGGAAAACACTCGATCAGTAGGCGGTCGGGTTCGGGCAGACGGCTGACCCTGCGTTGCAGGGCGAGCCAGTCGGCGGTGTGCGCGGGAAAGTCGGGCCAAATCTCCTGCTGAAACAAGCGCAGGATGCGCTGGCTAAGCTGGGTGGAGGTGGCGAATTTGGTACCCATGAAGGTGGCGATTTTCGGTTTCTTCGCGGCGTCGCGGGTGACTTGTACAGTCATTTCGCGCAGCGAGTCGTAGCGCACGATGCGGCCGCCGATCAGGAAGGTATCGCCGGGTGTCAGAGTGGCGGCAAAGGCTTCTTCGATCTCGCCCAAAGGTTTGCCTCCGCGCGTGTTCTTCATGCGCACCTTGAGCGTGTCGGTGTCCTGAATGGTGCCGATGTTCATGCGGATGCGCCGGTCGCCGCGCGGGTCGCGCAAGGCCCATGTGCCGTCGGGGGCCTGTTTCAACCGCTGCCACTGGTCGTAACCGCGCAGGGCATAACCGCCGGTAGCCACGAAATCGAGACAGGCGTCGAAACCGGCGCGCGTCAGGGTGCTGTAGGCGCCAACGGTGGTGATCTCGGCAAAGAGTGCATCCGCATCAAAAGAGCCTGCGGCGGCGGTAATCAGGATGTGTTGGCACAGCACATCGCGGGGGCCGGGGCCGCGTGGGTCTCCGTCAAGGTCGCCTGCCAACGCCGCATCGATGGCAGCCACGCATTCGACCACCTCGAAGCGGTTGGCGGGCACAAGGCGGGCCTTGGAGGGTGCGTTGTAGCGGTGGTTGGCACGGCCGATACGCTGGACCAGCCGTTTGACATTCTTGGGCGCGCCGATCTGGATGATCAGGTCGACGTCGCCCCAGTCGATGCCCAGATCCAGCGTGCCAGTGCACACGATGGCGCGCAGTTGCCCCGCGACTATCGCAGCCTCGACCTTTTGCCGCTGGGCGCGGTCAAGTGATCCGTGATGGATGCCGATGGGCAGGCTGTCTTCGTTGGCAAGCCACAGGTTGTGAAAGAAGATCTCGGCCTGCGCGCGGGTGTTGTGAAAGATCAGCGTGGTCTTGTGCTGGCGGACCAGATCAAGCACGGCAGGGATGGCGTATCTGGCGCCGCCACCGGACCACGGCGGCGCGGCGTCGGTGGTCAGCATGGCAATGTCGGGGGCAGGTCCGGGGTCGGCCTGAAGTATTTCGCAAGGGTCGGGATGACAGGCGAGGCTGTGGGCGATGGCGGCAGGGTCTTCAACCGTGGCGGACAGGCCAACACGTTTGAGATCGGGGCACAGGGTTTGCAGCCGCCCCAGCGCCAGCATCAACTGGTCGCCGCGTTTGCTTTCGGCCAGTGCGTGAATCTCGTCGACGATGACCCGCTTTAACCCTTTGAAGATGTGCGGCGCGTCGGGATAGCTGGTCAGCAGGGCCAGCGATTCAGGTGTGGTTAGCAGGATATGGGGCGGATCGGCGCGCTGGCGGCGTTTTTGGGTGGCTGTGGTGTCGCCGGTGCGGTCCTCGATGCGCACAGGCAGGGTCATCTCGGTCACCGGCGTGGTCAAGTTGCGTTTGATGTCGGCGGCCAGCGCCTTGAGCGGAGAAACATAGAGCGTGTGCAGACCCGCGTGCGGCTGGCTGGCCAGATCGACCAGCGTGGGCAGGAACCCTGCCAACGTTTTGCCCCCGCCCGTGGGCGCGATCAGCAGTAGGGCGGGCGCCTCTGCACGGTCTAGCATATCCTGCTGGTGTGGGTGGATTTGCCAGCCTTTGGCGGCGAACCAGTCGGCGAAAAGGGGGGGCAGGTGTGTCATGCCGCGCACTGTAGCGGATGCGGGCGGGGGGGCCAGTGGTGTTGGGGGCTCTGCCCCCGGCCTTTGGCCTTTCCCCGGAGTTTATCTGGCAAGATGAAGGGTTACTTTACGATGACTTCGTCTTTGACGAACATGTTGGACCATGCACGGTCGATCAACTGGGGAGACATTTTGTAAGGGATGCCTTCGAAGTCGCAGATTGCGATCATCTGGTCGATCAGGAACACCGGCTGGTAGTTGGCATAGACATTGCCGATGGTGGGGTATTTCACCTTGAGAAGATGGACCAGCGAAGGCTCGTCCAATGCCATGTTTTTCTTGCGGGCGACCATTGCGAAAATCTTGAGGAAGTTGGCCTGATTGGGACCGTCGATCTTGATCTTGAAGAAAATCCGGCGCAGGGCCGCCTGATCGAAGATTTCGTTGGGGTGGAAGTTGGTCGAAAAGATCACCAGCGTGTCAAAGGGTACTTCGAACTTTTCGCCCGATTGCAATGACAGGATGTCCTTGCTTTCTTCCAGCGGGACGATCCAGCGGTTGACCAGACTTTGCGGTGATTCAGCCTGTCTGCCAAGGTCGTCGACGATGAAGATACCACCGGTAGATTTCAGCTGTAGCGGTGCCTGATAGGTGCGCGCTACGGGGTTGAAGACCAGATCGAGCATATCAAGCGACAGCTCGCCGCCGGTAATCACCGTGGGCCGTTCGCAGCATACATAGCGGCGGTCGAAACGGGTGACGCGGCGCAGGGAATTGGGGTCGTCCACCTGTTCTTCGGCGATAACATGCACGATGGGGTCATAGACGGTGATCACTTGCCCTGCGTATTCGATGGCGCGCGGCACATAGACCCAGTCGCCCAAAGCGTCGCGGATGCCGTTCGAGATCGAGGATTTGCCGTTGCCGGGGGGGCCGTACATCAGGATCGAGCGACCGGCGCTGACGGCGGGGCCCAGATGGTCCAGCAGGCTGTCGGGCAGCACCAGATGGCCCATGGCATTGGTCAACTGGGCGCGGCTGACCATGATGTTGCGGATCGACTGGCGTTCGACCTGTTCGCGGTAGACGGCCAGCGGCACCGGCATCGCGCCGAAATACTCTGACTGCTTGAGCGCATCCAGCGCGCGCGCCTTGCCGGCGTCGGTCAACTGATAGCCCATTTCGCTGCCGTTGTTGGCGTTCAACGTGCCTGTTGCCTCGATCAGGCGCTGGTCGCGGCCCATGTCGATCAGCTCTTGGGTGACGGGAATGGGCAGGCACAGCGCAGGTGCCAGATCGGTGACCATGTCCAGACTTTTGCGGAACATGGTTTTCAACAGGATGTCGCGCATCATGACGACGGGCAATTTCATCTCTTCCAGCCGCTTGGGTGCGGGGGGAGCCATCACGGACGTTTGCTGCATGGTCATCGATCGGTGCCTGTCTGTTATCTGCGTGAGATCTGCAATAACGTGAATTTGGGCCAATAATGTGGCGATACCTTTAAGACGTTATCGGTGCGCGCAATCAGCTGCCAAAAACCGCCCCGAGCCCGAGATAGAAGGCAAGTGTGCCGCCAAGCGCAAAGCCCATCGGGAATTTCTTGCCCTGGTTCCAGCTGATCCAGTGGGGGGCCACGCGTTGCAGGGGGCTGTGCTTGGCCAGACGGTGCGTGGCATAGGCCGCCAGCAGGTTGGCCGCATAGAGCGCGATCACGAAACGCACATCGCCCAAGGCCACAAAAGGCGCTGCAGCGGCAATAAATTTGGAATCGCCTGCGCCCATTACACCCGCTGCATTCAGCGCGATGGTCACCAGCAGGACGCTCACCAGTTGCGCCAGCCGCCACAGGTATTGATCAAAGGGAAGCGCGATCAGGCCGACCAGCAAGAACACCATGACAAGGGCGATAACCGACTGGTTTGTAATGCGCATTTCGCGCATGTCGGTGAACGCCACGTAAAAGCACAATGGCAGTACGAAGGGCAGGAACCACCACGCGGACCAGGCCGAGATTGCCACGGGGCTACCCGTTGGAGACGTTGTTTTCCAACGCCTGCAATGAACGAACGGCGGCCTCGAAGTGCTGGGGATGCGTCTCGATGGCATCGCGGAGCAGGCCCTTGCCTGTTTCAACATCACCTTGTTTGATCGCCGACAAGGCCAGCGTGTGCAGCAGTTGCGCGCGCTCGACCTGATCCATCGGGATCACGGGCAGGCTGTAATCACGTTGCGCACCCCGCGCGAGGATCATGTTGTTCTTGGCGGTGAACAGCGACGGATCCTGACGGATCGCCTCGCCGAACAGCCGCTCGGCGTCGGTGTAGTCGCCGCGTGTAAGCTTGGAATAGCCCCAGTTGTTCATCACTCCGGCAGGCTGCGTCGTCAGGCCCACGGCTATCTCGTAGAAACTGTCGGCCTTTTTCCATTCCTGATTGCTGTCGGCCACCATCGCTTCAAGCCGGTAGCGTTTGAATGTCTCGTGAGTGGGCGCGACGCTATCAAGAACCTTTTCGGCATTGGCCCAGTCACCCGAGCGGATCAGCGCGTCGGCATAATCCACCTGATCGTCGGCTGTGGACCCGTCCATTTTAACCACTTTGCCATAGGCTGTGGCCGCTTCGGTCGTGCGCTTGGCGCGGACCAGAGAACTGGCCAACCCGCGTTGCAGGTCGATGCGGCTGGGGTCACTGGCAGCGCTGCGTTGGAAATAGGCGACCGCCTCGTTGGGGTCGGCCACGGTCAGCATCACGTCGTTCAGGTTGCTTTCATCTACGACGTTTACGTCCTGAAATGCACGTTGCACGGCTGCATCGCCGCTTTTCTGTTCACAAGCGGACAGAACCATTGCGCCTGCAATACAGGCGGAAACAAGGATGGGGTGGCGCATTTATTGCGTCCTTTACTGCTGCCTCGATCATGATGCTGGCCGGATCAGGTAATCACTGCTGCCGCGCCGCACCAATTTATAATTGTTATTTTCTGGCTCTACCGTAACAGAATTTTCCGTTTTTGCGAGTGCTAAGCGCAGATTATCCCTGATGAGTGTGCTTTCTCCGTCATCCAACGCATAGGCTTTGCGGAAAATCTGCTCGGCTTCTGCGGTTTGGCCGCTTTCCATCAGAACAACGCCCAGATTGTTGTAGATTTCAGGCCATGCGTCGTATTCGGCTGTGGCCCTGCGCAATAGCTTTTCTGCCTGTCCCAGACGGCCCAGACCCAGATTGGCGGTGCCCAGACCCGAGAGGATTTCGGCGTTCATGCCTTCGTCCAGTGCGGCGCGGGTAAAGGCCTTGATTGCCAGTTCGAATTCGCCCGCTGCAATCAGACGGTGGCCGACCTCGATCCCGTCGACGGCCTGTTTGCTGGTGTCCACGCCGGGGGCGTAAACGCCGTCCGAAGATGCCGAAAGGCCGCCCGATGAACAGGCGGCCAATCCGTGAGCCATAAGAGCAGCAACAAGGGCCGCTTTGGTGGCTGATCTCATAGGGTTATCTGCTCATGTTGCCCAATTGGGTGATGCCGTGCACCGAAGGACCAACCAGAATGATCAGCAGCGGCGGCACGGTGAGCATCATTGTGGCAAGGGTCATCTTCGTTGGCAACTTGTTTGCGGCTTCTTCGGCGCGCATCACACGTTTGTCCCGCATTTCGGAGGCATAGACCCGCAAGGCTTCGGCGATGGACGTACCGAAGCTGGCAGATTGCACCAACACCGTCGTAAAGCTGGACACATCCTGCACACCACAGCGTTCGCCCATGTCGTTCAGGACTGTTTCCTTGTCCTTGCCGGCCTTCATCTCGTAGGCGACGATTTCGAATTCATCGGCCAGCGCGGGATAAGAGGCGCGCAATTCGCGGGCCACGCGCACGATGGACTGGTCCAGCGATTGACCGGCTTCGACGCAGACCAGCATCATGTCCAGCGCATCGGGAAAGCCGCGTGTGATCTGTTCCTTGCGGGCTTCGACGCGGCGGGTGACCCAGTATTGCGGCAGGTAATACCCGATCCCGCCCGGTCCCAATGTCCACATGGCCATCTTGTTGGTGGTCATCTCGACGTCGGCATTCAGAACGTTGACATAGATCACGCCCAAGATCAGGCCGGTGATCCCCAGCGCAAATTGGGCAAAGTGGAAAATCCGCACCGCATCGCGTGACTGATAGCCCGCTTGCGTCAGCATCAACTGGCGTTTGCTCAGCTCGGCCACGTCTTTTGGTTCAAGAAAGCCTGCAAAGCGGTCAAGCTGTTCGTTGTGCCCGCCCTGTCGCAGTTTTTCGCGCGGGGCGTTGCCACCGGGGGCCCGAACCTGACGTTTCAGTTTGGTCATGGGATCTTCGGGTTGGCGCAGCATCATCACCACGGTGAAGATGACCAGCATCAGACCCAACACACCGGCGATGATGATTGGACCAAGGGGGCCCAGAGTATCGGTGATGGCCGTTTGAATCGGTGTAAACATATCCACGGTATTGCTTCCTTATACCTTGATGTCAGTCAAAGCGCGCATGACAAAAAGGTTGACGGTCAAGAAGATGCCCACGGCAAAGCAGGCGGGAATGAAATAGGGGTGATCGCGCACTTCGTCATAGTAGTGAGGGTCGCCAAGCTGGATCACGACCAACGCCAGAAGGGGGAAGGCGGACAGGAACTTGCCCGACCATTTCGCCTCGGCGGTGATCGCCTTGACGCGGCGGAACAGACGGAAGCGGGCGCGGATCACCTGCGCCAGACCGGCGAGGATTTCGGCAAGGTTACCACCCGATTGCTGTTGAATGGTCACGGCCACGGCGAGAAAGCGCAAATCCTGCATGTCCAGACGTTCGGCCATATCTTTCAACGCCTCGCCCACATCGCGGCCATAGGCGCTTTCGTCTGCGATCACGCCGAATTCCGACGCCAGCGGATCCTTGACCTCTTTTGATACGATCTGGATGGCGGAACTGAAAGGGTGCCCCACGCGCAGCGACCGCACCATCAGTTCAACTGCGTCGGGCAGTTGCTCTTCGATCATGGACAGACGTTTGTTGGCCTTGGTCGAGACCCAGAAATAGACCGCGCCGACGCCGATGACGATAGACAGCAAGATGCGCACGGGTGGCTCGGTTTCGGTGCCGATGGTCAGGCCCATAAAGGCCACAATCGCAAGGCCGGCCATCACCCCGATCAGCTGTTTCGGGCTAAAGGCAATTGCTGCCTTTTGCGCCTTTTCCGCCAGAAGCGAATACAGCGGGATCGATTTGGCGTTCATGTGCTGCTGCATTTCCTTGCGCAATTGGTCCAGCACTTCTTCGCGCCGACCGCCCTTGTTCAACATGTCAAGGCGGCGGTTTACGCGTGAATTCAGCGAAATCGACTTGCCAAAGGCCACGAGATACAGGCCCTCGACCAGAACAAGGACGCCGACAAAGATCAGGCCGTAGATGATGGGTTCTGCGCTCATGTCGTCATTCCTTATTGGGCTGCGATGGGTTCGTAGATGGACGAAGGCAGGTCATAGCCCCACATCCGGAAGCGTTCGGCATAGTGCGAACGCACGCCTGTCGCGGTGAAATGTCCGATGATCTTGTTCTCGGGCGTCAGGCCGACGCGCTGGTAGCGAAAGATTTCCTGCATGGAAATCACGTCGCCTTCCATGCCGGTAATCTCGGTGATTGAGGTCATCCGGCGTGAGCCGTCTTGCAAACGCGAGGCCTGAACGATCAGATTCACAGCCGATGAAATCTGGCTGCGCACGGCCTTGAGGGGCATTTCGATACCTGCCATCGCAATCATGTTTTCCAGGCGCGACACGCCATCGCGCGCGCTGTTGGCGTGGATCGTGGTCATCGAGCCGTCGTGGCCGGTGTTCATGGCCTGCAACATGTCGATCACTTCCTCGCCGCGTGTCTCACCAACGATGATGCGGTCGGGTCGCATCCGAAGGGCGTTTTTCAGACAGTCGCGGGGGGAAACCTCGCCTTTGCCTTCGACGTTGGGCGGGCGGCTTTCCATCCGGCCCACGTGGGTCTGTTGCAGTTGAAGTTCTGCCGTATCCTCGATGGTCAGGATACGTTCGGAATTGTCGATGAAGGACGACAGAGCGTTCAGCGTGGTTGTTTTACCCGAGCCTGTACCACCGGAAACGATGATGTTCAGGCGGGTGGCGACCGCCGCCTGAAGGTAGGCGGCCATCTCTTCGGTGAACGCGCCGAAATCAACCAGATCGTCGATGCCTAGCTTGTCCTTTTTGAATTTCCGGATCGACACCAAACTGCCATCCACCGCGATGGGGGGCACCATCGCGTTAAAGCGCGAGCCGTCTTTCAGACGGGCGTCAACATACGGGTTGCTTTCATCGACGCGCCGACCAACCGCCGAAACGATCTTGTCGATGATACGCAGCAGGTGGCGTTCGTCTTTAAAGGTGACGTCGGTCAGTTGAAGCTTGCCATCGCGTTCGACAAAAATCTGCTGCGGGCCGTTGACCAGAATATCGTTGACAGAGTCGTCTTTCAAAAGTGTTTCGAGCGGGCCGAGCCCTTTGACTTCGTCGTAAAGCTCTTGATTCAGGGTCTGCCGTTCGTCGCGGTTCAAAACGATGCTACGCTCTTGCAAAAATTCTGCGGCGATGGCACCGATTTCGTGGCGCAGATCCTGTTCCGACGCGGTTTCCAGCGCGGCCAGATTCAGGCTGTCCAACAGCGCGCGGTGCAGATCCAGCTTGATCTCGCCCATACGCTCTTTGCGTTTGCGTTCTTTTTCGATGGGGGCCACCGTTGCAGTCACCATATTGGTGCGACGTGCAACGCGGGTCGGGTCAGGCTTGGCTGTGGTCTGTGGTATCCGTGTGACCTTGGCGACTGGCGCCGCTTTGGCAGCGGCTGCTTCGGGCGCGGTCGGCGCAGGTTTTTTATATTTGGAAAACATGGGCTTCCCCCGGTTACAGATCAGGCCGCTTTGGACTCATCGGATTTTGTTTCATGTATAGACGCTGCCAATTTGGCAATTTCACGGCGCAGCGGGTTTTTTGCTGCGGATGTGGCCAACGGCAGGCCATGATCCGCGCCTTGGGTGATCGGTTTGCCGCCATCTGGCAGCGACACTTCAATCGCCACCTCAAGGCTTTCAGCCATGCGTTTCACCCGACCCTTGCCGCTGAGATCGGTAAATTTCGGCGCGCGGTTCAGCACATAACGCAGCTTTTCCGCAGGCAGTTCTTCGGATTGCAGGGCGCGCTTGAAACGCAGCGTGTTTTGCGCCGACCGCATATCCAGTTCGATGGTCGCGAAATAAATATGCGCGGCATGCAAAACCGTTTCGGTCCATTGCACCAGCGTCGAAGGCATATCCACGACCACATAGTCGAAGTGCGTGCGCGCCATTTCAATGACGCGCCCGATGTCCTCGGGCGAGACCAGATCCAGCGGCAGCATGTCCGCAGGGGCGGTGAGAACGTGCAGTTTGTCGTTATATGTTACCAGCGACTGGCCGAATGTTTCGTCGTCCATGTTTTCGGTGTCCGACATCATCTCGTAGACCGCTTCGCGGCGCGCCAGATCCAGATAGGTCGATACCGATCCGAATTGCAGATCCAGATCAAGCAGGCAAACGGACGGTGCCGCCTGTCCTTTTTTATCAAGGATTGCCAGTTCCCATGCCAGATTGGTTGCCAATGTTGTCGCACCCGTGCCACCGGCAAGGCCGTGCACAACGATCACAGCGCCGTCTTTGCTGGCACCTGCGGGCAATGCCGGTGCCGCGGCCTCGACGTTCTCGGGCTCGGGTTCGGTCTGAACGCGCGAGATGGCCAGCTCCAGTTCGTTTTCCGGCAGAGGGTAGGGAACAAACTCGTCCGCGCCCTTGCGCAGCAGAGTGTGCAACGAGGCAGGTGTCATGTCTTCGGCTATCAGGATGACCTTGATTTTGCGGGCCTTGGCCTGCGTGATGATCTCGGCCATCAGCACAAGGTTTTCTTCGTCCTCCTGATCCATCGCCAAAGCAATGAATTCCAACGCTTCGGCCTCGGGTTGACCAAAAAACGCCAGCGCCTCGGCAAAACCCAGATCACCCCAGGATTCGCCCAATGCGCTTTCCATGTCTTCGATCAACAGATCAAAGTTCTGAACGTCACGGCTGACGGTGCAGGCCACAATCGGGGCTGTTTCTGGTTGCGGCATGACGCTGCTCATTACCTATCTTCCTTTTTTCAAGGGTTGGCAGATAGATTGCAGGCGTTATGATGTGCCTTACCCTACCCGACCTCGCTGCATCCGGCGCAAAACGCCGAACACAGTTTTCCCATTGAGGGTAAATTCGCAGCTAATCTGGGCAGGAATGGGGCAAAAACGGCCCTATTGTTAGGAGTTTCCGAACTATAGGCCGTTGTCGCGGTTATTGTTCAGTGCGCAAATCGGAACCGGTAATGCCTTCCAACTGGCTGGGCGGCACGGCCGATGCGATGTAGTCGCGATAGATGATTTCGGCGTATTTGCCGTCGAGAACCTGCGGATGACGGGCAACAAAACCGGACACTTCGGTTACGGTCCGGCGGTTGCGACGTTCGCGGCCTTGGGTCACGATCAGGGGTTGTGTTTCGCCAAAGGAGACAACCGCCTCGAGACGTGACCGCGAGATACCCATTGAGGTCAGATAGCTGACGACTGCATTGGCCCGCGCAAGGCCCAAACGGCGGTTATAGGCGGTCGAACCTACCGCATCGGTGTGACCGAAAACACGGAAACGGATTTCGGGAAACTGGCGGATCCAGTCAGCCTGTTGGCGCAGAACCGCTTGGGCTGTGCCGTCCAACTGTGCGCTGTTGAAACCAAATGTCACGGTCGAGGTAATCTCGGTGGCGAAGCGGTTCGCCAGATCGACGGTGTATTGCCGTTCGCCGTTCATCACCAAAGTGTTGTTGTTTGTCGCCTCACCGAAGGAGCCGTTGTCCGCATGGGCTCCGGCCTCGCGGTAAAATTGCGTATAGACCGGATCGGTTGACGTTGTACATGCGGCGAGGGTGGCCATCAGGGCCAGCGCTGAAACTGATTGTTTTTTCATGATATTCTGGCCTCGCATCGCCTTAATCCATCACATAGCCGTAGGAGCCGCTAAAGTCCTGCTTGGCCACTTCGCCTGCGGCACCTTTTTTCGGTGTCCGCGTTCCGTTGGCCACGCGGCCATGCAGAAACAGGTCTTGCTCGGTCGGTGCCAGAACCCGGTCGGTGGGCAGGGCCAGCGCTTCGCCGCGCGTCGGTGTCACCAGATGTGCTGTGATGATGATCACCAACTCAGTCTGGTTGCGCTGATAAGAGGCCGAGCGGAAGAGGGCGCCCAGCACAGGAACATCACCCAGCCAAGGCAGCTGCGAGTTGTTGTCGGTAAAGTCGTCCTGCAAAAGCCCCGCAATTGCAAAGCTTTCACCGTCGCGCATCTCGACAGTGGTCGATGTTTCGCGGCGGGTGAACGCGTCGATGTCAAAGCCGTTGACCGAAAAGCCGTTGGTCGGGTCAATTGCCGATACCGCAGCCTCAAGTTCCAGATTGATCAGGTCCTTGTCCACCACACGGGGGATAAAATTCAGCTCGATGCCGAAGGGTTTGTATTTGACGGTGACCGTGCCGTTGTCTTGGCTAATTGGCACAGGGTATTCCCCACCAGCAAGAAACTTTGCCTCTTGGCCCGAAAGCGCGACAAGGTTCGGTTCGGCCAGCGTGCGCACAACGCCCTTTGTTTCAAGGGCTTCGAGCAAGATACCGACCTGCGTCGATCCTGCGTTAAAGCCGAACAGGATTGCCCCGGCGTTGCTGTTTGTACCCGGAATGTTGCCACCCAGTGAGTTGGTGACCGCGCCAGACGTGTTGGATGTGCCCGTCCCGCCATTGATCCCCAGATCGCCGCCCAAGGTCGTGCCGTTCAGCGCCAGCGAGGAGCTGAGCGATTTCGAGACCGACCGCTGCATTTCGGCAAAGCGGACTTTCAGCATGACTTGTTGAATGCCGCCTACGCTCATCAGGTTTGAAACGCGGTCAGGGGCATAGCGCGATGCCAGATCCAGCGCCCTTTGCAAGCGTGCAGTTGAGGACACAGTGCCCGACAGCACAATGCCGTCATTGGCGGTGCGTACTTCGATGTTTTCGCCGGGCAGGATCTGCCGCAAGCGTTCCTTGAATTCCGAAATATCGGCGGCGACACGTACATCGACGTTGGTGATCAATTGCCCGGAAGCGTCCAACAGCGTCAGCGTGGTCAGCCCCGGCGATTTGCCCAGAACGTAGATGGTGCGGTCGGACAGCGAAGAGATGTCGGCGATGGCCGGATTGGCGATACTGAGTTCCGAGAACGGTATATCGCTTTCGACCACAACGGCGCGGTTCATGGGCACGTTCAGCGTACTGGCCGTGCCCTTTTTCACCACGCGCAATGTCTCGGCATGTGCATAAGATGTCAGCGCCAACGGTGCAGCCGTCAGCGCAAGGCCCAATAAGGCCACCTTAAAAAATCTAATCAATGTCATTGTGACCTGCCCTTTTGATCACGCCTGTTTAGGGTCTTGGTGCCCTGAATTGGTTCAACCATGCGCCAGTTCGCTTTTTATTGCAAGAATCAATGGTTTCGCGCCTTTGGTTTATGTGGATAAGCGGCAACAGAGCCATAACAGACAAGGCCGCCAGAAAGTGGCGGCCTTGTTCAACCTATTGAAACTGTGATGCTTTGCATTCAGTTCGTGCAGGGGATTGGAATCTCGACAACCTCGGCTCCACGGCGCGTTCTGATCGTGCAAACCTCGGCGGCCTTCACTTCTGCTGCGGCTGCTTTGGTTTCGATGCCCAACAAAGTGCGTTGGTCGATCTCGATTGCGCCGGCCACAGTATCGTCATCCGCACCCACCAGCGACAACGCCAAACGGCCAGTTGCCTGCGCTTGGGCAAGGGCGGCAACCTGCGCCGGTTTCACCGCTACGGTTACGGTTTGGGCAATCACGGCGCCGTCCAGATCACCGGCGGCGGATTGGTCGATGGCAATCAGCTTTACGCCAGCCTCGATCAGCTTGGTCACTTCACCGCTGTCCGAGGACAATTCGCGGCCCACCTGACCGGTCCAATAGACATCGACACGGTCATCGGGGCGCAAAAAGCCTGACACACCGCTGGCCACGTCCACTTTAATCGCAAAGGCGCGCATACCGCGTTCAAGCCGCGAGGTCAGGCCCGCTTCGACGCCCGGCTCGGTGACTTTGACGGCCAGGATAGCCTCGTCTTTTTCCATGGCGCGCAAAACAACGCGCTGGTTCGGCTGACCCTCGGGCCACAGGATGCTGTCGCCGGCAAAAGCCCCCTCGGGGATTGCGTTAACTGGCCACTGAACGGTGCGCACATCGGCATCGGTGATCGCTTCGCCGTACTTCAGGGCGCGATCCGCGACATAAACTTCGACCGTCGGGACAATTTTGGCCCGCGCCTGACGTTCTTTGGCCAATTCGGTCTGATAGGCACCGATGTAGTTCTTGGCCATATAGACAGCGCCGCCTGCAAGGGCGAAACCAACGATCAGGACCAGTCCAAATACAACTCGCATTAGATTACCTCTTGCATGATGTGGGGCGCAACGCTCGGGGGTACGCGAAATTACTTACCGTTGAGTGTATCGCAACAATGTGGCGAAAACTGGGAGGGTAGGTGACCAGGGTATGGAAATTCTGATCAGCAGACGGGCGACACACACGCGCCGCGCCCCGGGGAAAGGCGCGGCGTTTGTCGTATTCGGCGCACACGGGTGCAACGACAGGCGATGAGGTTAGAAAAAGTTGAGCATGAAGGCTTCGACGCCGGCGGAAACGCCGGCTGCCCCACTTTTCAACGCTAAAATCAAAGCAACAGCCAGCCCGACGACGGCGGCGGTCAAAACGACCCAATCCACTGTCACCGCGCCGTTTTCGCAGTTTCGGATGCGGTTGATCATCTTACGCATTGTGTCTGCCTTTACTCAAATACCTGAAACCAAGCCCGGAATGGGCATCTGATAAGGCCGCTTCCTGCGTGCAGGACGCGGCCTTAGAGACTCTTTACCTGAACGGTGCGACCAACTTAGTTGGGGTCTTGTGCCTGCAGGAATGTGTCGGTGTCTGCGGTCAAGGCCGTCGCCCCTGTTTCGATCGAGGAATAGGCTGCAACGGCCAGACCAACAACGGCGGCTGTCAGCACAACCCAGTCAACAGTCACGGCGCCAGCTTCGTCTTTGCGGAAGTTTTTCAGAAATTTTGTCATCGTAGTGTCCCTCCAAAGGATCAGTTTGTTTGTGTTCAACCTTGTCTACACTGTGTGGGCCACTCTCTCACATTGGCCCGTGTCCGACTTGGTATGATGTTATATAGTCGCCGGAATGAGGCGTGAATTGGGCATTAGATTGAAAAGAGTAAGTTTTTATGTGACTTTGGGAAACAGCCGTCCAAGCAGGCAAGGTTTATCATCCGTTAGACAACGAAAGGGATGACAGTCCATGGTTGCGTGGTGTCGGAGCAAGGTTTTGCGCGCGCGTGGATAAGTGAGATAGGGAGGATTCGGCGCTGATGGAAACGTCGACGTATTAGGGCCAGATCCGGCACATCTGCCTGGGCAGAGCCCGCGAGGGGCGATCGACCCGATCCGCCGTATCGCATTCGATTGTTCTGATGAGCTGGCTGGTGTCGCGGTATAGCCCGCGCGCAGGTAAGGTGCCAAACCTTACCATTCGAATAAAAAAGCCGCGTCCTGCAAGTGGGACGCGGCCTTAACAATTTACAACCTGAATAGGAAGTTCGACCAACTTAGTTAGGGTCTTGAGCCTGCAGGAATGTGTCTGTGTCTGCGGTCAAAGCCGTCGCCCCTGTTTCGATCGAGGAATAGGCTGCAACGGCCAGACCAACAACGGCGGCTGTCAGCACGACCCAGTCAACAGTCACGGCGCCAGCTTCGTCTTTGCGGAAGTTTTTCAGAAATTTTGTCATCGTAATGTCCCTCCAAAGGATCAGTTTGTTTATGTTCGACCTTGTCTGCACTGAGGTGGCCGCACTCTCACTCTGGCCCGTGTTCGACTTGGTATGACGTTATATAGACGCCTGATTAGGGCATGAATTTGGCGGGACATTGAAAAGAAAAAGCTTTCAAGAGAGGATTCGAGATAATCTTTTAAGATGCTGAAATAAATGCAATATCTTCCAAAAATTAGCTTGAGGGCGCAACAAACGTGATGAAAATCAAACAGATTGTGGCGGTTTGGCCATGATTGGCGGCTGATTTTCTGGTTTGAAGCAGCGTTTTCTGCGATGCTAAGTGTAATAAAAAAACATTCACGGGCACAGAGCAGGTCCTGATATGCGAATTTTTGTGATTTCCTTGTTGGGGGCCGCTTTGGCCTGCGCGCCTGCTTGGTCCGAGACCCCCGCGCCCTTTCCGGATTTTCAGGCAAAGCGCGTCAAACCGCCTAAGGCGGGTGTAAAAAAGAGGATCACGATCCAGATCGACCCGACAGAAGTGGGGGTGCCCGCCCCAAAACCAACCGCGACGCCCAAAGTAAACGGTGCGACAACTGGCGCTTACGGTTGGTTTTGGGATAAAGTTTCGCCCGATCTGGCGCAGGCGGGGCCGGGGCGGCTGGATGAGGCGATGGCTGCGATCAGTGCGGGCGCTGTGGTGGCCCCCCGTTTGCAGCAGATGCAGGGGATTGCGCAGGTGCAAGGGGTCGAAATCCTGAAATCAACCATCGGTACACGGGTGTCGCCCGCACTGGTGCTGGCGGTGATGACAGTGGAAAGTGCCGGCAAGACAGATGCCGTCAGCCGCGCCGGCGCCCAAGGTTTGATGCAACTGATGCCCGACACCGCCGCCCGTTTCGGTGTGGCCGACAGTCTGGTTGCCGCCGACAACATTCGTGGTGGCGTGCAATATCTGGACTGGTTGATGGGGAAATTTGACCACGATCCGATTTTGGTGTTGGCGGGATATAACGCGGGCGAAGGATCGGTGCAGGCCCACGCAGGTGTTCCACCATTTGCCGAGACACGTGACTACGTGCCCAAGGTGCTGGCGGCCTTTCAGGTGGCCCGTGGCCTGTGCCTGACGCCACCGCAGTTGATCAGCGACGGCTGTGTTTTTGCCGCAATGAACTAGACAGGCATGCAAAAGGGGCCCAGCGGCCCCCTTTACGGTACTATTCAATGCCCGTTCAGACGATCGTGGCTTCGGTCGCTGCGCGCAATTCGTCCTCGGTGACACCCTCGGCGCATTCAACGATTTTCAGACCACCCTCGACCACGTCCAGCACGCCAAGGTTGGTGATGATGCGATCAACCACAGATTTGCCGGTCAGCGGCAGGGTGCAAGCCTTCAGTACCTTAGACTCGCCCGCCTTGTTCTGGTGGTCCATTACCACGATCACACGGCCCACACCTGCAACCAGATCCATCGCACCGCCCATGCCCTTGACCAGCTTGCCCGGGATCATCCAGTTCGCCAGATCGCCGTTTTCGGCCACCTCCATTGCGCCCAGAATCGCCGCAGCAATCTTGCCACCACGGATCATGCCGAACGACGTCGCGCTGTCGAAATAGGCCGTGCGAGACAGTTCGGTGATGGTCTGCTTGCCCGCGTTGATCAGGTCGGCGTCTTCTTCGCCCTCGAACGGGAAGGGGCCCATGCCCAGCATCCCGTTTTCCGATTGCAGGGTGATGTCCTTGTCGCCGACATAGTTGGCCACCAGCGTCGGAATGCCGATGCCAAGGTTCACGTACATGCCGTCTTCAAGCTCTTGTGCCGCGCGTGCGGCCATCTGGTTACGATCCCAAGGCATTACTTTTCCTCCTGCGGGCGTGTCGTGCGTTGTTCGATGCGCTTTTCGTGGTCGCCCTGAATAAGGCGATGCACATAGATGCCGGGCAGGTGGATCGTATCAGGGTCCAGCGACCCGCGTGGTACGATCTCCTCAACCTCCGCGATGCAGACCTTGCCACACATGGCGGCAGGCGGGTTGAAGTTGCGCGCAGTCTTGCGGAACACAAGGTTTCCGGTGTCGTCGGCCTTCCACGCCTTCACGATCGACAGGTCCGCGACGATGCCGCGTTCCAGAATGTAATCCTCTCCGTCGAAGTTCTTCACTTCCTTGCCTTCGGCAATCTGGGTGCCGACGCCGGTTTTCGTATAGAAACCGGGGATGCCCGAACCGCCAGCGCGCATCCGTTCGGCCAGCGTGCCTTGCGGGTTGAACTCCAGCTCAAGCTCGCCGCCCAAATACTGGCGCATGAATTCTTTGTTCTCGCCGACGTAGGACGAGATCATTTTTTTGACCTGCTTGGTTTGCAGCAGAATGCCGATACCGAAATCATCGACACCCGCGTTGTTGGACGCAAAGGTCAGATCCTTGGTGCCGGCCTCTTTGATGGCCTGCAACAGCAGTTCGGGGATGCCGCAGAGGCCAAAACCCCCTGCCGCGATCAACATGCCATCCGAAAGAACGCCTTCCAGCGCCTCGGCGGCCGAGCCATAGACTTTTTTCATGAATATCCCCTTGTGTCAGTGTCCCCAGACTTCTGACCTTAGGTCGCCTTGGTGTCAACATGACCCGTCAGATCGCACTAAGGGCCAGCCGGCACCGGGCGCATTTTGCGCACCGGTGGCCGGAAATACTCAGCTTTCGTCTTTGCCAGCCGTCTTGGCTGCCGGTTTTTTGGCGGCTGCCTTGCTTGCCGCCGGTTTCTTGGCAGCAGCCGTTTTCGCGGCTGGCTTTTTGGCAGCGGGTTTTTTCGTTGCGGCTTTTTTCTTTGGCGCGGCTTTACGCTTGGTCGGAGATTTTGCCAGCTTTTCCTCGATCAGCAAAACAGCGGCGCCCATCGTCAGGTCTTCGGGTTCGACCTCTTTGGGGATTGTGGCGTTGACCTTTTCCCACTTCACATAAGGGCCATACTTGCCCTTCATGATGTTCACGGGGCCGCCCTGATCGGGGTGCTCACCCAACTCGCGGATAGGCTTGGCTGCAGCACCGCGCCCCCCGCGCGAGGCGAACTTTTCGGCCAGCAACTGCACCGCGCGGTTCATGCCCACGGTCCAGACCTCGTCGATCCCTTCAAGATTGGCGTTGGTGCCGCCGCGTTCCGACGTGCTTTCGGCGTGTTTCAGATACGGGCCGTATCGTCCGATGTTGGCCCAGACGCTGACGCCATCCTCGGGGTGGGCGCCGACCAGACGGGGCAGCGACAGCAATTGCAGCGCCTGAGCCAGATCGACATCGGCTGGCGGCCAATCCTTGGGGATCGACTGGCGCGGCGGTTTCTTGTTGTCGTCCGTCACCTCTCCACGCTGCACGTAGGGGCCAAAGCGACCCTTGAACACATAGATTTTGTCGCCCTGATCCTCGCCCAGAATCTTACCCTCGGGGGGGATACCGCCCGTGTCCTCGGCGCCCGGAGGACCAAAGGCGCGGGTATAGCGGCATTCGGGATAGTTCGAACAGCCGATGAATGCGCCGCCCGAACGCGCTGTGCGCATCGACAGGCGGCCATTGCCGCAGTTGGGGCACAGACGCGGATCGGTGCCGTCTTCGGTCGGCGGGAACAGGTGCGGCTCCAGCACTTCGTTGATCTTTTCCAAAACCTCGGTGATCCGAAGATCGGATGTTTCGGCGACCGCCGCCGAGAAATCACGCCAGAATGTCGCAAGTACGGATTTGTAATCACGGTCACCTGCGCTGACATCGTCCAACTCTTCTTCCAGCGATGCGGTGAAATCGTAACCCACATATTTGCGGAAATAGTTTTCAAGAAACGCAATCACCAGCCGCCCCTTGTCCTCGGGGATCAGCCGGTTCTTGTCCTTGCGGACATATTCGCGGTCCTGAATCGTGGTGACGATGCTGGCATAGGTCGAGGGGCGACCGATCCCCAGTTCTTCCATGCGTTTGACCAGCGTCGCCTCGGTGTAGCGGGGCGGGGGCTGGGTAAAATGTTGCTCGGGTGTAACGGCACGTTTGTCCATCTTGTCGCCCTCGCCGATCTGCGGCAGACGCTTGTCGTCATCATCCGTCACATCGTCGTCGCGGCCTTCTTCATAAACCTTGAGGAAACCGTCAAACAGCACGACCTGACCGGTGGCCCGCAGCATAACCTGACCATCCTGACTGCCCACATCCACGGTTGTACGCTCCAGTCGCGCGCTTTCCATCTGGCAGGCCAACGTGCGTTTCCAGATCAGATCATACAGTTTGCGTTGGTCGCCATCGCTGATTTTCAGCGCGTCGACGTCCTGCGTCATCTCGGTCGGGCGGATACATTCGTGCGCTTCTTGCGCATTTTTCGCTTTGTTCTTGTATACACGCGGAGTGCCGGGAACGTATTCGGCGCCATAGCGGTCCTTGATCGCATCGCGGGCCATCTGCACAGCTTCGGGGGCCATGTCGATGCCGTCGGTCCGCATATAGGTAATATAACCAGCTTCATATAAACGCTGCGCCGCACTCATGGTCTGGCGTGCGCCCATGCCAAATTTGCGGCTGGCTTCCTGTTGCAGAGTCGATGTCATGAACGGGGCCGACGGGTTGCGGTTGGCGGGCTTGGCCTCGACCGATTGCACCTTCAGATCACGGCTGGAAATGGCCTGAACGGCCATCTCGGCCTGTGTGCCGTTCTCAAGGTCGTACCGTTCCAGTTTTTTGCCGGCCAATGTGGTCAGCCGCGCTTCGAATTCCTGCCCGCGCGGTGTGGCCAGCAGCGCCTTGACTGTCCAATATTCGCGGGCGCGGAATGCTTCAATCTCCATCTCGCGTTCGGTGATCAGACGCAGGCAGACCGATTGCACGCGCCCCGCTGATTTCGCACCGGGCAGTTTGCGCCACAGCACCGGCGACAGGTTAAAGCCCACCAGATAGTCCAGCGCGCGGCGGGCCAGATAGGCTTCGACCAGCGGCATATCGACCTGACGGGGGTTTTTCATCGCCTCGGTAACGGCGGTTTTGGTGATCGCGTTGAACACCACACGCGAAACCGGCGTGCTTTTGGTGATCGACTTGCGTTTGGTCAGCGCCTCTTGCAGGTGCCAGCTGATCGCCTCGCCTTCGCGATCGGGGTCAGTTGCAAGGATCAACTCGTTGTCGTTTTTTAGGGCGTCGGCGATGGCTTTGACATGCTTTTTACTGTCGCTGCCAATCTCCCAAAGCATCTCGAAATCGTGCTCGGTGTCGACGGATCCGTCTTTTGGAGGCAAATCCCTCACGTGGCCGTAAGAGGCAAGAACGGTGTAGTTGTCACCCAAATATTTGTTAATTGTCTTGGCCTTGGCCGGAGATTCGACGACGACGACTGGCATGTATGATGCACCTCGGGGACAGTAAAACTTGGGCGTCTATGGCGGCGCTAGATGTGGGGTGCAAGCATTGAATGTCAACATGCCATCGCTTGGGGGCCGTTTGACGGGTCTCAATTGGGCCGGGTCAGCAGACCACCGGCCCCCCGTTCGATCTGTCCGTCCAACTCTAGTTCCAGCAGAACTGGGGCCACATCCGACGGTGTGGCGGCGATGTCGCGGATCAACTGGTCTTCGGCCACAGGGGCTGGGCCAAGACGGTTCAGGATCTGACTGTGCAGGGTGGCTGTTTCGCGCAAAGTGCGCCGGTCGTGCGCCGGTTGCGGTGGCGGTGTGTGGGGCAGGTCCATCGGCAAGACGGGCGCGCGCGGAACCATCGGCGTCAGTGCTTCGATCACATCTGCGGCATTGCGGATCAATGTGGCACCGTCACGGATCAGCAAATTGCACCCAGACGCGCGCGCATCCATTGGACTGCCGGGCACGGCCAGCACCTCGCGGCCCTGATCCAGCGCATCACGTGCGGTAATCAGACTGCCTGACTTGGCGGCGGCCTCGACGATGATGGTCGCACGGCCCAGCCCCGACACGATCCGGTTGCGCGGGGGGAAATGCCGCGCAACCGGTTGCAGGCCCATCGGCTGTTCCGACAGCCGCAGCCCGTGCTGTGGGATCGCCAGCGCCAGTTCGGTGTTTTCTGCCGGATACATCATATCCACACCGCCCGCCTGAACGGCCACGGTGCCAGTGTCCAGCGTGGCTGTGTGCGCCGCAGCATCGATGCCCCGCGCAAGGCCGGAGACAATCACATACCCCTCAGCCGCCAGATCGCGGGCCAGTGATTTTGCCATCCTTGTCCCAAGGCTCGATGCGTTCCGTGCGCCGACAATCGAAATCATCGGGCGCTGCAACACCGATAAATCACCGATGGCCCACAAAAACGGGGGCGCATCGGACAGATCGCGCAGCGCCGCTGGATATTGTGGCGCAGAGCGAGAGATAAGTATTGCCCCGGCCGTCCGGCCGGCTTTCAGCTCGGCCTCGATGACGGCAACGGGGCAAGGGGTGTAGTTTTCCACACCAGCCGCGCGTGCCAGTTCCGGCAACGCATCCAGCGCATTTTGCGCCGTGCCGTGTTCGATCAGCAATCTGTTAAAAGTCGAGATGCCAACCCGGCGGGATCGCAACAGGCGGAGACGGATAAACCAATCGTCTTCCGGGGTGGGTGGGAGTGGGGGGTGATTGGAAGAAGGATATGATCCTCGCTCAGTCATCCGTGTCTCCGCCTGTTGCTAAGACCGTTATGTGGGTTCGAGGTTAACAACCTGTGAAAGAATCAGCCATCTTTCGACAAAAACACGCGAATGATTTTGCAGCCGTGCTTAACTACCGCTGCCACCCACGGTCAGCCCGCCGATCAGCAGTGTCGGCTGACCCACGCCCACGGGCACCCACTGGCCTGCCTTGCCGCAGTTGCCCATGCCCGGATCCAGTGCCGGATCATTGCCGATGGCGCGGATCTGTTGCAACGCCGTGGCACCGTCCCCAATCAGCGTCGCGCCTTTGACCGGTGCACCGACCACACCGTTTTGTACGCGATAGGCCTCGGTGCACGAAAACACGAACTTGCCGTTGGTGATGTCCACCTGACCACCGCCAAACCCAACCGCATAGATTCCGTCCTTCAGGTCGGTCACGATGTCGCCCGGAGTCACGTTTCCGCCCAGCATATAGGTGTTGGTCATACGTGGCATCGGCGTGTGCGCATAGCTTTCGCGCCGCCCATTGCCGGTGGGTGCCACGCCCATCAGCCGTGCGTTCTGCCGGTCTTGCATAAAGCCCACCAGAACGCCGTCCTCGATCAGTACATTGCGCGCGCTGGGCGTGCCCTCGTCGTCCACGGTGATCGACCCGCGCCGGTCGGGAATGGTACCGTCGTCTAGAACGGTCACGCCCGGGGCTGCAATGCGCTGCCCCATCAACCCGGCAAAGGCGGATGATCCCTTGCGGTTGAAATCGCCCTCAAGCCCGTGCCCGATCGCTTCGTGCAGCAAGATGCCGGGCCAGCCGGGGCCAAGCACCACGTCCATAACGCCCGCAGGGGCAGGGACCGCGTCCAGATTGACCACGGCCACCCGCAGCGCCTCGCGGGCCTTGGTCTGCCAGTCGGCAGGATCCAGAAAACCATCAAGGCCCACACGCCCGCCACCACCTGCAGTGCCTGATTCGCGCCTTCCGTTCTGTTCGACGATCACCGACACGTTCACCCGCGTCATCGGGCGAATATCGCGCACCGATCCACCCTCGGGTCGCAAAATTTCGACCTCTTGCAACGAGGCGGCAATCGTTGCCGAAACCTGTACCACCCGTTTATCCAAGGCACGTGCAAATGCGTCGATCTCGCGCAATGTGTCCAGCTTGACAGGGAATGCGGCGCCCGCAATCGGGTCTTCATCTGTATACAGACGCGTGTTCGTGGCTTGTGGTGCATCGGCCCAAGTACCGCCACCATCGCCCACAGCCAGACGCGCAGTGTCCGACGCGCGTTTCAACGCGGCGACGGAAAGCTCGGTAGAATGGGCGTATCCGGCCACTTCGCCGCGCACCGCACGCAGGCCAAACCCCTCTGACGCATCGTAACTGGCGGTTTTCAGGCGGCCATCGTCAAACACCAGTGCCTCGGACCGGCGGCGTTCCAGAAAAAGTTCGCCGTCGTCGGCCCCGTCTGTGGCCGCACGCAGCACCTTTAGTGCTTCGTCACGGTCCAGCAGGGTGTCAAACGGGGCGAATGGGGCATCGGTCATTGGGGGTTGATCCTGCTTTTTTGTTGTGAGGGCGTCTCTTTGACGCGGTAAGAATGGCTTTATCTTGTAGTTAGAATATGATTGTAAGCGCGGGTAATACAACGGGAGGCGAAAGCGCAGTGTGCTTTGTCCTTTCCCCGCGCCCAACAGCGATCACAAGATCAGGACGATACATGACCAAGCTTTTCCCGATTAAAGGCCTTGTTTCCGGCCTCTTTGCCGCCACCGCCGCACTGCCAGCGATGGCGCAAGACAACCTTGAAATCATTGGCGCGCCGCGCGATGGTGCGATGGGCTTTCAGCCTGCCGCGACCGAACTGGCGCGTGATTTGCAGTGGCTTGACGGCATGCTGCTGGTTATTATCACGGCGATTTCACTTTTTGTCATCGCCCTGCTGGCGTGGGTTGGCTACCGCTATAACGCGCGCCGCCACCCCGAACCCGCAAGCTTTACCCACAACTCGCCCATCGAAATTGCGTGGACCATCATCCCGATCGTGATTCTGGTGCTGATCGGTGCGTTCTCGCTGCCGATTCTGTTCAAACAGCAGATCATCCCCGATGCCGACATCACCATCAAAGTGACCGGCTACCAGTGGTACTGGGATTATGCCTATGTGGACGAAGGGTTTGAATTCTCCAGCTATATGATCGGCGCTCCGGCGACAGGAGGTCAGAACATGATGACCCCCGAGGTTGAACAGCAACTGGTCGACGCTGGCTATTCCAAGGACGAGTTCCTGCTGGCCACAGACAACGCCGTTGTTGTGCCCGTTGGTAAAACCATCGTGATGCAGGTGACCGGTGCAGACGTCATTCACTCGTGGGCGATGCCGGCATTCGGCGTCAAACAGGATGGCGTGCCCGGACGTCTGGCGGAACTGTGGTTCACCGCCGAAAGTGAAGGCATCTACTTTGGTCAGTGTTCGGAACTGTGCGGCATCAATCACGCCTACATGCCCATCACCGTCAAGGTTGTCTCGGAAGAGGCCTATGCCGCATGGCTGGCAACAGCGCGCGAAGAATTTGCAGGCTTGCCACAAAGCTTTCAAGTCGCGTCCAACTAAACAAAGCGGGCGGAGGCATTTTTCTCCGCCTGTTCCCGATTTCACATGATGCGTGAGACACCAATGACTGACATCAGCAGCCAGCCACAGGTCTTTGAGGCCGAAGCGTCTTTTGGCGACTATTTCGCGTTGATGAAGCCGCGCGTCATGCAGCTTGTGGTGTTCACCGCTTTGGTGGGCATGTTGGCGGCACCGACGGGTGTGAACCCTGTGGTTGGTTTTGCGTCGATCCTATTCATCGCAATCGGGGCAGGGGCCTCGGGGGCGCTGAACATGTGGTGGGATGCCGACATTGACCACATCATGAAACGCACTGCCAACCGCCCGATCCCTGCGGGCAAGGTCGAGCCGGGCGAGGCGCTGAGCATTGGCGTGGCGCTGTCGGGCCTGTCTGTGATGATGCTGGCACTGTCGGCTAATTTTCTGGCGGCGGGCCTGCTGGCCTTTACCATCTTCTTTTATGCTGTCGTCTATTCGATGTGGCTGAAGCGCTCTACACCGCAGAATATCGTGATCGGTGGCGCGGCGGGTGCCTTTCCGCCTGTGATCGGCTGGGTCGTGGCCACGGGCACCATGTCGGTCGAGGCATGGCTGATGTTCGCGCTGATCTTCGTCTGGACGCCGCCGCATTTCTGGGCGTTGGCGCTGTTCATGAAGTCGGATTATGACGACGCAGGCGTGCCGATGCTGACCGTGACGCACGGGCGCAAATCGACCCGCAAACATATTCTGGCCTATACTGTCCTTCTGGCAGTTTTGGCAGTGGGCACCGCGTTCACCTCGATTGGCGGTCTGATCTATCTGACCACCGCAGTGATCCTCAATGCCCTGTTCCTCAAAGGTGCCTTTGCAATCTGGCTCCGTGACGAGGCACAAGCAGAAGCCGACAGTTACGCTGTAGAAAAGTCGTTCTTCAAGCTGTCGTTGCTGTATCTGTTTCTGCACTTCGGTGCGATTATGGCCGAGGCGCTGCTGCGCAGTTCGGGACTGGGAGGCTGGGGATGGCTTTGAAAGCTGAACACGAAATTCACGGCCGCCGTCGTGGCCGCAATTTGGGCGTCGGCCTGTTGCTGGCGGGGTTTGTGGTGCTGGTTCTGGCGCTGACGGTTGCCAAAGTCACCAGCGGTGATTTCGAAGTGCCACGCGGGGAGACGCTGAAATGAAGCGGTTGCAAGGGCCACAGCGCACGGTTGTCCAACTGGTCGGCGTCGTGCTGGTCATGGGCGCCTTGTCGTGGGCTTCGGTGCCGTTTTACGACTGGTTCTGCCGTGTGACAGGCTTTGGTGGCACACCGGGCCGCGCCGCCGAGGGCGTCGACCACGTCCTCGACCGCGAGATTACGGTCCGCTTTGACGCTTCTGTTGACAGCAAAATGCCGTGGCAGTTCAAACCGGTCCAAACCAAGATGACATTGCGCATCGGTGAAACCGGACTGGCCTTTTTCGAGGCATATAACCCCACCGACCACCCCATCGCCGGATCGGCCAGCTATAACGTCGCGCCCTATTCGGCTGGCGGCTATTTCAACAAGATCCAGTGTTTCTGCTTTGAGGAACAGGTTCTGGCACCAGGGGAGCGCGTGCAAATGCCCGTAACTTTCTTTGTGGACCCCGAAATTGTCGATGACCGCGATGCAAAATACGTGCATACGATCACGCTGAGCTATACATTCTACGAAATCGATCTGCCCGAGGGCTATGCCGCCCTTGACGCAGAGAGCAACGATACCAACCTGAACTGAGGGACTGAACATGGCCCATGCCAAGAACCATGACTATCACATTCTGGCTCCGTCGATCGAGCCGCTGCTGGCCGCGGTAGCCGCCTTTGCCATGCTGTTTGGCGGCGTGCTGTGGATGCACGACGTTACACCTTATCTGTTTCTCGTGGGCTTTGCCGGCGTCCTTTATGTGATGTTTGCTTGGTGGTCCAAAGTAATCGACGAAAGCCACATTGGCGATCACACGCCGGTTGTGCAGATCGGCCTGCGTTACGGCTTTATCCTGTTTATCATGTCCGAGGTTATGTTCTTCTCGGCATGGTTCTGGTCGTTCTTCAAACACGCCATCTACCCGATGGAAGATTACGCCGGTTCGCTTTACGTGGCACCCGAAATCGTTCCGGTTGATGCGCTGCACCTGCCGCTGATCAACACGCTGATCTTGCTGCTGTCGGGCTGTGCCGTGACTTGGGCGCATCACGCGCTGGTCCACGAAAATAACCGCAAGGATCTGATCACAGGTCTGGCGCTGTCGATCATTCTGGGCGTCGCGTTCACCGCGCTGCAAGCCTATGAATACGCACATCTGCTGCACGAAGGCTGGGTATTCGGCGGCGACGAGTTTTATTCCAACTTTTTCATGGCCACAGGTTTCCACGGCTTCCACGTCGTCATCGGCACCATCTTTCTGCTGGTCTGCCTGATCCGCGCGATGAAAGGGCACTTTACCCCCGAACGCCACGTCGGTTTCGAAGCGGCCGCATGGTACTGGCACTTTGTTGACGTTGTCTGGCTGTTCCTGTTCTTCGCCGTTTACATGTGGGGCGTGCCCAGCCCGTAAGATCGAGGCCGGTTGCACATTGCCAGCAAATCCCTAAAACCCGAAAGGCGCGTGGTGTTCCCCGCGCCTTTTGTCATTCTGACGCGCAGCAAAAGACGGGATTGAAGGACAGGTATGGGACGCATTCTGTTTCTGATCAGCATCGGGTTGGGCGGCGCGGCTGTCCTGATCTCGCTTGGCGTCTGGCAGGTCCAGCGGTTAAGTTGGAAACAGGCGGTGCTGGCTGACATCACCACCCGTATTGCCGCAGCACCTGTTGAACTTCCAAGCCAGGCCGATCCGGTGGCCATGAAATACCTGCCTGTCGCCGTAACCGGCACCTTTGACGACCAAGTGATCTATGTGCTGGTCAGCCAGAAACAGATCGGTGCGGGCTACCGTGTGATTTCCCCTATGGTGACGGACGCAGGCCGCCGCGTGCTGATCGATCGTGGCTTTGTGCGCGTAGATGAACGTGATGCGGTGACGACCCCGACAGGTGCTGCATCCGTGACTGGCAACCTGCACTGGCCAGAGGAAATCGACAGCTTTACACCGCAGCCGGATCTGAATGCCAACATCTGGTTCGCCCGCGACCTGCCTGCGATGTCAAAGACACTGAACACCGAACCGCTGTTGATCATTGCACGCGAAACGTCGCTGCCGGACGGCCCCGTGACGCCGTTGCCTGTGGACACTGCGGGCATTCCCAACAATCACTTGCAATACGCCATCACATGGTTTTCGCTGGCCCTGATCTGGGTCGGGATGACATTAGTTTTTGCCCTGCGCGGCAGCCGCCGCCGACCAGAAAGGCCCAATTTGTGAAATATATCTCGACCCGTGGCAAAGCGCCCGAGCTGACATTCGAAGACACCATGCTGACCGGTCTGGCCCGTGACGGTGGCCTGTATGTGCCATCGGAAATTCCGACGCTGTCGCAGGCCGACATCGCCGCGATGGAAGGGCAAAGTTATGAAGAGATCGCCTTTCGTGTGATGCGCCCCTTTGTCGGTGACACGTTCAGCGACGCAGAATTTCGCGGCTGTATCGACCGCGCCTATGCAGGCTTTGGCCACACCGCGCGCGCGCCCTTGGTGCAACTGGATCAGGGGCATTTTCTGCTGGAACTGTTTCACGGACCCACACTGGCGTTCAAAGACTTTGCCATGCAGTTGATCGGCCAGCTGTTCCAGACCGCCCTGACCCGACGCGGCGAACGGGTCACTATCGTTGGCGCCACCAGCGGCGACACAGGCTCGGCCGCCATCGAGGCGTTTCGCGGGTTGGACAACGTCGATGTGTTCGTCCTCTATCCGCATGGTCGCATTTCCGAAGTGCAGCGCCGGCAGATGACCACACCCACCGAAAGCAACGTACATGCGTTGGCTGTGGACGGCGATTTTGACGACTGTCAGGCGCGTCTAAAGGATATGTTCAACGACTTTGAATTTCGCGACGCGGTCAAACTGGCAGGCGTCAACAGCATCAATTGGGGTCGTGTTCTGGCGCAGGTGGTTTATTATTTCTCCTCCGCCGTCTCTGTCGGGGCCCCCCACCGCAAGGTCAGCTTCACGGTGCCCACAGGCAATTTTGGTGACATTTTTGCCGGTTACATTGCCAAACGCATGGGGCTGCCCATTGACCGTCTGGTGGTGGCGACCAACCAGAACGATATTCTCGACCGGTGCCTGAAGGGGCAGGGCTATCACAAAGGTGACACCGTGCCGTCGATCAGCCCGTCGATGGACATTCAGGTATCCTCCAATTTCGAACGTGCGTTGTTCGACGCCTACGGGCGCGACAGCACGGCCGTAGCGCAGTTGATGGACGAGCTTAAAGACGGCGGTTTCGACGTCAGTCAGGGTGCGATGGAAACCCTGCAAGAGCATTACGACAGTGGCCGCGCCTCCGAAGCCGAAACAGAAGCCACCATTGCCACCACCCTGAAAAACACCACCGAACTGCTGTGCCCGCATTCTGCTGTGGGTGTGAAAGTGGCCGGAGACCACCGTATTACAGGCACGCCGATGATAACGCTGGCCACCGCCCATCCGGCGAAATTCCCTGATGCGGTCAAGAAAGCCAGCGGTATTCACCCCCCCCTTCCCCCGCGCATGGAAGACCTCTATGAACGCGCGGAACGGGTGACGCGGGTGGCCAATGACCTCGCTGCGCTCAAGGACCATATCAAGGGACATATCGCACAGTGAGCTTGCAACAGCACCGCCTTGCCAACGGCTTTCGCATCGTGACAGAACACATGCCGGGGCTGGCCTCGGCGTCTATCGGGATTTGGGTCAATGCCGGTGGCCGACACGAAACGCCAAAACAAAACGGCATCGCACACTTTCTCGAACACATGGCCTTCAAGGGCACCGCTAAGCGCAGCGCCCTGCAAATCGCTGAGGCGATAGAGGACGTGGGCGGCTATATCAACGCCTATACCAGCCGCGAGGTCACAGCCTATTACGCGCGGGTGCTTGAGGTGGATGTGCCGCTGGCGCTGGACGTGATCGGGGATATTCTGCTGAACCCGTCCTTTGACAAGAACGAGATCGAGATCGAGCGCGGCGTGATCCTGCAAGAGATCGGGCAGGCGCTGGATACTCCCGACGACGTAATCTTTGACTGGTTGCAGGCACAGGCCTATCCCGAACAGCCAATCGGACGCACGATTCTGGGCCCGATCGAGCGGATCGAAGCATTCTCGCGCAAGGATCTGTCCAAATTCGTGGCCCAGCACTACGGCCCCGAGGAAATGATCCTGTCGGCGGCGGGTGCGGTGGACCACGATTCCATCGTGAAACTGGCCGAAGAGATGTTCGGTGGCATGGTTCCGACTCCGGCGTTCAAACTGGCCCCTGCAAGGTTTCGGGGTGGTGAAGTGCGTCAGGTCAAGGATCTGGAACAGGCGCATTTCGCCCTGGCCTTCGAAAGCCCCGGTTACCGCGATGAAGAGATTTATGTGGCGCAGATCTATGCCAGTGCTCTGGGCGGCGGTATGTCCTCGCGGCTGTTCCAGGAGGTCCGTGAAAATCGCGGTCTGTGCTATTCGATCTTTGCGCAGGCAGGTGCCTATGATGACACTGGTATGATGACCATATATGCTGGCACCAGTGGCGATCAGGTCGCCGCACTGTCGCAGATCACCATCGACGAAATGAAGCGCGCAGCCACCGACATGAACCCCGCCGAAGTGGCCCGCGCACGGGCGCAGATGAAGGCGGGGCTGCTGATGGGGCTGGAAAGCCCGTCCAATCGCGCCGAACGTCTGGCGCGTCTGGTCCAGATCTGGGATCGTGTCCCACCGCTGGAAGAAACCGTGGCGCGGATTGATGCGGTCACCACAGGTGACGTGCGCGAGTTTGCCGAAAATATCGCCGCTGCAGCGCCGGCAGCGCTGGCGCTTTACGGCCCTGTCGACACGGCCCCCACGCTGGAAGCTTTGCAGGAGCGCCGGGTCGCCTGATGTTGCTGTCCAAGCGGAAACTGCGGATCGAAACCGAGCGCCTGACGCTGCGGCCCCCGACCCATGCAGATTTCCGGCCTTGGGCGGCACTGCGCGCACATTCCAAAGACTACCTCAGCCGGTGGGAACCCAGTTGGGCCGAAGATCACCTGTCGCGCAAATCCTTCACCAACCGCGTGTATTGGGCGCAACGGTCGATCGCCAACGGCTCGGCCCTGCCGCTGTTCCTGATCCGCCGCAGTGACGAGGTGCTGGTGGGCGCGATCACGCTGGACAACATCCGGCGCGGACCCTCGCAGGCGGGAACGCTGGGCTATTGGACGGGCCAGATGTTCGCGCGCAAAGGCTATATGCGCGAGGCCATCGAGGCCGTGGTGCATTATGCCTTCACCCGTCAGGATCTTAGCCGGATCGAGGCCGCCTGCCTGCCCGAAAACATCGCCTCGCGCGGGTTGCTGGAAAAGTCTGGCTTCAAATATGAAGGCGTCGCGCAGTCCTACCTGCAAATCGACGGGCGTTGGCGAACGCATGTTCTTTACGCATCCTTGCACCACGACAGGCGCGGACGTACCGATGCAGGATGACTTTGGCGGCTGATGCGCTATCGTGATTTTCAGGAGGGTGTGCCCGATGTTGATCCGACTGCTGACAGCTTTTTCTCTGATAACAGGCGCGACACAGGCCGTGGCCCAGACACCGCCGCGCACGCCCAGCCATTGCATCGCGCTGGCGGGTGAAATCGACGGCGCCGCTTTTGTCCACCGCGCCAGCTATGACACCGAGGTGGCGCCCGAGACGGTCTTGATTCACTACATCGACCACGCCAGCTTTTTGATCCGCAGTCATGGTGGGCTGAACATGGTCACGGATTTCACCGGATATATCGGCAACGTCCCCATGATTCCCGATGTGGTCACGATGAACCACGCCCATGAAACCCACTGGACCGCCTTTCCCGATCCCGCGATCAGCCACGCGCTGAATGGCTGGGGGCCGCTGGGCCAAGGGATCACCCATCATCTGGATCTGGGCGAAGTGCTGGTGCGCAATGTCTCGACCGACATCCGCAGCCAGTACGGTGCGACCGAGGCCAAGGGAAATTCGATCTTCGTGTTTGAAATGGCAGGTCTGTGCATCGGCCATCTGGGGCACCTGCACCACGAGCCGGACGCCGCACAATATGCAGCCATCGGGCGTCTGGATGTGGTCATGGCACCGATTGACGGGGGGATGACACTGGACCTGCCAACGATGACCCGCGTGCTGAAACGGCTGAAGTCATCCGTGGTGCTGCCGATGCACTGGTTTTCCGACTATACGCTGGATGCCTTTCTGACGGGCATGGAGGATACTTTCGCGGTGGTCGAAGTGGGTGGGCCGTCCTTGCAGGTGTCACGCGACCGCCTGCCGTCACGTCCGACGATCATGGTGTTGCGTCCCGAATGGCTGAAGCGCTAGGGCCAGCATTCTACAGTTGCCTTTGCCGTGCTGTGGCAGGATGTTGCAGCCATGACCTTGACTTCACTGACCCCCGAGACCGAACCGCTGCTGACCGCAGTCTTGCCCGCCGACCGCTTTCGCCGCGCCGAAGACCGCTATCTGGAAGAACCGCGCGGGCGCTTTCGTGGCCAAAGCGGCCTTGTGGCGCTGCCGCGCAGTGCGGATGAGGTTGCCACGCTGGTGCGGCTTTGCGCGCGGCACCGTATCGGCATTATTCCCTATGGCGGCGGTACCGGACTGGTGGGCGGGCAGATCATCGAAACAGGCCCCGTGCCGCTGATCCTGTCGCTGGAACGCATGAACGCTGTGCGCGCTGTCTATCCGGATGAAAACGTGGCCATTGTCGAGGCAGGCGTCATATTGGCCGACGTGCAAGAGGCCGCTTTGCAGGCGGGGCGGCTGTTCCCGTTGTCACTGGCTGCCGAAGGCACGGCCCGGATCGGTGGCAACCTGAGCACCAATGCAGGCGGCACCGGCGTGTTACGCTATGGCAATGCGCGCGATCTGTGTTTGGGGCTCGAAGCCGTGCTGCCCGATGGCAGCATCTGGCACGGGCTAAGCCGTCTGCGCAAGGACAACACCGGATACGACCTGCGGCACCTGCTGATCGGGGCCGAGGGTACACTGGGCATCATCACGGCGGCAGCGTTGAAGCTGTCACCACGCCCCGCCTACAGTGGCACGGCGATGCTGGTGGTCGAAAGCCCGGCCGCCGCGCTCAAACTGCTGACGTTGGGCCGTGATCTGCTGGGTGACAGCATCAGCGCGTTCGAACTGATGCACCGTCAGGGGATGGAATTTCTGGCCGAAAAGCTGCCCGACATCCGCCGCCCGTGGGACAACCCGCCGGAATGGTGCGTGCTGGTCGAGGTTGGCGTCACTGCTGGACAGAACCCGACCGACGCGCTGGAACGGCTGTTTGTTGCAGGTGCCGAGGCCGAACTGGTCAGCGATGGCATTATCGCGCAATCCCAAGGCCAGTCGGACGATTTCTGGACCGTGCGCGAACACATTCCCGAAGCCAACCGCCGCGTGGGTTCGGTCAGCAGCCATGACATTTCGGTGCCACTGGGGGCGTTGGCCGAGTTTATCACCAAAGCCAACGCGCGGATTAATGACATCGGCGATTTCCGGATCAATTGTTTTGGCCATGTGGGCGATGGTAATTTGCACTACAATGTTTTCCCGATGCCGGGCAAAACCAAGGCCGACCATTTGGCAGTGCGCGAACAGATCAAGCGATCGGTGCATGATCTGGTGCACGAGTTGGGTGGATCGGTCAGTGCCGAACACGGCATCGGGCGGTTGAAGGTGGGCGATCTGGAACGCTATGGCGACCCTGCAAAGCTGGCGGCGATGCGTGCAATCAAGGGGGCGCTGGACCCTGCGGGGATCATGAACCCTGGCGCGGTGCTGCGCGGGTAGTGGGGCAAAGGAAGGGGCGCTGCCCCTCGGCGCTGGCGCGCCTCACCCCGGAGTTTATCTGGCAAGATGAAGCAGCGGTTCAATCGCCCGCGTAGGCGCACAGGGCCTGCACATCCATGCCCATCCCTTCAAGTCTGGCGCGGCCACCTAGATCGGGCAGATCAATGATAAAGCTGCACGAGGCGATCTTGCCGCCCAGACGTTCGATCAGCTTGATGCCGGCCTGGGCGGTGCCGCCGGTTGCCAGCAGGTCATCAACCACCAGTATGGTTTCGCCCGCCTGAATGGCGTCATCGTGAATTTCGACCACGGCCTCGCCGTACTCCAACGTGTAGGCCTGGGCGATCGTGGCACCGGGCAGCTTGCCCTTTTTGCGGATCGGCACAAATCCTTTGGACAGTTGGTGCGCGATGGCACCGCCAAGAATAAAGCCGCGCGCCTCTAGCCCCACGACCTTGTCGATTTGCAAGCCCGCGTAGGGGTGCAGCATCTGGTCGATAGCCATACGAAAGCCGCGCGCGTCAGCGAACAGCGTGGTCACATCACGGAACATGATCCCCTCGTGCGGAAAGTCGGGGATGGTGCGTATGTAATCTTGGACAGTTTTCATAGAGATTTCCGGATTTCAGGGACGCGCGCGGTCAGCCCCAGAGTGGCGGTCTGTGGACCATAAGCCAGAAGATAGCGACCAGCGCAAGGAAGGCAGGCCAGCCAAGGGCAAACCAGATGCGAAAGGCGCGACGGGCTGCGGCGGGGACGGATGTGGCCTTGGCCGTCAGGTTGCGGATGCGGATTTGCAGGCCGACCACGGGCACCCATGCAACGAAGGCCACGGCATAAAGTGTATAGGTCAGCAGCAACCACGGCTCGGTCAGCGGATAGCCTTGCAGGTGGATCAACCACAGGCCGGTGGCGGGCTGGATCAGCCCTGCGGGCGTGGTGAACAGCCAGTCGGCCACCACCACGCCCGAGGCGGTGCGGTGGATGATTGCGGGATTGTTGCTGCGCATGGCCCAGACCATCTGGAACGCGGTGCCTATTCCCGTTCCGAACAGGACGGTGGACGACAGGATGTGCAGCCATTTGGCTGTCAGATAGGCGTCCATCAGCGTTCTCTTTCCAAAATGGCGGTGATGGCGATCAGGGCCAGCAGCGGGACGTTCTTAAGCAGCCCGCCTAGCGGGAGCAACCACAACGCCGGATTCAGTGCGGTGAACGCGATGGTATAGGTGGCGATCATGAACAGTTGTACACCTGCCATCAGGCGCGGGCGCCATCCGCGCAACAGGGCGGCGGCAATGCCGAGGTCGGCAATGCCACCCGCCCGCGCCATTACGATCAGCAGCGTGTCGGGCAGCGTGTCTGACACCAGCGGCAGAAAATCAGCGGCAGGCAGGGTCAGGCCCAGCACCCCCGAAGCCAGCCACAAGAACGCCAGCACCAGCCGCAACAGGGGCCGCATCAGATACAGGCGTGCGTGCCACAGATCTTGGGTGCCGCTGGGCTGAGCGTGCAGGATAGCGGTGAAAGCGCGCGGCTGTGGTCCGTCCGGCAGGGCGTGGGGGGCGTGGACACCGTGCGACAGTTGGTCGACGGCGACCCGCGAGATCGGGCCAAGACGCATGGCATCGCCCAGCGTGCCCAGCACGCGGGCCAGCGGGCGGGGCAGGGGCACCGTCAATGCCGGGCGCAGGCCCATCCAGCCGCGCATTGCTTGTAGCATTTGCTTTTGGGTCACGGTTTCGGGGCCGCCCACTACATGCGGACCAGTGGCGGGGGGCTGTTCCAGACTGTGCAGCGCGATGGCGGCCAGATCATCGGTGTGGATCGGATTGAAGGGCTGGTCGCCTCTGCCCACCACGGGTGTGACAAGGGGAAGTGCTGCCAGCGCACGGGCCAGCGACGAGCCACCGTAAGAGGTGTGGCCTAGAATCAGACCGGGGCGCAGGATGGTGACGGTGCCGGGGGCCGCTGTCTCGCCGTCGCGCCGATGACGGGCAAAGGGGGTGTCGGCCTCGATGCCGATGGCCGATACCAGAACACCGCGGGCGCCTTGCGCAAGTGCTGCATAGACCGCCGCCGGGGCCGCCACGTGCACGGCGTGCATGTCGGCGTCGGGCCCGCTCAGCAATCCGGCCGCGTTGATGACGTGGACGCCCTCCGCCAACGCGGGTTTCCAGAACGCGGGATCGTGGGTGGCCGGATCGCACAAGTCTGCCCGCAGCGTGGTAAAACCCATGCGGCCCAGCGCCTTTGGATTGCGGGCATGGGCTGTCACCTGCCAGCCTGCGCGGCGCGCAGCAAAGGCGATGTGGCGGCCAATAAATCCGTCGGCGCCAAGGATCAGGACGTGTCGGCGCATAGGGCAGACCTTTGTTGCGGGACTTACGCCAGAACGCGACCTGCGACCGCACCCAGTTTTGCCACCAATTCGGGATCTCGGGCCTCGGGTGCTGTCATGACGGCGTATTCCAACGCACGATCACAGCCGTGCGGGCACGGTGTACGTTCAGACCCCAGCAAGGCAGGGAGTCGTGCAACCAGATTGCGACCCTTGTCGGCGTTGCCGGTCAGGGTGGCGATGATCTGGGTCACATCCACTTCGCCGTGATCGGGGTGCCAGCTGTCATAATCGGTGATCATCGCCACCGAGGCATAGCACAACTCGGCCTCGCGGGCGAGTTTCGCTTCGGGCATGTTGGTCATGCCGATCACGTCTGCGCCCCAGCTTTCGCGGTACATCCGGCTTTCGGCCAAGGTCGAGAATTGCGGGCCCTCCATCGCCAGATAGGTGCCGCCGCGGTGCACGTTGATGCCGGCATCGCGTGCTGCGGTTTCGCAAGCGTCGGACAGGCGCGGACAGGTGGGGTGCGCGACGCTGACGTGGGCCACGCAGCCGGTGCCGAAGAACGTCTTTTCACGGTTCACGGTGCGGTCGATGAACTGGTCGACGATAACGAAATCGCCCGGTGCCATTTCCTCGCGGAACGATCCGCAGGCCGAGACGCTGATCACATCGGTGCAGCCGATGCGTTTCAGCGCGTCGATATTGGCGCGGTAGGGCACCGATGTCGGCGTGTGCACATGCCCGCGTCCGTGACGGGGCAGAAACGCCATTTCGACGCCGTCCAGCGTGCCGGTCAGAATCTGGTCCGACGGCTTGCCCCAAGGGGTGGCGACCTGCACCCATTTGGCGCCTTCCAGCCCGTCGATGTCATAGATGCCAGAGCCGCCGATCACGGCGATGCGGGTGGGTGTCATGAGAGGCGCCTTTTCGTGGGTGGTGTGTCGCGGCAAGCCTAACGTCTGGGGCGTGGCCCGCAAGGTGGATGTTGACGGTGCTGACGCAGGCGTGGTCCGGGGGCTGTCTGCCCCCCGGCGCTGACGCGCCGTCCCCCGAGGATATATTAGAGCCAAAAGAAGCGCGGCGAGAGGGATGGGGGGCGGAGCGTCCTGCCGCCCGGATCAGTCGTCGGGTCGCGTCAGTTCAAATAGATCCTTGACCACGGTATAGTCACGGTATCCAAGGCGCGACAGCGGTTGGTAGGTGGTAATGTCAAACCGTCCGTCCACTATCGTGTCGTCGCGCATGTGGACGCCTGTGACCTCGCCAAAGACGACGTAGTTGGACGCGCCTTCGATCTGCACGATCTGGGTGAGTCTGCATTCCAGTGCGGCAGGTGTGCCGTCGACGCGGGGGCAATCGATGGTTTCGCAGCGCGCGGCGGTGATGCCTGCCTTGGCGAATTCGTCGGTGCCTTTGGGAAATGTCGCCGAAGAGGCGTTCATCGCGTCACGCGCCGCAGCTTCGACGATGTTGACGCAAAACACGCCGGTGGCGCGTATGTTGGCGACGCTGTCTTTGGTGTTGTCCTGATCGTCCTTTACGCCGGTCGATGCGAACATGACCTGCGGCGGCACATAAGCCACGCCGTTGAAAAAGGAATAAGGTGCCAGATTGGGCACGCCGTCTACGTCTTGTGTCGAAATCCAACCAATGGGGCGAGGGGTGACGATGGCGTTAAACGGGTTGTGCGGCAACGGGTGTCCATCGGCGGGGCGGTAAAACATGGGTATGACCTTTCAGTGGGGTTTGGCAAAGGGTTAGCCGCATGATAGGGCAAAAGCCAGCCGGAACCACCTGAGTAAGACCTGCCGCCAATGTACGCCCTGACGCCCGAAACCCGCGATGACTGGTGGGAAGTCGAAGCCTTGTACGACCTGTGCTTTGCGCCGGGGCGCGAGGCGTTGTCATCCTACCGCTTGCGCGACGGTATTCCGCCGGTTAGCGGCCTGAGCCATGTGGCACGGGACCGCGACGGTATTCTGGGCGGCGCAATCCGCTATTGGCCGGTGCGGGTGGGCGGTGCGCAGGCGCTGCTGCTGGGGCCGGTGGCCGTACACCCGACACGGCAAGGCGAGGGCTTGGGCGGATTGTTGATGTATGTGTCATTGCAAGTGGCCGCTGAAATGGGTTGGGAGCGGGTGATGCTGGTGGGCGATGCGCCCTATTACCAGCGCTTTGGCTTTGCGCGGCTGGACCATGTTGTAATGCCGCCACCCACTAATCCCGACAGGGTGCTGGGCCGCGCATTGGTTGCGGGGGCATGGGACGGCGTTCAGGGCGATGTAGCGCGCTGGGACGCTGTCGCCTGACGTGCAGCATTGATTTTTGTACGGTCTGCCACGATTTATCAGTGCAGGAGGACTGGACATGAGCGAAGTGACCTTGCCTGAAAACACCGGACTGGCTGTGCTGGATCTGGACGCCGAACTGGACCGTCTTGCCGCGCGCTATCGCAAGGCAGGCGGCTTGGGTATTGATTTGCTGAACGCGTTCGGCGCACGGGCGGACGGATTGCTGACCCGATTGCCCGGCGATGTCCGCCAGCGTCTGGAAGGGGCCACTGTCATGGCGCTGACTCAGGCGATGAAGGCCGCCAGCGGCTCGCGCAAGGTGGTCAAGGATCAAACCACATGGGTGAACCGCACGGTCAGTGCGGCGATGGGTGCCGCGGGCGGTTTTGGTGGTCTGCCCACGGCACTGGCCGAACTGCCGGTGACCACAACGCTGTTGCTGCGCGTCATCGAAGGCGAAGCCCATGCGCTGGGCTTCGACACCAGCGCCGAGAATGTGCGTTTTGATTGTGTGCAGGTCTTTGCCGCTGCGGGACCGCTGTCAGAGGATGACGGCGCCGATCTGGGGTTTCTGTCTGCGCGGGTCGCCCTGAGCGGGGCCGCGATGCAGTCGCTGGTGGCGCGGGTCGCACCCAAGCTGGCGGCGGTGCTGGGACAAAAGCTGGCGGCGCAAACGGTGCCAGTGCTGGGCGCTGTCGCGGGCGCTGCGGTAAACTATGCCTATACCAGCTACTACGCCGAAATGGCCCATATCCATTTCTCGCTGCGCAGGCTGGCGATTGACGCGGACACCCCGCGCGAAGTGCTGGTGGCAAAGCTGAAAACCCGTCTGGAACGGGGCAAGGGCATCAAGATTTGAACGTCAGGTCAGGTGCTGCCCGATCGAGGTCTGCGCCACCGACGTCGCCTTGAGCACCGCGAAACAGGGCATCCCCACGCGCAGCCCCAGATCATGCGCCGACCGCGCGGTGATCCGTGCCAGCAGCGCATCACCGGCAGCGTCCAGCGCGATGGCGGCCCCCGGCCCGTCACCCATCTGCACTGCCATCACCGTCACTGGCAGGATGTTCACCGAACTCAGCCCTCTGGGCCTGTCGCGTGCAATAATCACGTCGCCCGCACGGATGCGCACCCGCACGCTGTCGCCCACTTGGGCCTGAACACCCGGCAAATAGATGTCGCCCGCCGCGATGCGCAATGTGGTCAGCCCGTCACTTGCATGCTCGGTCACTATGGCGTCGATCACCGCACCTGCCTCGCGCACGCCCAGCAGCGGTACAAGGGCCGGATCGGACAGCAGCGTGCGGATCGGCCCCGCGCTGTGCACGGTGCCGTCCGACAGCAACACCAGCGTATCAGCCAGTCGCGAAATCTCGTCCAATGCGTGCGAGACATAAAGGATCGGCAGGTTGAAGGCGGTCTTGAGCCGTTCCAGATAGGGCAGGATGTCAGCCTTGCGCGTGGCATCAAGTGCTGCCAGCGGCTCGTCCATCAGCAGCATCTCGGGGCGTGACAGCAGGGCACGACCGATGGCAACGCGCTGGGTCTCGCCGCCGGACAGGTGGCGTGGACGACGGTCCAGCAGCGGGGCTAGGCCCAGAAGGTCGATTATATCATCGCGCGACATCGCGCTGGCGTCCGACGGGGCATAGCGTGTGCCATAGTCCAGATTGGCGGCCACACTTAGATGCGGAAAAAGTCGGGCGTCCTGAAAGACATAGCCCAACCTGCGTTTATGTGGTGGCAAACAGGTGCCGGCCGCGCTGTCCAGTAGTACGCGTTCTTTCAACGTGATGCGTCCCGCGTCGGGCCTCAGCAATCCGGCCACCGCATTCACAAGTGTGGTTTTGCCAGCACCAGAGCGTCCGAACAGCGCGGTCACCCCTGCGGGTGCATCAAACGCAGCGTTCAAAGTGAACCCGTCAAAGTGGTGGGTGATGTTGACGCTTAGGCTCATGCCGCGCCGATCCTTGCCGCGATGCGCCGCGACAGCCATTCCGACACGATCACCGCAGCCACCGCGATGGCGCAGGCAATCAGGGTCAACTGTGCGGCGCGGGCCTCACCTCCGGGTACTTGAAGATAGCTGTAGATTGCCGATGGCAGGGTTTGGGTCTGGCCGGGGATGGCCGCGACAAAGGTAATGGTGGCCCCGAATTCGCCCAGTGCTTTGGCAAAGCCCATGACAGTGCCTGCCAGAACGCCCGGTGCGATCAGTGGCAGGGTGATGGTGGCAAAGACCGCATAGCGCGGCGCACCCAGTGTGGCGGCTGCGGCCTCGATGCGCGGATCGACCGCCTCGATGGCCAGCCGCATGGCGCGCACCATCAGCGGAAATCCCATGACCATTGCCGCCAGCACAGCCCCCGTCCAGCGAAAGGCCAGCACCAGTCCCAGCGTCTGTTCTAAAAAACGCCCCACAGGTGCTGTGCGGCCAAAGGCAAGTAGCAGCAAATAGCCGGTGACGACGGGGGGCAGCACCAAAGGAAGGTGGATCGCTGCGCTGAGCAGGTCTTTGCCCCGAAAATTACGCCGCGCCAGCAGCCACGCACAGCCCAACGCCAGCGGCAGACCCAGCAGCGTTGCGGTGCCCGAAACCAGCAGCGACAGGCGCAGCGCTTCGTATCCGGCAGCGTCCATCAGGGCAGGCCGAAGCCGTGTCTGGCAAAGATCGCGGTGGCCTCGGGGCTGCGTAATGTGGTCATGAAATGTGCGCCTTCGGGCGTCAGTGCTGCAGCGGGATAGGTGATTGGCGGGTGCTGGTCAGCAGGGATTTGCCAAAGGACGCTGACCTTGGGTTCGGCCCGCGCGTCGGATCCATAGACCACACCCAAGGGCGCATCGCCGCGTGCCACCAGAGCCAGTGCAGCGCGTACGTTTTCCACCTCGGCCAGATGCGGCTCAAGAGTTTCCCAAGCGTGTACATATTCCAGCCAAGCGCGTGCATATATGCCAGCAGGCACCGCGTGGCGTTGGCCGATGGCCAGCCGACCGTCGCCCAGGCGGGCCATCAGGCTGGCGGCATCGGGCTCTGGCAGGGTGGGGCCCCTATGGCCGATCAACACTAGCGTGTTGGTTAACAGGGGCGCTGCGGCTTCGGGGGCGACACTGCCCTGCTCTTGCAGCCAGTCCATCCATTGCGGATTGGCCAGAACCACCACATCCGCCGGCGCACCCTGTGCCACTTGTCGCGCCAAAGCGCCCGATCCGCCGTAAGAGATGGCGACGGTGTTGTTGGACAGCGCGGCCACCTCGTCCAATGCGCCGCGCAGGCTGGCGGCAGCCAGGACCGTGATGTCGCGTGCCAGTGCAGGCCCGCCCGCGATACACAGCACCGCAGCGGCCAAGACCATGATTTTATATGCAGCTTTGCCCATTGCACCGCAGTATTTACGCACCGGCGCGCCGCCACAAGTCTGTTCTTTCGAACAAAGACGGGCCAGAATGTGGTGAAAGGCGGACAACTCTACCAAAAATTCGTAAAAGTTTGGCAACTCTCTGGTATCGGTCCGAAATCAATGCATTGTAAATGTAACGCCATATTCGAGGTTTTTCATGACCGCCCCCCTGATCAAACAGCTTCCTATCTCGGTAAACGGTGCGCGCAAGTCGGATGTGCGCACGCAGTTTGCCGCGCTGTGCTGGCGTGTGGTTGATGGCAAAGTTCAGATTTTGCTGATAACATCGCGCGGGTCCGGACGCTGGATCGTGCCCAAGGGATGGCCGATGGACGGACAGACCCCCGGCGAAGCGGCGTTGACCGAAGCATGGGAAGAAGCTGGCGTTGTGGGCAAGGTGGATTGGCGGCCTGTGGGGTTGTTTTCCTATAGTAAGACCATCGACGATGCGGACAATCTGCCCTGCGTGGCAATGGTTTATCCGGTGCGGGTCAAATCCTTGTCCAAGGATTTTCCCGAAGCGCTTGAACGCAAGCGCCGATGGATGAGTCGCAAGAAAGCCGCGCAACTGGTTGAAGAACCCGAACTGGCCCAGATCATCAGGGATTTCGCCCCCCGCGTTCTGCGCTAGCGTGGGGTAAGATACGGGTTGGCCCGCTTGACGCAGCGGCTGCCGTGTATATCTCAGTCGTGACACTGCGAGTTGGAGTGACCATGATCCGCTATGCTTTGAAATGTGACAGGGGCCATGCTTTTGAAAGCTGGTTCAAATCAGCAGAAGCTTTTGACGCTCTGCGCACCGCAGGTCATCTGAACTGCGTCGAGTGCGGCAGCCCTGATGTACAAAAGGCTGTGATGGCCCCACGCGTTGCATCCACCCGCGACGCACCCGAGGCGAATGCCGCCCCGGAGAATGCCAAGGCGGCGGCCTTTGAGGCGGCGCTGAAACAAATGCGCAAAGAAGTAGAAAAAAACGCAACATATGTGGGCGGCAATTTTGTCCGCGAGGCGCGCGCCATGCATTTGGGCGATGCACCTGAACGCGCGATTTACGGCGAGGCGAAACCCGCCGAGGCGAAAGCACTGATCGAAGACGGGGTGCCGTTGATGCCTCTGCCATTCATGCCCAAATCAAAGGTGAACTAAGCGATGAATATTGTCATTACGGGTGCCACGCGGGGTATCGGCGCGGGCCTTGCTGCGCATTATCGGGCTGCGGGCCATCAGGTCACCGGCACAGGGCGCGGCGCGGGTGCCGACGTGGTGATGGATGTGACCCACCCTGCGGATTTTGCCAAACTGGCGGGCGCAATGGGCACACACCCGGTGGATTTGCTGGTGTGCAATGCGGGTGTCTATTTGGACAAGGGCCAAAGCATCGACTACGGCTATGGTGCTGATATGTGGTCGAAATCCTTTGCCGCGAACGTGACAGGTGTGTTCCAAACGGTGCAAACTCTGCTGCCCAATCTGCGTGCGGCCACAGGCAAGATCGCCATTATTGCAAGCCAGATGGGTTCGGACACACGCGCACCCGGCGGCAGTTATATCTATCGTGCGTCCAAAGCGGCGGCGCTGAACCTGGGCCGCAATCTGGCGACGGACCTGAAGGCTGAAGGGATTGCCGTGGGCATCTATCACCCCGGCTGGGTGCGCACCGATATGGGCGGTGGCGAAGCTGCGATTTCCGTGGACGAAAGCGTGGCGGGGCTAAGCGCGCGCTTTGCGGCGTTGGACATCGCCGCGACGGGATCGTTCCTGACGTGGGACGGGCAGGTGCATCCGTATTAATCATGCAGGGGGGCCGCCGCCCGGGGATTCTTTGAACCAATCAAGCGCGCGCGGCATTTGGCACCCTGTAACGCTTGTCTTTGGTGTTTGTGACGCGTAGGGAAACCTCGGATTTTGAGGTGAGGACATCATGCCCGTTCTGGTGATGAAATTTGGTGGCACTTCGGTGGCCACGCTTGACCGCATCCGCCGCGCGGCGAAACGCGTGGGCGTTGAAGTGGCCAAGGGATACGATGTGATCGTGATTGTCTCGGCGATGTCGGGCAAGACCAACGAGCTGGTTGGCTGGGTCAACGAGACCTCACCGATGTATGACGCGCGCGAATATGACGCGGTCGTGTCCTCGGGCGAGAATGTTACCGCCGGTCTGATGGCGCTGACCCTGCAGGAAATGGACGTGCCCGCACGGTCGTGGCAGGGTTGGCAGGTGCCGGTGAAAACCACCAGCGCCCATTCTTCGGCGCGGATCGAAGAGATTCCCAGCGACAACATCATGGCCAAGTTCGAACAAGGTATGCGCGTGGCCGTGGTCGCAGGGTTTCAGGGTGTCAGCCCCGAAGGCCGCATTACTACGCTGGGTCGTGGCGGAAGCGACACGACGGCAGTGGCATTTGCCGCCGCTTTCAATGCGGAACGTTGCGATATTTATACCGATGTGGACGGGGTTTACACCACCGACCCGCGGGTCAGCGCCAAGGCGCGAAAACTGGACAAGATCGCATTCGAAGAGATGCTGGAGCTGGCATCGCTGGGCGCAAAAGTGTTGCAGACCCGCTCGGTCGAGCTGGCGATGCGTTACAAGGTCAAACTGCGGGTGCTGAGCAGTTTCGAGGAACAGTCGGATACAGCCGGAACGCTGGTCTGCGACGAGGAGGAAATCATGGAAAGCAATGTTGTAGCCGGTGTCGCCTTTAGCCGCGACGAAGCGAAAATGACCCTTGTGTCGGTGGCCGACCGCCCCGGCATCGCCGCCACGATCTTTACCGCCCTTAGCGAAGCGGGCGTGAACGTGGACATGATCGTGCAGAACATCGCCGAAGAAGGTCGCACCGACATGACGTGGTCATGCCCCAATGATCAGGTCAAGCGCGCGGAAAAGGCGATTGAAGACGCCAAACAGGCGGGCGTGATCCGCTTTGACGAACTGATCGCGGATATGGACGTGGCCAAGGTCAGCGTTGTCGGCATTGGCATGCGCAGCCATACAGGTGTTGCGGCCAAGATGTTCAAGGTGTTGTCGAACGAGGGCATCAATATCAAGGTTATCACCACATCTGAAATCAAGATCAGCGTGCTGATCGACCGCAAGTATATGGAACTGGCGGTTCAGGCGTTGCACGACGCATTTGAGCTGGAAAAAGCTGCCTGAACACAGGGCATTAGTGCGCGTATCGCCTGTGCATAGGGCAGCCATTGCGACATTCCGCAAAGGCAGGTGGCAAAACCACGGCTCGGGCGCAAAACCCGTTTCTAATTGGCGTCCGGTATGATCTAAGCTGATACCGGACACCAAGGGGGGCGCCAAAATGACCGAGCGCACGGACACCGAGAGCCGCAAATTGCTTGGCCGGCTGCGCGACGAACTGGCGGGTGATGCACCCGGACAGACGCGGCTGGATAAGATCACATCGCTGATCGCGTCGTCGATGGGCTGCGAAGTGTGCTCGATCTATCTGTTTCGGGATCAGGAAACGCTGGAACTGTGCGCCACCGAAGGGCTGAAGGCCGAAGCGGTCCACCAGACGCGGATGCGTCTGGGCGAAGGTCTGGTTGGACGTGTCGCCAAGCGTCGTCAGGTGGTGAATACCGCAAACGCCCCTAAAGCCAGCGGTTTCCGCTTCATGCCAGAGACGGGCGAAGAGGTCTATTCCAGTTTTCTGGGCATTCCGGTTCAGCGTCTGGGCGAGGCGCTGGGCGTTCTGGTGGTGCAGTCCAAAGACGCGCGCGAGTTCTCCGCGGACGAGGTCTATGCTCTGGAAGTGGTCGCGATGGTGTTGGCCGAGATGACGGAACTGGGCGCCTTTGTCGGTGAGGGCGCCGCAATGTCGGCGCGCCACAGCCAGCCGGTGATGATCAAAGGCACAACCGGACAGGAGGGCGTCGCCGAGGGTCGCATCTGGCTGCACGAGCCGCGGGTGGTGGTCGTGAACCCCATCGCTGATGATCCGCACCGCGAAATGGAACGGCTGAACGCCGCCGTGGACGAGTTGCGCATCGGCGTGGACAAAATGCTAGGCCTTGCTGGCCCCGATCAGGAACAACGGCAGGTGTTGGAAGCCTATCGGATGTTCGCCAACTCCAAAAGCTGGATGCGGCGGATGGAAGAGGATATTGGCCGTGGACTGAGCGCCGAAGCTGCCGTTGAAAAAGAACAATCGCTGGCGCGTGCGCGCGTCGGGCAGGCCGCTGACGGATACTTGCGCGAACGGCTGAGCGATCTGGATGATCTGTCGAACCGTCTGCTGCGCATCCTGACGGGGCAGGGACAGGACACAGGCGCGGAAATGCCGCCCGATCCGATCCTTGTGGCGCGCAATATCGGGCCGGGCGAATTGCTGGACTACGGGCGACGCCTGAAGGGTATCGTGCTGGAAAGCGGCTCGGTTGGCAGCCATGCGGCAATCGTTGCGCGTGCGCTGGCAATTCCGCTGGTTGTCCACGCGCAAGGGATCACCACCGAGGCGCTGAACGGCGATCATGTGATGGTGGACGGCGATCAGGGCATCGTGCATCTGCGGCCCGATGATAACGTCGTGTCGGCCTTTCGCGACAAGATGGCGATGGAGGCCGAAGCGCTTGAACGCTACGCCTCGATTCGCGACAAACCGGCTGTCACCCGATGTGGTGCTACGATCAAGATGATGATGAACGCAGGGCTGATGGCTGATCTGCCCTCGTTGCCCTCGTCCGGTGCCGAAGGGGTGGGCCTGTTTCGCACCGAATTGCAGTTTCTGGTGCGCAACCAGATGCCGCGCCGGTCCGAGTTGAGCGCGATCTATGCGCGGGTGATTGATGCTGCACGGGGTATGCCCGTGGTGTTCCGCACGCTCGACATCGGTTCGGACAAGGTGCTGGCCTATATGAAGCCCAATGACGAGCCGAACCCCGCGATGGGCTGGCGCGCGATCCGCGTGGGGCTGGACAAACCCGGCGTGTTGCGGATGCAGTTGCAGGCGCTGATGCGTGCGGCAAACGGGCGACCGCTCTATGTGATGTTTCCGTTTGTGGCGCAATACGAGGAATACACGCGGGCCCGCGCCGAGGTGAACAAGGCGCTGGAACGCGAACGGCGTTTGGGGCATCCGCTGCCGTCCAAGATCGAAGTGGGCGCGATGCTGGAAACGCCGTCTTTGGGCTTTGCGCCGCGCAAGTTCTTTGAAGAGGTCGATTTCATTTCCATCGGTGGCAACGACCTCAAGCAGTTCTTCTTTGCTGCGGATCGCGAAAACGAACGGGTGCGTCGCCGTTATGACACGCTGAATGTCAGCTTTCTCAGCTTTCTTGAGCAGATCGTCGAGCGGTGTACCGATACCAACACGCCGGTGTCATTCTGCGGAGAGGACGCGGGGCGTCCGGTCGAGGCGCTGTGTCTGGCCGCCATCGGCCTGCGAAGCCTGTCGATGCGTCCTGCGTCGATCGGACCGGTAAAGTCGTTGCTACGCCGTTCCAACCTTGAAGATTTGCGCAAGGTGATTGCAGATACGCGCCACCGTGGGGCGATGTCTGTGCGGCCTGCGGTGATGGACTGGTTAAAAGAGCAGTAATCGGGATTTTCGGGGAGAATTTCTGCAGTTTTCAATTGTCTTTTTGTGTTATTTTTGGAGACTTTTGGCATAGTATTTATATTTTTATTATCTTATTGAGTCATTTATAGACTTATCCACAGGTCAGTTCTCCTCTGGAATGTGAAGCCTGAAATGCCGTGAATCGCGTTGAAAACAGGTGATCTTTCCACAGCCCAAGCCTCTCGGCGTTGATGCTTGAATCTTTTCAGAACATGGCGCCGAAAGTGCGAGGCTAGAGGTGGCCTGTGTATAAAAGTTTCAGGAATAAAGTGTACAATATCTGTTTCTTATCAGTCTTACTTAAGCCCGAAACCTGAACTTATCCACAGGTGATTGGAGATTGGACCCGCTGCATGAACAGCATCCTCCAGCCTGCTTTCGCGGGCCGCGATCATCAATCCGGATGCCATGCCGGCCGCAGTCTACAGCATTGCAATCTGGTAGGTGCGTCGTTCAAGCCACTGGAATAACTTCCAGAACAGTTCTTGACCACAATGGCAATCAACGGCGTATCCGCCTGATCACCGCAAGTCGCAGTTTTTTCTTTCATCCATCTTTTCAGATTGTTACGCTTGGTCCTGAAAGCTGCGTTACTCTTGGTTGTCTTTGGTGCAGCCGTAGAATTACGTTGACACCCAAGGCGCAGACCTGCTCGTTCTTGGGGGGATCAGTTGGTGCGCACATCCGACACGAGGATCAAATATGACGTCTTTCGCAACTTTCCATGATCTCGACAACGCGTCCGTGTTCATCACCGGTGGCGGGTCGGGCATCGGGGCCGCGCTTACCGAAGGGTTTCTGGCGCAGGGGGCCAAAGTGGCCTTTGTCCAACGCTCGGATGCCAGCGCCTTTGTCTCAGATGTGTCGGGGAAATACGCCCATGACCCACTGTTCCTGCCCTGCGACATCACCGACATTCCGGCCCTGAAAAAGACAATGCAGAGCGCAGCGCAAGCACACGGGCCGATCACACGGCTGGTCAACAATGCCGCCAATGACACACGCCATACAGTTGCCGACACGACAGTGGGTGACTGGGATGCCTGCCAGAATGTAAACCTGCGCCCGCATTTTTTTACCGCACAAGCCGCCGCGCCGATGATGAAGGCGCAGGGCTACGGCACAATCGTGAACTTTTCGTCGATTTCCTATATGATGGGGATGGCCGGAATGGCGGGCTATGTCACGGCCAAGGCGGCGATTACCGGATTAACGCGGGCCTTGGCGCGCGAATTGGGGCCGGACCATATTCGCGTCAATGCGCTGATGCCGGGGTGGGTGCTGACCCAGCGGCAAATGGAATTGTGGGCCACACCCGAGGATCTTGCTGCGCATCTTGACCGGCAATGCCTGCACGAACACCTAGCGCCGCGTGATATTGTCGATGCGGTTCTGTTTTTGTCATCTCAGGCCAGCCGGATGATGACGGGGCAGGCAATGGTTGTGGACGGCGGCGTGGCGGTGTCGGGCTGATGGCGGCTGTGGCATGGATCGCGGTGGATTGGGGCACCACGCATGTGCGGGTCTGGCTGATGTCTGCCGACGGTCAGGTGATCGAGGCGCGCAGCGGCGATCGCGGAATGGGCGCACTGGCGCAGGACGGCTATGAACTGGCCCTTTTGGCGTTGATTTCGGACGTTTTGGGGCACGGCCCGGTGCCGGTGATCATCTGCGGCATGGCTGGCGCGAAACAGGGCTGGGCCGAAGCGCCCTATGCCTCTGTTCCCTGCGCGCCGCCAGACGTAAGCAGCGCAAAGCGGGTGCCGACGCAAGACGCACGGGTGCAGGTTTATATCTTGTCTGGCGTCAGCCAGCGCAACCCTGCAGATGTGATGCGCGGCGAAGAAACCCAGATCAAAGGGTTGATCGCCACGCAACCCGACTTTGACGGCGTTGCCTGTTTGCCGGGCACCCACACAAAATGGGCGCATCTGAGCGCGGGCGAGATTGTCAGCTTTCAGACCTTTATGACGGGTGAATTGTTCGCGCTGCTGTCCCTGCAATCGGTGTTGCGTCATTCGGTGGCTACCGAAGGTTGGGACGACGCAGCCTTTGCCACTGCCGTTGACGACGCGATGGGCCGACCCCAAACCATTGCCGCCAAATTGTTCGGACTGCGCGCCAACGCGCTGTTGGGCGGGCTTGAAGGGGCCGAGGCACGCGCGCGCCTGTCGGGCCTGCTGATCGGGATAGAGCTGGCCGCATCGCGCCCCTACTGGCTGGGTCAGCAGGTTGCCTTGATCGGGGCTGCCGCGTCGGCCGATCCCTATGAAACTGCGTTGACCGCCCAGGGTGTGCCCGTTCTTCGCATGGACCCCACCGACATGACACTGGCGGGATTGCGGGCCGCCTATTCAAAGCTGGATCAGATATGACCCGCAACATCATCGCCATCCTGCGCGGCATCACCCCGCAAGAGGCTTTGCCTGCTTGCGAGGCGCTGATGGCTGCAGGGATCACAAAAATCGAAGTGCCGCTGAACTCGCCCGAACCTTTTGACAGTATTCGGCAAATGCAGGTCGAATTCGGCCACGCCGCCATGATCGGCGCAGGCACCGTGCTGACCGTTGCCGATGTGGAACGCCTGGCCGGGATCGGGGCGCAGATGGTGGTATCGCCCGATTGCAATATCGCTGTGATTGCAGCCACCAAGGGTGCGGGCATGGCGTCTTATCCGGGGTGTTTTACACCAACCGAATGCTTCACTGCTCTTGCGGCGGGCGCTGACGGTATCAAGATTTTCCCGTCGTTTCTGGTGGGGACCAAGGGCATTCAGGCGATGCGCGCGGTGCTTCCGGCGCAGGCGCAGGTCTTCGCTGTGGGTGGAATCGCTGCCGAAGACTTTGGCGACTGGCTGGCGGCGGGTGTCGACGGGTTTGGCATGGGTACGGCGATCTATACCCCCGGCATGGACGCGCATGACATCCGCGCGCGGGCCGCAGGCATCGTCGCGGCCTATGACATGGCAAAAGAGGCGATGTGATGGAGGTTTTCAGCGATACTATCTGCGCATTGGGCGAGGGGCCGCTTTGGCATCCCACGCGCAAACAACTGTTCTGGTTCGATATTATCGGCAAGAAAATGCTAAGCCGGACAACGGCGGGCGAACAGGTCTGGTTGTTTGACGATCACGTTTCAGCGGCGGGCTGGGTGAGCGATACCGTGTTGCTGATCGCCTCGGAACGCGAGTTGTTCACCTTCGATGTCGAGACATCGGCACGCGAACACGTCGCCCCGCTGGATGGGGACAATCCGGTGACACGCTCGAATGATGGCCGCGCCGATCCGCAGGGCGGGTTCTGGATCGGGACAATGGGCAAGGGGCACGAGCCACGGGCAGGGGCGATCTATCGCTATTATCGAGGTGCGGTGCGACAATTGGTGGATCAGGTGACGGTCAGCAACGCGATCTGTTTCAGCCCTGATGGCAGGTATGCCTATTATACCGACACCGTCCGAAAGCGGATCATGCGCAGCGAACTGGATGCGGAGGGCTGGCCCTTGGGCGAGCCGCAGGTTTTTATCGACCTGCGCGAAGAAGGGGTGTTTCCTGATGGCGCGGTTGTGGATGCCTCGGGTCATCTGTGGAACGCCCAATGGGGTGCCAGCCGCGTGGCCTGTTACGCCCCCGACGGGTCCTTTGTGCGCGCTGTTGCGGTGCCAGCAACGCAGGCATCATGTCCGTGTTTCGGCGCAGATGGCCTGCGCACGCTTTACGTCACCACTGCGGCGGTCGGTATGGACCGCATCAAGGATCCAAAGGCGGGTATGACTTTTGTTCAGCAGATGGATGTGACGGGTCAGGCCGAACACCGTGTGATCCTGTAATAAGCAGACAGGCCACGGGAACTTGGCGCTGCGTTGCAGCGTTAAGAGACAGGCCCGTATCGAACTGATCGCGATGATGGGGCGATCCCGTGCGAGAACTGCGCGGGCGGACCCGTGCGAAAGGCGAGAATATGCAACCGATGATAGCGACTGGCCCCCAGACTGCCAAGCAACCTTTGCGGGCGCACGTTCTGGTTAACCTTAAATCGGGGCGTGGTTCAGACCATCCAGAGATCGAGGATCTTGAGCGGGCCTTTAATGAATACGGTATTGCGGCAGAGATTATTCACCTTACACCCGGTGATGACATCCCCGCCCGTGCGGCCGAACTTGCCAGCAAGGGTGCCGAACTGGTTGTTGCCGCTGGGGGCGATGGAACGATTTGTGGCGTGGCTTCGGGGCTGGTTGACACCCAAACGGCTTTGGGAGTGATCCCGCTGGGAACATTCAACTATTTCGGTCGATCGTTGGACATACCCGAAACCGTGGTCGAGGCGGTTGCCGTTGTCGCCCGCAACAACCGCAGACCGCTTCCCGTGGGGATCATCAACGACCGTGTGTTTTTGAACAACGCCAGTCTGGGGATTTACCCGCAAATTCTGCAAACCCGCGAAACCGTATATGCCCGTTGGGGACGCAGCCGCGTTGCCGCCTATTGGTCGGTGTTGAAAACAATGATGCGTCTGCCCCGACAGCTGAAACTACAGGTCACCGTCGAAGGGAAAACCCGCGAGGTTAAGACCTCGTTGCTTTTTGCGGTCTCTAATGCATTCCAGATGCAGCAGATGGGGCTGGAGGGCGAAGAATGTATCAAAGCGGGCAAGCTGGCGGTGCTGATTGCGCCGAACGCCGGTCGCGCAGGGCTGTTGAAAAACGGACTGGCGCTGATGCTGGGCCGCGCACAGCGTAATCAGGACTTTGAACTGCTTTGCGCCGAACGTCTGCACATTACCTGCAAACGCAAGTCGCTGCTGGTAGCGCGCGACGGCGAGCGTTCGCGGATATCCGGGCCGTTTGATTTGGAACTGCGCCACGGGGCGCTGACTGTCCTTACGCCGGATAGCGCTGTCGGGGGCGTGCGATGAAACGTATCATCCACCTGTCCGATTTGCACTTTGGTCGCGACCGTCCCGAACTGATGGCGCCGTTGCTGGAACGGATCAACGGGTTGGACGCCGATCTGGTCGCGATTTCCGGTGACCTGACACAACGCGCCCGCGCCCGGCAGTTTCAGCAGGCGCGCACGTTCATCGATGCCATCGACGGGCCGACGCTGGTGGTGCCCGGCAATCACGACACGCCGCTGTATAACTTTTTTGAACGTGTGGTCTGGCCTTTTCGCCGTTATCGCAGCTGGATCAATCGCGATTTGCAACCTGTGGTGCATACACCGCAGGCGTCGGTCGTCGGGATTAATTCTGTTAACCCGCTGGGCATCCAGCGCGGATGGTTTAGCCCCAAGGACATTCGCCGCGTGCGCCGAGGGTTTCGGGATGCTGCCGAAGGCGCCATGCGCATCGTAGTCGTGCATCATCCGCTGGAACATCTGCCGGGGGAAGACAAGAAGCTGATGCGCGGTGCGCGTGCGGCGATCAAGGCATTGGGCGAGGCGGGCACCGACATTGTGCTGTCGGGGCATCTGCACAGTTGGCGTGCCGAAACCTTTGCGCACATCGAAGTGCACCGCGGTGTCATCCAGATTCACGCAGGCACCGGCCTGTCAAATCGCGTCCGTGGGGAACCGAATGATTTCAACCTGCTGCACCTTGATGGCGATCTGGTGCATGTGGAACGCTTTGCTGCCGTCGAAAGCACCCGCAGCTTTGATCACCACCAGAAGGTCAGCTTTACCCGCGATGTGGATGGCTGGACCCAATGCACTCCGATTACTCAACAGAAGTAGACCATGTTTGACTGGATCACAGGACTGATTTCGCAATCCGGCTTGCCGGGAATTTTCCTGCTGATGCTGGGCGAAAACATGTTTCCGCCGATCCCGTCTGAAGTGATCATGCCATTGGGCGGATTTCTGGTGGAAAAGGGCGAACTGACCATGCCGGGTGTGATCATTGCAGGCAGCCTTGGGTCATTGTTGGGCACCACGCTTTGGTATTGGGCCGCGGTCCGCTTGGGCGACCAACGCATGCGCGATCTGATCGTGAACTACGGGCGCTGGCTGACCATGTCCGAAGCCGACTACGACCGCGCGCGAGACTGGTTCGAGCGCCACGGCAATCTTGCGGTTCTGATTGGGCGGATGATCCCGGGCGTGCGCACATTGATTTCGGTGCCTGCTGGGCTGACGGGGATGCCGATAACACGGTTTTTGGCCCTGTCACTGGTGGGTAGCGTGATATGGGTCGCCCTGCTGACCGCTGCGGGCTATGCGCTGGGCAGCCAGTTTGCGCTGGTCTCGGACTGGATCAATCCGGTAAGCAACCTGCTGTTTGCCGGACTTGCGATCGTATATGTGTACCGGCTGTTCACGCACAAGGGGGCGTGACGGTCAGGCGGGGCACCGCATAGCTCATGCGCTGCATGAAGTGTTCGGTGTAAGTTGTTGAAAAAAGTGTGGAGGCGAGTAGGAGAATCGAACTCCTGTACGCGGATTTGCAATCCAGACTCTTATCCCGAAAAAACAAGCGCTTAGGCCTGAAATGGTATCAGGACATATGTCGAACCATTGGGAAACCTGATACCCCTGCTTGGGTTGGCTCAAAGCCATGAGCGGGATGGCGTTGATTTGGGCCGCGAACGTCAAAGGCCTCAAGCCTGCGGCAAAGATTGTGCTGATCCAACTGGCGGATTTCCACAACAAAGAGACGGGCCAATGCAACCCGAGCGCTCAGCGTTTGGCGGACGAGTGCGAGATGGGCCGCGCTACGCTGTTCCGACATATGGCGACGTTAGAGGATTGCGGCCTTGTCACGCGGCATGCTCGTGGTGACGGTGATGGTGGACGAGGGGCGAACCAGTATGAGTTGCACCTCGATATTACCCTTGGCCCCAGCGCCCGCTCAAAGGGCGGAGGCAGCGGTCAGAATGGGGTTGCGTCTCAAAATGAGACTGGGGGAAACGTCTCAAAAACACGACGGAAAAGTCTCAAGGCTGAGACAGGGGTAGTCCCAAATCGAGACACGAACCTTACCATTGAACCTACAATAGAACCACCTACGCGCGAGCGTGTGGTGGCGGAGGGTGAAGTAGCTGAAAAGGTGTTGGCGGCCTATCCACCAGACCGGGTGCGGCGGAAGGCGGAGAGCCTCAGGTGGATCAGGGAGGCCTTGGACGCCGGGACCGAGGTCGAGGACCTGTTGCAGGCCGTGAAGGCCTATGCGACCGAGAGTTCGGGCTTCACCCGGTCGAAGGTCTGTTTTTCCGACAACTGGTTCAAGTCCGGACGGTGGCATGCCTATATCGAGGACATCGCCAGGAGCCGTGAAGAGACGAAGGCAAGACAGGCTGAGGCGCTGGCGGGCTTGGCAGACTGGGTGACAGATCAACATCCGCTCTGCCGCCACATCACGCCGGGCCAAGTCGACGCGTTGCTGGCCGCAAAGCTGGTGACTCAGGCGCAAATCCAAGCGGCGGGCCTCAGATCATGAGCGCCAACGGACCGACCGAAGCGCAAACAGCAAGGCGACCCATGTCATACGCTGGCGCTTCTGACACGGGACCTTGCGAGGGGCGGCACGCCTCCCCTTCGAACCCCACCGGCGCGGGCAAAGCCCGCACCAAAGAGCCGCTGACCGAGACCTTCGTCTTTCGGTGCACAACCGCAGAGAAGGCTCAGTTGCGCGCCAAGGCCGAGGCTGCTGGCCTGCCCGCCGCGACCTTGCTGCGCGAGGCGCTCGGCCTAACCGAAGCGCGCCGTCGCAAACCCGTCCCCCGCGTCGATCCGGCGCTGGTGCTGGCCGTCGGGCGCATCGGTGGCAACCTCAACCAGATCGCCCGCTGGCTGAACCGGGCGATGCTTGTGCGGGGCGCGGACCTCGATGGGCTGGCGGTTGCCCGCCACTTGCTGACCATCGAGCGCCAGCTCGCACAGATCATCGAGGCCGCGCGCCGATGCTGATCAAGTTCTTCCGCAATGGCAAAGGCGCGGGCGCTGGTCCGGTCGGTTACCTCGTGGCGGACAAGGTGCTGGCCTATGACGACAATCGCGATCTGATCCGCGATGCAGATGGTCAGTCGATGACCGTAACCCGCGACCCGTTGCCCGAGGTTTTGCGCGGCGATCCGGCCCGCACTGAGGCGTTGATTGACGCCAGCGGCAATCAGTGGACCTATCGCGCGGGCGTCATCAGTTTTGCCGCCATGGACGCACCTGACGAAGCACAGCAGGCTGAGGTCATGGACGCCTTCGAACGCCTCGCCTTTGCCGGGATGGACGCCGAGCAATATGACATGCTCTGGGTGCGCCACACCCACGAGGACCGCGTTGAGCTGCACTTCTGTACGCCGCGCTTGGAACTGACCTCTGGCCGCAGCCAGAACATCGCACCACCCGGCTATCAGCACGCTTTCGACAGTCTGCGTGATCTGATGAACAGGACGCATGATTGGGCCGATCCGATGGAACTGGCGCGCGCGCAAGAGGTCCGCGACCCCATCGAAGCCACACACCGCGCCCAGGGCCGAGACGAACTGCATGCGTGGGTGTTGGATCAAGTCAGCGTTGGCTTGATCACCGACCGCGCGAGCATGGTCGAAGCCCTTACCGATGTGGGCTTCGAGCTCCCCCGCGCGGGTAAGGCCTACCTTACCGCACTTGATCCGGAAACTGGCGAGCGCTGGCGTTTGAAAGGAGAGATTTTTCATGAAGACTGGCAAGCCGACACGGCTGAGCGAGAAGCTGAACGCGGATATGGACGCAATCCGGCAAGAGCATGCCGACTTGATGGCTTCACAATTGGAGAGCTTCAGGACCAATATGACCAGCATTGCGCAAAGCGCGCAGACTACAATCAAGACCGATACCCAACGGTTCATGGAGCAGAACCGGAACTGGCTCAGAGAGCTGACCAGTCAGGCCAAAGATTGCGTGGTGATATCGCCTTGGATGATCCTGTGGATCGCCGTGTCCGGGATCGCGATGATGATGTTGGCGAGCCTGTTCTGGACAGCAGTCATGACGCGCTCCGAGATCGAGGACATGGGTTTGACCCGCATAACGCGGGACAACCACACATGGCTGATCATGGACCCGGATCGAACAGAATTGCAGACCTGTACGCTGGCGAGAGCGCCGGTCATGTGCCTCAAGATCAGAGAGAGATAGAAAATCATGGCCCTGACAGCATTGGAAAACGACTTGCTCGCGTACGTCGAGCGGTTGGTGACAGCTTGCGAAACGTTGACCGAAGAATTGAACGGATTAGAGGCGCGCTCGACCGACGGGATGCAGAACCAGATGGATGGTTTGGCCGCCTGCGTGTCGGCGCTCATTCAGTCGCAAACAGCATCAATGGCTGCGTTGCAAGACTTGTTGAGCGCGGGTTCGAACTACAGCGCGGTCAACGGTCAGTTGCAGACCAGCTTGAGGTTAGTGAAAGCCGCCGAGAAGCAGTTGAACGATCACTAGAAAACCTCCGCGAACAGTCCCGCTCCGATGGTTACAGCCGATAGCTGCCTTCGCCAACCGATCCAACTTTGATCCCCCTAGATAAGGACACCCGCCCATGAATTTCACACTCATTCCCACAATCTCAACCGCCTTTTTCATGGCCGCGTCGGTAGCGGCGGAGGATGCCGCCCCACAGGATTTCACTGACCTGACGATCCCAGAATTTTCCAAACCAACGGACGACCAAACTGAATATGTCGATATGCAAAAGCTCAACGGCCGCTTCTGTCCCGACCACCCTTTTCGCCCCGGCTGGGTCATGGTCCAGCCACGCGGATACCAATGGAAAACAGGGCTTATGCAGGACTATTATTACCTGCAAAGGTCCCGCGCCGTCGTTGCGGCGGGCCAGTGTTCCTGTGATCTGATGTTTCCATCTTGGGATGACATGCGCCCTGAACTTGAGCAGCTTCTAGCGCAATTGCCAGACGACAGCGCATCAGAATTCACACCGGATCAGGGCCGACAGCTGCGCGAGATCGAGCGCGCGATGCAGCAGGAAAAGCGGGCGATAGCGTCTGAGTTCGGACAGCTTTGCCAAACCATCATCATGGGAGAATGAGCATGGGATTTGTTGAAAAGATTTATACATCCGTCATCGGCGTGCTGGATGGAGTGGCAGAACAGCAGTTTGGCCAGGTAGCGGCGCAGCTTGGTTCGACGGGGCAAATCCTAGCGACGATTGCAGTGATCCTCATGCTGATCAACCTTGGTTCTCAGACGGTGCCCATGACACAGGAGACGGTCCTTGTCACATCGCTGAAAATGGTGCTGATTGCCGGTTTCTTACAAAACTGGAGTCAGTTCAACTCGTTGGCAAACGCTGTTTTTGACCTGTTCGACGGGGTGTCAGCTGCACTGGTAAATTCAGTGGTCAGCGGGACCGGTGATGCCTTGAGTGGCCCCAGATCATTTGCTGCGTCCTTTGATGATATTCTCGCCCGCGTGGCAGACTACGCCAACGTAACCGCGGGGCGGCTGAATATCTTGGGATCGGTCATCAACGGCATTGTGTGGCTTCTAATGGCAGTATTTTCCGCCGTGGTGGCGCTTCTTATGGTCGGTTCCCGGATCGTCATCACCCTGTTGATCGGCCTGGCACCGCTTGCGATCCTCTGCACGATGTTCAGTTGGTCAAAAGGCTACTTTGAACGATGGTTGAGCGCGGTCGTCGCGTTTTCATTTTATCCCGTCGTCATCGCCGCGGTTTTTGCGACCGTCATAGGGCTTCTCGGGGCCGTCATTGATCTGGTGGGCGACCCCGTGGCGATCACATCTATCGGGCAGGTCACGCCTGTTCTGGGCGTCCTGTGCCTGTCGACATTGCTGGCAGCCATGGTGCCCATGATTGTGACGGCGATTACAGGTAACATCGGCCTTCAAGATATGGTTACGGCAGGGCTTGGCCGCGCATCGTCCCGTCTTGCCGGAGCTGCAGGCGGCAAAGCCTATCAACAGACCAAGAAGGCGGCATCGACGGTGACAGGGAATGCCGCTGCCTACACGAGGAATCCGATAACGAACACGCGTGAACAAGTTACTTCGCGGGCGGCACAGATCAACCGTGCGGCGGAGCGAGTGCAGCGGCTGCGCAGGAAGTGATCGGGGGCGTCCGCAGATATATTTTCGATAAACGAGGGGAGAACTAACACTACTTTGGCAGATTTTCGCTGACCTGAAATTCACCGGATTCACTGGGGACGTTTTGGGTGATTCATAGGGAGCCAGCATTGAGGGAGGCTGGCGGTTTATGGGAACCTGGCGGGACGATCTGGAAGGTTGGCTGGCACCGTTTGTTGCGGCGCTCGGGCACAAGACGCGAGGGCGGATGTGTCCGGCCTATGTCGCGGGTCTGATCGGCCCGGGCGACCGCAAGAGCGTGCAGCCGATGGCGGCGCGGGACGGGGTGGTAAGCTATGACCAGCTGCATCATTTCATCGCCGACGGGGTCTGGGACAGTGCGCCGCTGGAGGCAGCACTTCTGGCCGAGGCCGACAGGCTGGTTGGCGGCGATGAGGCCTTTCTGATCATTGATGATACCTGCCTGCCGAAGAAGGGGGATCGCTCGGTCGGGGTTGCGCCGCAATATGCGTCCTCGCTGGGCAAGACTGCGAACTGCCAGTCCCTGGTCTCGTTGACGCTGGCCTCAGGGGAGGTTCCTGTGATGGTGGGGTTGCGGCTGTTTCTGCCCGAGGCTTGGACGGGCGATCCTGACCGCATGGCCCGCGCCCGTGTGCCGGAGGATCGGCAGATAGCCTTGAGCAAGCCGGAGATCGCCATCGCGGAGATCGACCGGGTGCGGGCCGCAGGCGTCCACTTCGGCTGCGTGCTGGCTGATGCGGGTTACGGATCGAGCGGGCCTTTCCGCCACGCGCTGAGCACACGAGGCCTCGCCTGGGCAGTCGGTCTGTCGCGGCGCCAGAACGTCTATCCGGTCGATGTCGGACTGATCTTTCCCGAGGCCGGGCGTGGGCGCCGCCGCAAATATCACCTGCCGGATCGCGCGGCCGTTTCCGCCGAACAGATGCTGGAAGGTGAAAAATGGAGGAAGCTCAGCTGGCGGCAGGGCACCAAAGGCAGGCTGACCTGCCGGTTCGCCGCAACCCGCGTCCGGATCGCCGATGGCCACAAACACCGTATGGCCGACGGTCGCGTGCAGGCCATGCCGGGAGATGAGGAGGTCTGGCTGATCGGTGAGCGTCGTGCGACCGGCGAGCGGAAATACTACGCCTCGAACCTGCCAGCCGACACCAGCCTCAAGGCGCTCGCCGCTGCCGTCAAGGCCCGATGGATTTGCGAACAGGCGCATCAGCAACTCAAGGAGGAGCTGGGCCTCGACCACTTCGAGGGCCGGTCCTGGACCGGCCTTCACCGACACGCTCTGATGACGATGATCGCCTACGCCTTCCTGCAATCCCGCCGCCTCAAGGCCGCGGGACGGGAAAAAAAGAGTCCCCGGACCACCCCCGCAACCGACCATGCCAGCCGTCAGGCAAGCCATCCTCGACGCATTCGCGAAACCCCCACCAATACGATGCCCTCACTGTGAAAAGCTCATCGAAGAACGCCCAGATGAAAATCTGCCAAAGTAGTGCTAAGATGAAGAATCATGTATTTGATAGGGCGCTGGCTTATGATGAAGCTGCACAACGGCAACTCATCGACGCTGCTTACGAAACAAAGGACAAAAAAGAGATTGATACGGCCCTCATCCATGTGGCCACGGTTCGGCGCATGAAATCCAGCGGCATTTTTGACCTGTTTTCAGCCTTTCCTGATGATGATTCCGAGGGTCCCCCTGAAACTATTAGCTGGGAACGGTGACCATGTGTCATGTCGCCGAGACAATTTTTTGGGGCGCTGATCAGTCTACAATGGTCTATCGTCAGAACGATCTTCTTCTGACAAGCGTTTCGTCAATGCCTGTAGGATGACCGCTTCGATTTCGCATATGCAAAGACCGGCAATATGTATGCTCACAAAAGGTTCACTCAGGCAAGCTACTATGCTCGCAAATGCTTGTTTACAAACAAAAGAGATCCTTAGTTCGTGCCTTACCGTTGGTATACACGGCCAGCATGGGCGCACATGACGCCGGAAGCAACGCAGCCGGACGCCTAAGGTATGTATAGGCATTTGTTGACACAGAGACAAGAAAATGAGCCTAGAGCGGTTAACTGTGCATTTGGCTTCAAATGGACCAATCGCAGGCGCGATGATCAGATCGGCAAGGCCAAGAGCAGTAAGCTGTCTTAGGCCATCTGCCCTGCCCAAGGCATGCAGTGGCAATCGGGCCGTTACCGACTGGTTAATATTACACTGCGAATCAATTGTCCGACGACCGGATCATCCGAACTGAACGTACGGACCGTCGAGGATGTACGAGTTTCCTGGGGTGCTTTAGGAAAAAAATCTGAAACTATAGGGTGAGTGGCGTGTTCAATGCACCATCAGTTGCGCTCAAGAAAACCTATTACCACTAGGTGTTGAACAGGGGGCAATATCGTGAGATATGCGTCGTCAGGAGCTAAAATTCCGTTTCTGCGGCGAGCGGTTGACCTGAGCAGGGTTTCACCATAAGTCTTCATCTCCAAACCGCGAAACCAGCTTAGAGGCTTGTCCGCGGGCGTTGTGGCTCGGTGCCACAGCAGACATCTCATACACGTTTACTTGTGTGAGAGAGTAGCGGTTTGAACTTTTTTTAGCGGCGGCCCCAAGGGGCCGCCGTCAAAGTTCATAGATGAATTTTCCATCCTTTTTCACTGCGTACGCCCAACTGTCTAGGGTGTCATGCCTTAGAGCTACATCGTTTGTGTAGTTCACGGCGTATTTCTGTGGTTGGGAATAATACACGGGGACCTCTGCCTTCCCTGATCGCTCCGAAGCGATCGCAAACAGGCACATGGCTAGCGAAAATGGCTTGGGACCATAAGGAGCCATAACCGAAGTTCTGTCGCCGCCCTCGGTTACAATCTTGATCGCGTCAAATGTCTGCGAAACGTCCATCGAATCTAAATGCAGGTAGCTTATCGGATCGGACCCTTCAAGCAGGCTATCATCTCTTTGCACTTTCATCTCAACTTCCTGAACGAACTTCCAGTTCCGGTGAATGCCGGGTGGACCCGGTGGGAACGGAAAAAGCAGTTGCAGAGACATTGCCTTATCGTCTCCGAACAGCTGCATCATGCTATGTGTGTGAAAACCCACTCCAACAAATGCAAAGTCATGATCATCGCGGTCGTCTTCTGACATGAAAGTCGGCAGCACGCGAAGAGTTTCCGGGTTTACAGAAAGTGCTTCTGCGTGAACGTCTCCTTTGGTGTATATGACCTGAAGGTTAAGCACATCTGGGTTCTGGACCAAAAATCTTACCATCGGAAAGAACCAGCGCTTTGGTAAAGATGTGATGTCCAAAACGACGTTGCCAGACGCAGCTCCAGCCCTTTCGCATATAGTTCTGATAGTGTCGATAGATGCCTTTAGTGGTTCCCGTACTTGGTGGATATTTGCAGAACAATTGGCTGTCATTATTTCGAGGTTGGTGCTGTAGGCTCGCTCGCGCTCTGCTTGTTCCTCTGTTTGACCCAACAAAGGGTCATCAATTCGGATAAAAAAAACCTCGTCGCTGCTTGTCGTAGAGGCGACAACGGATTTGGCGCTGCGCTTTTCAAAGCCGTGGCAGGCAATGAAGCTCCATTTTTCCTCATCGTACTTTGCACGCAGCCAAGAAGGGCGACCCCAAGGGCGAAATTTGAAGCTTTGCATTTTTTTAAAACAACTCTTCTTGCTGCGCTTTCGGGCTTTGCGCTAGCGGAACGTCATAGCCTGCATTATAAATCCAGTTGGCGACTTCGCGGATGCGAGCGTAATACGGCTCTTTGGTTCGAACGTACGGAAGTCCTAACGTTGGGCAGAAAATGGGGTGAAAGTAAAATTTGGTGCGCTGCCCGGCTCCTGTATTTTTAGTTGTGTGTCGAAGCATGAGCATGTTGCCGTAATCTGCTAATTGTTCGAGGAAACCTCTCACGGCAGGGAGATTGTCAAGCTCTTCATTCAGAACAGAAAACCCATTCGCTCCTGGATAACTTAACTTATCGTCCGACAAAATCTTGTTGCGGAGTACATCGCCCACATTTTTCACGAATCTTGCTCTTTCAGCACTGCGACCCGACTGCTGAAAGATCATATCGTACCATGCATTGCTAGCTCTATGAATCGCAGTGGATTGGACCCCTACATTAATCTCAGGAAGAGTTGACCGTGAAACTTCGGGTCTGTCATTGCGTTGTAGCCATGTGCTCCAAATGAATTGGTTTAGGCCCAGGAATACCAAGATGCTTCCACCTGAAAGCTCCAAAATTTCCTTCGCCCCTCCCCAGATCGATTTTTGTCTGCTTTGAGAAGCAATCAATACTGCGAGAACATTCGCTCGCTCTTTCCTCCACCAACGGTTGGAGTTCCGCATCCAGGGTAATTGCTCATCGCGAACATCTATGCTTTCTAGGTCGCCTTTCTGCTTTAGCCAATACTCACCAAGTTTTGCGCAGTATAAGTCTTTTTTGGCGAGACGGATCAAGGCTTCTTTAGTCTCCTTCGACCAGTTAATATCAACTTTAAGATATTTTTCAGGTTCTCGTAACCCCATCTCCTGGTTAACTTTTTGCACAGGCGTGAGGTTCGAGCCGTATACTTGTTCAAGCAGATCATGGTCTTGTTCTTCCGAGAAAGTGAACTGTGCATAACGGAGACGCCTTACAAAAACATCTTTTGCAAAGTTGTCGAAAACATTATTTGCTCGCGCGCTGTCATCTTCGTCTTTCTTAAGGATTTGATCGAGGTCAATATATTTATAATCCCTCATAAACTCCAGATTTCCGCTTGTTCCATGTATCCGGCCGTGACTTCTCCACGAATAACCTCTCGTACCTATACGGTAAGAAAGTTCTGGATTGCGCGATGCGAGAGCTTTGTTAATTACGGCACGGTAATCCACAGATTGCCCGGGTGTGTCGCGCGACGAGATGTTTCCAAGTTCTTCATACTGATCTATATCGACAAAAACATTTGTGTCGCCATCCAGCGCTCCACTCGAATGGAGTAGTTCGGATAGCGCAATTTGAGGAACGCCGATCGGTGTCGCCGTATCGAACATTTCACTGGATAGTTCCAAGTCTTTCCCATGAACAAATCGCCGATAGAGTTTGGCACGACGTTGCAACTGAAGTCTTAAATCTTTGATCGAGGCACATTCATCTATCCAGCCTTCCCACACGGCTAAGCTGGCTATTTGAGATGCGAGTTGATCCATCTGATCTTGATTGAAGTTTAGGCCAACTTCTTTCTTAATGTTCTTAGAAGCGCCAAGATAGACCTCAATGCTCTCTAAAAGGCTATCACAGATTAGGTAGTTTAGGAAATCGGCGAAAAGAAGTTCCGTCTTTTGGACATCTTCATCAATCGCATCACGATAGCCAAAATCGATAACGCTGCTATGCGCTAGATTGACGGAACCACACACAAACTTTCTCATCGTTTCCGGAACAGGAAATTCTCTATTGGCTTGTTCGTATTCGATTCTTGTTTGTGGTTTAAGCAGTTTGAGTAGCATGCTTTTCCCACATCCTTGTATTCCGGTAACAACAATGTTCCCAGGCATAAATAGGGGTTCCGTGTGCGTAACAAGCATCGGGCTGAAAATGGTGACGAATTCTGTTGAGCTGATCCGGTCACCTACGTAGAGTTCAAAAAATGGATTTGCTTTCATTATTGTCTATTCACCCTCGGGAAAAGTGGCGTCCAAGTTTCTGATTCAAAGTGGAAAATTGGCAGTGAATTGTTGGGGCAGTTGGAATACATCACCACTTTGGCTCCAGTTTGCTTGAAACCAAACATTAGTTCTTCCGATGTCACCCCCACCTTTTCTTTCAGTTCGCAAAGAAATGTCTCCGTTTTAGTTGCTTTGTTGGCCTTCGTATTGTCATACGAGTGAAACGCTGAGGGCGGCAGCAATAGCGCGGGGTCATATGTCACGTTGTCCAGTTCGCTAACGGTATCAATCAACACTTCATCGCCCTTGGGACAAACAATTAGCGGGCACAAAAGTATCCGGGTTTTCGGAAGGGCATTGGCGGCGAACTTAACTACATCTTTTGCCTGTGTTCCAGATCCAACAAAATCCTCTAACAGGACGAGGTCCCGGATATCTTTTCTTTTGACGTAGGTCTGAATTTTTTTAACATCACCAAACTGTCTTAGGGATCGCCAATCTGGGCGCTTATCCAAACTCTTGAGGCCGTTCACCTTTAGAAATGAGTTGATGCGCAAACTATCTGATATAGGGCATATCCAAGCCTTGTTAATTCTGTCTACCACATTTCTCTCTAGGTCGTCGGAGAAAATATCCACACTTTCAACTTCGAGCATCCAACGGAAAAGGTTGCCGTGAAAAACTGTACGATAGAGAGCTTCAAATTCACGACGACCGACAAAGAATACTTTTAGAAGAAGAGCGAGTAAATGCTGTCGGTCCTCTTCAGTGTCAACATTGTTCAGCCAATCGAGGAGACGCTGGCGAAACGGGTGAAACTGTGAGGGCTCATAGTCGTTAAAGACTTTCTTACTTAAAAAGTCGATCATGGATACGGACTCTGGAGGTAAGGGGCTGTCGTCAATTGGAAAATCCCAGGAAGGAGGAATTTGAGTCAATTTAGTCATGCCAATAACTCCCGACACGCTTTAGCGATTTGAATCGACATCGGTGGTGGAACCGCGTTCCCGATCAACCTGAAGGCCTCTTTCTCTCGCTCAGGGAAAATGAAGTCATCAGGAAACCCTTGCAGTCTTGCGGCTTCTCTAACAGTGAGGCCTCGATTTTCTGAAGGGTGCAAGAACAACTGAATGTCGCCAAACCGAGTGTCAACAGTAGGCGAAACATCGTCTGGGTCTAATCTGCGATATTTTCCGTTGAACGTGTCTCTAAGGTCATAGAGGCTATTATATTTTCGCATGTAGCCTCGGTCAATTAAAAGGGCCAGCTGATTTTGGGTAATTTCGGGGATTTCGGCGCTGATCTCCAAAAACGATACTGGGTCGGCATCGCCGAAGTTCCTCTTTCTGTTTCTTCTTCTTAAAGATCTAATTGTGGTTAAAATTTTCTTTTCATGTTTTGATGCGTGCCCAAACCATTCAGGGATGTCCCAAGTCGGGACACTTGCTTCCCCTCCTCGGACGTTGCACAATTTTTGCCCAATACCAATTCGCTTTGCAATAACTTCATGTTTGCTTCCGTTTGCCGGAAATTTTGGGTTGTGAGCCTGAATTGAGCTCGACATATTATGAAAAGCGCTTTCGACAGTGGGGGCATGCGACCGGCGTGGGGTTGGGCATCGAAAAGGTGCCTTCCCGAAGCGGGCAAATATTACCGTGCGCTTTCTCCTTTGGGCCACTCCGAAATCTGCGGCACAATAAACCTGAACCGAGCACGAGTATCCGCCCTCTGTAAGAGTCTGTATCGCTTGTTGCAGGTAATCTTGGTTCCGCTTATTGGTCAAAGCTGCCACATTTTCGATCACCGCAAGCTTTGCTTTACTTTCGACCACAAGTTCGCATGTTGCTAATAAAAGGGAGTTTCTAGGATCGTTTTCCTTATAGCCCCCGCCAGTAGAAAAACCCTGACATGGCGGTCCCGCCACTATGACGTCTGCCGGTGTCTCGAGCATCCAAGCGTTGTCGATAACTTGCTGCTTGGCTATGCTAGAATGGTTCAAATTGTAGCAAGAAACAGCATGAGCATCATTATCGAATGCTGCACGAATGTTGAATCCCGTGCGAGCGAATCCATAATCCAGCCCACCGCAACCTGAAAAAAGGCTGACTACCTGTAATGCGTTATGATCGGAGTCGAACATCTTGTTTCTACTTGCTGTTGCCTAGAAGCCTTTGATGAACTTTCTCTAGGCTAATCATTGGCCAAGCTGTTGAAATCACCATTGAGGCGCAACAAAGCGCTACAAGAGCCGCAAACGCTTCAACTGCCTGTGGTCCATCAACTAAAAAGCAGAATATGAAGATAAAATAGGACACTGATAGAACGCTGGCTTGGCAGATCAACGCGCGTATCGCTCGGGTCGTGATATTCTGCTTTAAAATGAAGAGAATTCCGTCTCGATGTGTATGATCTTGCATCTGTACCCCTATGCTGCTGTTTCTAGAAATGTGTTGATCTCGGCGTCGGACATGTCTCGCCCGGATGCGGCTTGTGTAGAGATGTAGTGGATCAGACGCGCTTCTTTCTCAGTCGAGAACTCTAGAAAACGTTCCTGCTGAAAGTCTCGCACTGCGACCAATGCACGCTCCAAAGCGGCCACTGAGGCTTGAGGCGCATCTGCACCTTCGCCAAGAAGCAGCCAGCTGAAGCCAACATCAAACTCTCTATGGACGCCAATAACCAGCGCAACCGGCACATCGCGTACAGCCAACTCATAGTTTCGATATGCTCTTGGAGATATGTCGATACGCTCCGCAAAATCGGCTTGCGAGAGCCCCGCTCTACGTCGAACGACGAGAAGCCGCTCCGCGATGGAGGCATATTTGCGTTTCATTTGACTCATATGTGCCTATTGTTGACGTCAAGTTCCCGATTCATACCTCATAGTTCACAATCGTGACTGATTGGGCAACAGGAGATTGCGCCTATGGCAGATACAGAGCTCTTCACACCCAGAGAGTTGGCTAATCCATGTGGCTACGGTTCGGCGCATGAAATCCAGCGGCATCTTTGACCTGTTTTCAGCCTTTCCTGATGATGATTCCGAGGGCCCCTCTGAAACTATTAGCTGGTAACGGTGACTATGTGTCTTGTCGCCGAGACAATCTTTGGGGCGCTGACCAGTCTACAATGGGCTGTCGTCAGAACGATCTTCTTCTGACAGGCGTTTCGTCAATGCCTGTAGGATGACATCTTCGATTTCGCGTACCCTCAGTCCATGGTCATATGCGAGCCGGTCAACCAAATCGGCTATTTTTGGGTTTTGGGGGCCGTGTATGGGCCAGTCATGCAGTGCATGGCTGTCTGGGTGAGTTCGCTGCGTCATATACCCATACTAGGTTGTAGCGTTGCCAAATGCAGGTGAAAATCTATGTGGATCTGGTAGCTCTGCAGGCTCAGGCGGTGCTGTTCGCGGATGTCTGAGGGTTTGGATGTGCAGTCAACACTGCTAGGGAGTGGCGAGTCCTCATGGTATACGCATTAAAACGGGCCCGTTTTATCTGTTTGGAGTATTTTTGGCAGTCCTCTTCGTACTGCCGTCTTCGCTTTGCTTCACCCAAGTTTGGTCCTAACAATAAATATCGAAATGGATTGTATTGAGAAGGGCTGTTCTGCTGATTGTCTGATGGTTCGGTCGAGCACACAAGATGTTACAAGCGGCACCCGCTTCGAGCTTACTGATTATTAAAGATCGAAAGTTCTTTGCGACGATGCTTCATGAGTATTCGCAGGAACCGTCGAGCGATCATTATGCCCAAGGGGCCGAGAACTACCAGGGTGAGATAAAGGGAGCGTGCTATATCCCAGGTTGTTTGGCCTGATGTGGCAATCAGCGCCATCACGCCGCCAAGAAACAAGCATGCACCTGCGACACCGATCTGCCGCGCAGCGGCAATAATCTCTTGGTCACAAGCGTCCAACCCGGCCTGTGCGGCTTTGGGTTTGTGATTTGTGTCTGTCATGCCTGTGTTCCCCTCTTAGAGTGTGTCGAAGTAATTTTTGGCGACCTCTGCCGGTGTTTCATCGGTCTGTGACGCCTGCGCTGCGACAAACCCGATAATTTTGCCGAGCTTGGCAATCGGCAAATTTGCCTTTCGAGCTTCGGCTTGGGTCAGCACGGCTACCGCGCAAAGCTCAGCCAGTTGGGGGTCGTCACTTTTGCGGACCTTTCCGCGACCCGTCAAAAGCCATTCAAGATTAATGGAGAACGCCTCACTGATGTTCACAGCAGCGAGGGTCGGCAGCTCGCGCTTTTCCTGTTCGTAGTATTTGTACGCGCGATCCGAAACATCGATGGCGGCAGCCATAACAGGTTGGGTGATATTGTTGATCTTGCGAATTTCTCGCAAGCGAAGACCAATCCCGTTCAAATCTGTTGACAAGGGGCACCTTTGGGTTATGTTTTGGCCCAAACGTGCACTTCTGCGGTGTTCTGGCCAATCCTGTTCACTTAAGCAGTGTTTTTGATGGAAATCCAACGGAAAGGTGAAGCGTGACCAAACCCCTCGAAACACCAAAGGAACTGGCGGACCGAGTTGGGCTGCCCGTGACGAATATCCGCTATTTGATCCGTGAGGATATGTTGGATCATATCTACACAGCGCCTGGACAGCGTAACCCCAAGATTCCGAACGGCGCGTGGGAGAAATATGTGTCGCAATTTACGGTAAAGGCCCAGAAAGCGGCATCCCGCATGTCGAGGAGTGGGCAGCGCAATGAAATGGCTTCTGACGAATGAGACGGCAGACTCCGATGTTGGCCAGTGAGACAACAGCCGCACGTCTGCTGGACTTGCGCACGCAAGAGTTCAGGGCGTTAGTCGATGGTGGTCACTTGCCCAAGGGTCATGAGATTGCCCCCGGTGTGGTTCGTTGGGATACAGATATGCTCAAACAGATTTCAAACGGCGAAGTGGGAGACATCCGGGGAGCTATTGAATGGTGATCCGGCGCAAGAAATACCTATGGCGGCATTCGTCAGGGCGCTGGTATGTGCGCAAGTGCGTCAATGGAAGGATGATTTATCTTGGGCGTATCACGGCGGAGGAAGGCACTGCAGAATTTGATCATCAGTATTGGGAAGTCGTGAGCGGTAAAAGGGTAGAGGTCAAGACCTCGTGGGCTGCTCTGATTGCGGCCATGCGCGAAACTGATAAATGGGCCAACTTCTCGCCTCGATATCGCAAGGATCTTGAACCTATTTTTGAGTATCTGACCGACAAAATTGGCAATGCCGATGTTTCGCGTCTGACCCAGGCCGATGTCTACGACGCAATGGATAAGAACCGCCATCGCGTAAACTTCGCCAACTACATCCCGATTGCCATTCGCATGTTGTGCAAGTTAGCTATTCGTAAACGCTGGAGGCATGACAATCCGGCGATCGAAATTGAAAAACTGAAGGTGCCCAAAGCGCGTAAGAAACCGCATCAACCTTGGACTGATTGGGCCGTTGAAAAAATGCGAACCGAAGGGAAGCCATTGCCGCGCCTGATTTTTGAAATTGGCGTTGGTAGTGTGCAGCGACCAGGTGATTGGTTGGATTTCCAATGGGGCGATTACGATGGCGACACTTTGAAATTGCGCCAGAACAAGACCGATAAGCCGCTGCTCTTGCCCTGCACGCAAGCGCTTCGGAAAGCTTTGGATCAAGCAAAGTCCGATTTGGGCGCTGCACCACATCCCACACGGCACATTCTTACACGGCCTGACGGGTCCGCGATGAGCTATCACGCTATGGCGCGTGTCATGATCAACGAGCGGAGACGGCTCGACTTGATGGCCTACGACCAACATGCGCTTCGGTATCGTGGTGTCATGGAATTGGCGTGGGCAGGCTGCACCGATGATGAAATCGCAAGCTATAGCGGGCATTCCTCAAAGAAGATGATCATCAAATATGCTGGGGAGGCGCGGCAAATCATGCGGGCGCGACAGGCAGCGGCAAAGCGCAAATGATCCCGAACAGAACAGGCACAGAACGTGAAACTGATACTAGAGGTGATACCCAATGAGCAGAAGAAATCGTAACCCATTGATTTTATTGGAGGCGAGTACCGGAATCGAACCGGTGTACACGGATTTGCAATCCGTTGCGTCACCACTCCGCCAACTCGCCAGCGCATTGAAAACATGGGTTTTCGTGGTTGGCGGGGTCATAGGCCGTTTTCTGTGCAAGCGCAAGTCCCTTCCTCAAACCGCGTCAACGCTTCTTCCATCGCCCCTGCATGGGCCGTTGTGATGGAACAGGATGCCGTGCGGTTCGTTGGCTGACAGAGATGCGGGTGGACGTATTGTGCGTGTCGCGACGTTTGCTTTTGCAAGAAACCAGTCAGCACGAAAAGGCAGAGCGAGATGAATATTCTGGTCGCCGGAGCCACAGGCAAAACAGGTCTGTGCGTTGCGCGCGAATTGCAACAGAACAGCCACACGCCGATTGCGCTGATGCGCGAGTCTTCGGATATATCGGAACTGGGTGACGATGTGGCCTTGGGCCACATGCGAAGCAGTGGTTTTCGCCGCCGGGTCAGGCGGCTCGACCGGGGCCATGCGCCTTGACGATATTGCCGCCAAGGCATGCGTGTCGCGGTTCGTAATGCTCAGCTCGGTTGGGGCGGACAATCCCGACCCCGAAGGCGCGCTGGCACATTAGCTTAAGGCCAAACATGACGCAGACGCGCATTTGATTGCCTCGGGTCTGGACTATGCCATTGTACGTCCGGTCCGCCTGACCCAAGCGGATGGCAGCCGCGATACACTGTTCGGTGGTGATGTGGATCTGCAGGGCCAAGGCAGCGCGTGGCGATGTGGCAGCGGTTCTGGCGCAAGCGGCGGATGATGCTGCGTGGCCGGGGCAGGCGAAATTGATGCAATCGGTATAGAACTGTCAGGGTATCCTTCGAGGTGCCCTAACCTGTCCGGCATTACCATCGCTGCGTCAAATCCGGGGCGGTAGTGCGGGGCGCAGATGCAACACACTCATTTTGAGCCAACCGCCCGTTGCTGCGCCGGTCGGAATGTGGCACATCTGATATCGACAGATTCCGAACAGATGAGTTCAGTTCATGACAAACTTTGAAATGCGCCGCACGATGATGGTTGATACGCAGGTGCGGCCTTCGGACGTGACCAAATTCCCCATCATCGAGGCCATGCTTTCCGTCGCACGCGAGGACTTTGTGCCATCGGCCCAGCGTGAAGCGGCCTATATGGGTGAAAACATTGATCTTGGGCAGGGGCGCGTTGTTCTTGAACCACGCACTCTGGCTAAGATGCTGGATGCGCTGGACATCGGAAATGACGAACTGGTGCTGGATGTGGGCGCATCCTATGGGTATTCCTCGGCGGTTATCGCGCGCATGGCCGAAGCGGTTGTGGCCGTAGAGGAAGACGAAGACATGGCCACCGAGGCACAAGAGGCGCTGATGGAGGCCGGGGCCGACAATGTTGCATTGCACACCGGCCCGTTGGCCGAAGGTGCAGAGCAGCATGGCCCATATGATGTTGTGATCATTCAGGGCGGCATTGCCCGCGTGCCCGACGCGCTGATCGACCAGATCAAGGAGGGCGGCCGCATCGCCTGTCTGTTCATGGATGGCGCACTGGGTGAAGTGCGCATCGGCTATAAGATCGATGGACGGATGTCGTGGCGCAATGCGTTTAATGCAGGCGCGCCGGTTTTGCCCGGTTTCGAGGCGCACAGTCAATTTCAACTGTGATGACATCGCGCATGCGGTCCGATACAGTTGCATACAGATATGAACGGTGTGCAATGCGCCGGATGTTGAGGACAGAATCGAGATGAAATCACTAATGGGAAGTATTTCCGGCAGAGCCTTGAGTCTGGCCCTGATCATCGGGGTCGCATTTTCTGCCCCTGCACGCGCCGATACGCTGGCGGATGCAATGGCGGGGGCTTACACCCAGTCTGGCTTGCTGGATCAGAACCGCGCCTTGCTGCGTGCAGCTGACGAAGATGTGGCCACAGCGCAGGCTTTGTTGCGGCCCATCGTCAACTGGTCGTCCAGCATCGATCACACGTACGGCAGGGCAGGCACGTCGGTGACCAGTGGTGGTGGCGTCACCTCGTTCAATCGCTCGTCGCTGAGCGGGACATCGGCGACGATGGGAATTGTAGCGCAGATGCTGCTCTATGATTTCGGTGCATCCCAGTCGCGCATCGCGTCAGCAAAAGAGGTTGTTCTGGCCACACGTTCGTCATTGCTGTCGATTGAACAGCAGGTGCTGCTGCGTGCCGTTTCGGCCTATATGACCGTGCGCCAGTCCTATGAATTTGTGGCTTTGCGCCAGAACAACCTGCGCTTGCTGACGCAGGAACTGCGCGCCGCGCGCGACCGGTTCGAAGTGGGTGAAGTAACCCGCACCGACGTGTCACTGGCCGAGGCGCAACTGGCCGCCGCCCGCAGCGGTTTGGCCGCTGCCCAGCGTGATCTGGCGCAAGCAATCGAGTTCTATCGCAACGTGGTGGGCCGCAAGCCGGGGCAGTTGGCGCCTCCCCCCAGCCTACCGCGTACAGAAAGCAATGTGGACACCGCCAAAGCCATCGCTATGCGCCGTCATCCCGATATGCACGCCGCACAGCATCAGGTGGCCGCGAACGATCTGCTGGTGTTTTCCACAGACCGTGCCATGTACCCGACTGTGACGCTGAACGGATCGCTGTCCGCAACCGAGAATTTTGACAACGACAACTTCCGCCGTGGCGGGTCCGTGGGCATCGAAGTGGGTGGGCCGATCTATCAGGGCGGGCGTTTGTCGTCTGCTAACCGTGCCGCGATCGCGCGGCGCGACGCGGCACGGGGCAACCTGCACGTGGTCCAGAAAGACGTGGCACAAGGCGTCGGCAATGCGATTGCCGACCTGCAAGCCCTGATTGCGCAATCGCAAGCCAGCGAACGTCAGGTGCGTGCGGCGAACGTGGCCTTCAACGGCGTGCGTGAAGAGGCGACATTGGGTGCGCGGACCACTTTGGACGTGCTCGATGCCGAGCAGACATTGCTTGATGCGCAAGCCTTGCGCATTCAGGCGCAGGCGCAAGTCTATGTTGCGGCCTATGCGGTTCTGGCCTCGATGGGGCTGCTGACGGCGGAACAGTTGGGCCTGAATGTTCAGATTTACGATCCCGAAGCCTATTATAATCTGGTCAAGAACGGCCCTGCCAAAGCGACCAAACAAGGCAGGCAACTGGACAGGGTTCTTAAAGCCTTGGGCAAAGAGTGACGGAAAAAGACTGACAATTTTTCGCACCTGTTGTGAGAATCTCTGGTTCGCGGTAAACTGTGGCCCGAGGTGAGAGTGGAAGAAAATATGCCTGATGCAGTGACCAACGCCGAGGTGGAGGACGTCCTGTCGTCTATTCGCCGTCTGGTGTCCGAAGACAGACGTGTTCCAGCCGCAGATACGCCCAAAGCCAGCACCGATCGACTGGTTCTGACGCCGGCATTGCGTGTGGCCGAAATGCCCAAGCAAGAGACTGTGCCCGCTGTGGAAGACGCGGCGGCCGAGGATAGGTTCGCAGCTGACCGTGCTGCCGAAACTGAATTGCGGGGTGAAGGTGCCGAGGATGCGGATGCCGATGCCGTGCTTGGCGCGTTGCTGGCCGAAGCGCAGGACGATTACGACGATCAAGATAATTACGATGAGCGTGATGATGGCGCCCGGTACGATGCCCGCGACGCGGACGACAGCAATGATGTCGATGGCGATCACGTGGCCCCGCACAGCGAAAGCGGCCATGACGCCAGCGCGGCGGATGCCGGAGTAGAAGCAGGGACCGAAGGGCGTTCGCTTCACGAGGTGTTCCGCGCCGTTGACGCACAAGAGGCCGACGAGGCGCGCAAGGCGGCGGTACTGCCGCATGTACCCGAGTATCGCGACCCCTCGATTAAAGAGCCTGTAGCACCACAAAGCCTCAGCGCAAAGATTGCCGTGCTGGAAGAGGTGATTGCCCGCACCGACGACCAGTGGGAGCCCGACGGCGCGGGCCGCGACGATTACGCGGGCACCGAACAGCCGGCGATGGCGTGGGAAGATGCATCGGACGACAGCGAGGACGACACCGGCGAAGCGCCCGAAGCTACGATTTTTGCTGGTCAGGCTCCGCGCACCGATACCTCTGATGATGTGCTGTCGTCGGACGAAGATGTGCTGGACGAAGCAGCCCTGCGCGATCTGGTTTCGGACATCGTGCGTCAGGAATTGCAGGGCGCATTGGGTGAACGCATCACCCGCAACGTGCGCAAACTGGTCCGCCGCGAGATTCACCGTGCCCTTGCAGCACAGGACCTGGAATAGGGCGCGAGGTCTTGGGGCGGCCAGCTAGATCCGTGTCGCCAGCCTTAACAGCAAATCAATGTCCATATGGGTCTCAAGGTGCTCTGCCAGCGCATCCAGCGTCTGGTCGACCATATGGTCATAAGACAGGTCACTGCGCTGGCCAAGTTGCGCCAGAAACGCCATGCGATAGGCGTCTGATCCAAAAATACCGTGCAAATAACAGCCTTTGACCCGCCCGTCGGGGGACATGGCCCCGGCGTCAGATCCTTCGACCTGCAACCATGCGTGGCCTGTGTCGGGCCCAATGGTCTGACCCATGTGAATTTCATAACCCGTCAATGCCGTGCCACTGGCTGTGTCGGTGCCAGTGCGCAGGGCAAGCGTTTTCAGCGGTGCCAACGTGGTGTGCACATTCAACAGGCCAAGCCCCGCGACAGTGGCGGCAGGCCCCTCGACGCCTGCAGGGTCGGCAATGGTCTGCCCTAGCATCTGGTAACCACCGCACAGGCCCATCACATGACCGCCACGCCGGACGTGGGCGGCAATGTCGATATCCCAGCCTTCGGCACGCAGACAAGCCAGATCGGCGATGGTGGATTTGCTGCCGGGCAGCAGGATCACATCCGCATCACCGGGCAAGGGATGGCCGCGCTGGATCAGGCGTAGGTCAACATTCGGCTCGGCAGCCAAGGGGTCCAGATCGTCAAAGTTCGAGATGCGCGGCAGCACCGGCACCGCAACCACAAGGCCTGCGCCACTTCCCGCGCGGGTCGGCAGGTCCAGAACATCTTCGGCGGGCAGACAGTGGGCCGCATCAAACCAAGGTAACACGCCCAGCGACGGCCAGCCTGTGCGCTTTGCGATGTCGGTCAGACCGTCATCGAACAGGCGGGGATCGCCGCGGAACTTGTTGACGGCAAAGCCTCGAATCATGGCGCGGTCGGTGGCATTCAGAACGGCGTGGCTGCCCACCAACTGTGCGATCACCCCACCACGGTCGATATCGCCCATCAGGATCACCGGCACACCTGCGGCCACGGCAAAGCCCATGTTGGCAATATCGCCCTTGCGCAGATTGGTTTCTGCGGGGCTGCCGGCCCCTTCGACGATGATCAGATCGGCCTGCGCTGCCAGCCGGTGAAAGCTCTCCAACACGGGCGCTATCAACGCGCCGCGCTCGGAGCCGAAGCTGCGGGCTTCTTGTGTCCCGACGACCTTGCCCTGCACGATCAACTGGGCGCCTGTCTCGCTTTGCGGTTTCAGCAGGACAGGGTTCATGTCCACATGCGGCGCAACGCCCGCCGCGCGGGCCTGAAGCGCCTGTGCGCGGCCAATCTCTCCACCCTCGGGTGTGACGGCAGCGTTGTTCGACATATTCTGCGGCTTGAAGGGGCGCACGGTCAGCCCGCGCCGCACGCAGGCCCGCACCAGGCCTGCGACGACCATCGACTTGCCGACGTTGCTGCCGGTGCCCTGGATCATGATTGCGCGTGTCATGGCGCACTGCGTCGCATTCACTCGGGCCTAAGGCAAGAGGGTGTGTGACCCGCAAGAGGCAAAACTGTAATCGGCTAAGCTGTGACCAATACACAACAAAAAACGCGCCCAGCAGAGGGCGCGCTTTTGTCTAATTCAGCAGCAGTTCGTGCGGTGGATCAGGCGGCTTCTGCCTGTTGTGCAGCATTGCGACGTTCGCTCTCTTCGCGCGACAGCGCGACCGAGGTGCGGACACCTTTGCCGACAAATTCCATAAGGCCCGACACCACACGTTCGTTGGGGTCGATCCCTGCACAGCTCAGCACTTCGCGCCCGTCGCGCGAACGTGCCCAGCGGGCAATCTGTTCCGGACCGTTGCCATACTTTTTATCGTCAGCGATGGCGTCATCCAGAGCAGCCAACACAACGGCTGCAAAGAGTTTACGTGCACGGTTACCTTGCTCGTTATTGAAGGCAGTGCCGTCAACGAAGTCTTTCATTCTTCGTCCTTCCTTTATTCTTGCTCTTGTCTTTTCGGCGTGAGGCTCCTTATGACCTATCCGCGTCGATTCGGATACCCCGAATTCACATAGCATCTATGCAGTAGGCGCATATCTGCTGCAGTGCAGCGCGGAAGATAGCCGTGTTGCACGGGGCCGCACATCAAGATATAGGGTGCTTCACTTCCTCATCAACCTTTTGCCTTGGTTTAGCCTCATGCCTAAAATTAACGGAAACGAAATCCGCCCCGGAAATGTGCTTGAACACAACGGTGGCCTGTGGGCGGCTGTAAAGGTCGATCACGTAAAGCCCGGAAAAGGCGGCGCTTTCGCTCAGGTCGAAATGCGAAACCTGCGCAACGGCTCGAAGCTGAACGAACGCTTCCGCTCTGCGGACAAGGTCGAGCGTGTGCGTCTCGAGCAGAAAGACCAACAGTTTCTTTACGAAGAAAACGGTATGCTGGTTGTGATGGACATCGAAACATACGAGCAGGTCCAATTGCCCGCCGATCTGCTGGGTGAACGCCGCCCGTTTCTGCAAGACGGCATGACCATCGTCGTGGAATTCCACGAAGAGGAAGCGTTGAACGCAACGCTGCCGCAGAAAGTGACCTGCAAGATCGTCGAGACCGAGCCTGTGGTCAAAGGCCAGACCGCTGCCAACAGCTTTAAACCTGCGATACTGGACAACGGCGTCAAGGTTATGGTGCCGCCCTTTGTTGGTAACGACGAAGACATCATTGTGAACACCGAAACGATGGAATATGCCGAACGCGCGTGATCTGTCAGCGTAGACTGTTGTGAAAACACCCGCCCGTTGGCGGGTGTTTTGCATTGGGGCGTTGCCCCAAACCCCGGGATATTTCGAGCCAAAAAAAACTAGCCGGGAAAATGACAGGCAACGGCGTGCGTGCCTCCGCTCAGGGCGGGGCGCGTGTCGCGGCACAGCGCTTGCACCTTGGGACAGCGTTCGGCAAAGGCGCAACCCTTGGGCGGGTTCAGCGGGCTGGGTGGATCACCTTTGATCTGCAGCGCGCGGGTGTAGCCTTGGGATTTTCTGCGGGCCAGAGACGGGGCAGCGGCCAGCAGCGCTTGGGTGTAGGGGTGTTGGGGCGATTCAAACAGAAGATCGCGCGGGGCTTGTTCGACAATCTTGCCCAGATACATCACCGCCACATCGTCGCAGACATGCCGTACCACACCCAGATCATGCGAGATGAACAGATAGCTCAGGCCGAGCTCGGTCTTGAGCTTGGCCAGCAGGTTCAGGATTTGTGCCTGAATGGCTACGTCCAGCGCGCTGACAGGCTCGTCACAGACCAGCAGTTTCGGGTTGGTGGTCAGAGCGCGCGCAATTGAGATGCGCTGACGCTGGCCACCCGAGAACTGGTGGGGAAACAGGCTGAGTTGGTCCTCGCGCAGGCCGACAAGTTTGAACAGTTCGCGGACGCGGTCCATGCGTGTGTCGGGGGTGCCGACGCCCAGCAGGTCCAACGGTTCACGCACAATGTCGGCGACGCGTGCGCGCGGGTTGAGCGAGCTGTAGGGATCCTGAAAGATCAGTTGCACGTCGCGGCGGCGCAGGCGCATCGACTCGTCGTCCAGTTGCAGCAGGTCCTCACCCTCGAACAGAACCTGACCGCCGGCAGATTGGGTCAGGCGGATCGCGGCCATCGCTGCGGTTGTCTTCCCCGAGCCGGATTCCCCCACGATGCCCAAGGCGCGCCCCTTTTGCAGGGTAAACGACACCGCGCGCACCGCTTCAAGATGCGGTCGGGACGCGAATATCGAAGGTTTCGGCAGGGCAAAGCGCACGGTCAGGTCACGGACTTCGAGAAGCGGCGTCATATGCGTCCCTCCGCTACGGCGTGGCAGGCAGCAGGGTGCGTGCCGTGATTCATCAGCACTGGCTTTTCGCGCAGGCAGCGGGCTTGGGCATGGTCACATCGTGCGGCAAAGGCACAACCTGCACCAAGTTCGTGCAGGGGCGGTACCACGCCGGGAATTTCCCTGAGCCCGTCACCGGATTTGCCAAGGGCGGGAATGCAGTCGATCAGGCCGCGCGCATAGGGGTGTTGCGGCATGTCCAGCACGTCATCGGCGCTGGCCTCTTCGATAACGCGGCCCGCATACATCACAGCCACGCGGTCGGCCATTTCGGCGATGGCACCCATATCGTGGGTGATCAGCACGATGGCTGCACCAAACTCGCGCTGGATCTCGTTCAGCAGGTCAAATATCTGCGCCTGCACCGTTACATCCAAGGCTGTTGTCGGCTCGTCCGCGATCAGCACCTTGGGGCGGCACGACACTGCCATCGCGATCATCACACGCTGGCGCATACCGCCCGACATCTGGTGGGGATAATCGCGGGCGCGTGCGGCAGGTTCCGGGATGCCGACGCGGTCGAGCAGGGCCACCGCGTCTTTCAGAGCGCGGTCGCGACTGACCGACTGGTGCAACATGATCGCCTCGGCGATCTGGTCGCCGACGGTAAACACCGGGTTCAGCGAGGTCATCGGTTCCTGAAAGATCATCGCCGCCTCTGCCCCGCGCATGGCGCGCAGCCGCGCGGGCGAGGCGGTGGTCAGCTCTTGGCCCGCCAACCGGATAGATCCGCCTGCGATCTTGCCCGGTGGCATCGGGATCAACCCCATGACCGATAGCGCGGTAATCGACTTGCCACAGCCGGATTCGCCTACGATGCCAAGGGTTTCGCCAGCGTTGACATGCAGTGACACGGAATCCAGCGCCGTCACAGTGCCGTGCCGCGTGCCAAAGGTGACTTTGAGGTCTTCGATCTCCAGAAGGGCTGTCATCGTTCTCTCAATTTTGGGTTAAAGGCGTCGTTCAGGCCGTCACCGATCAGCGACACGGCGAAAACGGTCAGAAAGATTGCAAGGCCGGGAAAGGTGACGGGCCACCAGGCATCAAGGATGTATTCACGGTTGGCCCCGATCATCAGGCCCCATGACATCACATTGGGATCGCCAAGGCCGAGAAAGCTCAGGCCCGCTTCGAACAGGATCGCCACACCAATGGTCAGCGTTGCCGAAACGATCAGTGGAGGTGCCGCGTTGGGCAGGATCACTTTCCAGATGATGCGCCGGTTTTTGGCGCCGATAGCGCGGGCGGCGGTGACATACTCCAGTTCCTTGATCTTGAGAAACTCGGCCCGCGTCAGCCGCGCAGTCTGGGGCCAGCTGACCACACCGATCGCTGCTGCGATCACCCACAGCGACGGGGTAAACAGCGTGACCAGCACCATTGCAAACAGCAAGGCCGGAAGCACCTGAAAGAATTCGGTCACGCGCATCAGCGTGTTGTCGACCCAGCCACCATAGAAACCGGCCAGCGCCCCCAGCGAAATGCCGATGACCATAGTGATCGCTGCCGCCGCCGCACCCACGGCCAGCGTTGGCCCGCCACCGGTCAATAGCCCCGCCATCAGGTCGCGGCCCAGATAGTCGGTGCCCAGCGGAAACTCGGGCGTCCCACCGGGGGGCTCGTGCGGAGCCCAGATGATGTCGAACGGATCGCCGCCATAAAAGAATGTGCCATAAAACGTGGCGATGACGATTGCACTTAGCAGCGCCAGACCGAACACCGCCGGTATATTGCGACTGAACATGCGCCATGCCTCACGGCCGGGGCTTTCGGCCTTGTAGCGCGCTGCGGCGACCTCGACCGGTTCGGCGGTTTCAATTGCAGCGCGAAGGATCGGATCTTTCACGACTGTCCCTCTTTCTCTGGCTTGGTAAAATTCCGGGGCCGCGTGGGCTGCCCGCTGTGCAACATCACAAACATCACCGCCCCCTCAGCCGTGGGTCGGCCCAACGATAACTCAGGTCGGTGATCAGGTTGGCAATGACCACCATCGCCGAGGCAAAGAACAGCACGCCCAAAATCGTTGGATAATCGCGTCGCAAGATGGAATCGAACGCCAGCCGTCCCATGCCGGGCCAGTTGAACACGGTCTCGACCAGTAGGGCGCCGGAAATCAGGTTGCCGAATTGCAAACCGGCCACTGTCAGGATCGGCAGGGCAGCGTTGCGCAAGGCATGTTTGAACAGCACCGAACCTTCGCTGGCGCCTTTGGCGCGTGCCGTGCGGATGTAATCCGACCCAAGCACCTCAAGCATCGAGGCGCGGCTGAGGCGGGCATATTGCGCCAGATAGATGATCGCCAGTGTGAACGCCGGCAGCACAAGGTGGTGGGCGATATCAACAGCTTGGGTAATATAGCTCGCGTTGCGCAACTTGACCGATTGCATCCCTTCAACCGGAAATATCGGGATCACCGAGGCAAAGACGATGATCAGCATGATGCCGGTCCAGAACACCGGCACTGCATAGCCGATGGTGGCAAAGACCGAAACGAAGCCCGACAAAATGCCATTGGGTTTGCGCGACGCGATCACCCCCATGAACACCCCCAGCAGGATCGACAGGAATTGCGCAGTCAGCACCAGCAGGATGGTCGGCCCGACACGCGCCGCAATCAGCGATGTGACGGATTGGTTGAAAAAGAAACTCTGGCCCATATCGCCGGTCGCAACCCCCGAGACATAGATCCATAGCTGCGTCATCAGGGGTTTGTTCAGGCCATAATCCTCGCGGATGCTTTCCAGCATCTCTTGGGTGGCACCGCCCATTTCTCCGGCAATCACCGTGGCCGGATCACCCGGAGCAAGGCGGATCAGAAGGAAGTTCAACACAACCACACCCAGCATCAGAAGAATTCCATAGAAGAGGCGGCGAAGGAGAAAGCTGGCTGTCATGGGGCGTTGAATGTCCAGTGAATGTGCGAATGAGAAAGACAGGGGCCTTCTGAGGATACCATGTCGGGCAGGCGACGATGCGGGAGCGCGCGCAACGCAGGGCGCGCGCTCTGCAATGGGTCGTGGGGCCGCGCGTTATTCAGCCCACTCCACCGTATCCATCGGGTGCATAGTGCCCCAGATGCCCAAGGGCGGGTTCAGCAGCTTTGCATTGTAGGCCGTGTGGTAGGGCGTTGCGTTGATCCAGTAGACTGGCAGATCAGCCGCGACAATCTGCTGGAACTGCGCGTAAAGATCCTTGCGCTTGGCCGCGTCTGTTTCCACCGCAGCGGCGTTCAGCAATTCGTCGACCTTGGCGTTGGAATAGGACTGCGTGTTCGACCAGATTACACCCTTGATGATGTTGTCGCTTAGATAGGTGCGGTGTACGCCGATGACCGGATCGCCCCAGTTGAACACCAGATCCATCGTCAGTTCAAAGTCATGCGACGCAATCCGGCCCGCCCAAGTAGGAAAGTCGGGCGCGGCGCGCACGGTGACGTCAATGCCGATCTTTTTCAGCTGCGATTTCAGGTATTCCGCGATAGATTGCTGCTGTTCTTTTGGTCCGGGGATAAAGTCGATGGTCAACTCCATCCCGTCAGCGAAACCGGCCTCGGCCATCAAAGCCTGCGCCTTTTCCAGATCGACATCATAGGCTGGAATGGTTTCGTCGAAGAAAGGCGAGCTTTCGATGATCGGACCGCGCTGGGCACTCGACGTTCCGCGATGCAGCGCTTTGGTGATGAACGTGCGATCGGTGGCATAGGCGATCGCCTGACGCACGCGTACATCCGAGAGTTTGGGCGATTCAAGGTTAAAGGCCAGCCAGTTGATCGGGCCAACCGCGGCATAGCCTTCGGCGGTCACGATCAGGTTTTCGTCTTTTTCCAAGCGCTTGATCGACGTGGATTGTGCCATGAACGGATACATATCCGCCTCGCCGTTCTCCATCGCGATCAGCAGTGCGCTTTCATCCTTGATCAGCCGGATGATGATCTCGTCCAGTTTGGGACGGCCTTCGATAAAGAAATCCGGGTTTTTCTTCATCACGATGGCCTGACCCGGCGTGAATTCTTCCAGAATGAACGGGCCCGACCCCACTGGATCAGAGTTGGCGGGATGCGTCTTGGGGTCTTGTCCGTCGCCGTAGATGTGTTTCGGCAGCACCGGCGCCAGCGCGGGCGATAGGGCCAACAGCAAGGCGGGGTGTGGTTTGGATAGGTTGATGATGACAGTGTGGGCATCGGGCGTTTCAATTGTGTCGACGGGGTCGAACATTGATTTGAACGGATGGTTTTCCTTGGTGTTCATGATCGAAAAAGCCACATCCTCGGATGTGATCGGCATACCGTCATGAAAGGTCGCCCCCTGAACAAGGTTCAGCGTTACGCTTAGCCCGTCCTCGGCCACAGACCAGCTTTCGGCCAGATAGGGCTGAGGTTCCCAGTTCTCGTCATAGCGTAGCGGCGAGGCGAACAGCTGTGTCGAAGGCACGGCCGTAGCAATGCCCGACTGGACCGATCCGTTCAGGTGACGTGGCGTCTGGGTCGAACCGATGACCAAGGTGCCACCTTCGGCAAGGACGGGCGCAGAGGCAAACGTACACAGAGCGACAGAGGCTGCCCCCATAAGTTTTGCAAAGGTAGTCATAGTTGAACTCCCGGTTGGTTTTTTATGATTGCCATCACGCTAACCCGCGTTCTTTGTTCTATGAAACAGTGTTTTCTAGCTTCTTAAAGTACATTCAATGAGGGATTGGGCGACACACTAAGGGTCAGACCTTCGAATTGTTTTCGCGTCGCGGGATTCTGACAGATCCGCAAAACCGCTTTGACCACCGGCGTTGTTTCGGCGCCGCGTGCATAGGCGAGACCGTATTCGGGCGCCTCAAGATCGCCGGTGAGCGGGCGCACAACATAGCCTGAATCGGGGTCGCGATCAGCGCGACCCACTATGTTTAACAGGGAGTAGCCCAGATTTGCAGCCACCAGCCCGCGCAGTACCGACGAGGATTTTGTCGAGTGAACCACCTGCGGTTTCAACCCTTGCGACGAGAAAAGCTGGCGGAAATAGTTTTGGGTTGCGGGCAGGTCCAGCATGATCATCGGCTGGTCCGCCAGATCTTCAAGCGACAATGAAGCACGCGCCGCAAGAGGTGAACTTTCCGGCAAAAGCGCAAAGGGCCGCGCCCGAAAAAAGGGCACAAAGGGCTGGCTGGGGCGCAGATAGCGCCGGTAGGTCAGGGCCATTTCAACCACACCGCGTTGCAGCAGGTCGGCAATGACCGACATATCGCCCTCTTTCAGATCAATGCGAATGGCCGGATAGAGCGATGAAACCTGTTTTAGCAAGAGCGGCAACACAAAGGGCGCAGTCGGCGCATAGCACGCCAGCCGCAACGTTCCTGTGGGGTCGGCACCGGGCACTGCAAGGCTTGAGTCAAAGCTTTGACATTGTTCCAGAAAGGCTGCGATCCGTTCGCCCACTGTGCGGCCGGTCTCTGTGGGCATGATGCCCTTGGCGGGCGTGCGACGGAACAACCGTGTGCCCAGCGTTGCCTCGATCATATCAATCGCTGCGGTGATCGACGATTGCGAAATATTCATTTCGTCTGCGGCACGGGCAATAGAGCCATGTCGTAAGGCCGCATCGAAGTAGCGCAACTGCTTGAAGGTAAAGCGCATGGGTCATTCCTTTGTTTTTTCGGGCAATGCCGACCAGTAAATCTATTTTTCCAATGATCGGCGCTGCGCTACCACTGGGTCAACACAAAGGGGGCATCATGGCCGATATCACTGTTTTCCAAGCCAAAAAGATTATCACGATGGATGCGGCACTGGCCGATGCGACCCACGTCGCGGTGCGCGACGGGCGTATTCTGGCCGTGGGGGACGCGGATTGCGCCGATCAATGGGGGCCGGTGACGCATGACGATTCTCTGTCAGGTGCGGTGTTGATGCCCGGACTGGTCGAGGGGCACGCCCACATGATGGCCGGTGCGATGTGGCGTTTTGCCTATGCGGGCTATCACGACCGGATCGACCCGAATGGCAAGCTGTGGCGCGGAATGACTGATATTGATGCGGTGATCGACGGGTTGACCGACTACGCCCAAGGTTTGCAAGACGATGTACCACTGGTGGGCTGGGGTTTTGACCCGATCTTTTTGCGCACCGAGCGGCTCAGCCGCAAGCATCTGGACCAGATCAGTACCGAACGGCCCATCGCGATCATGTTCTCGAATTTTCACCTGATGTGTGTAAACTCCAAGGCGCTGGAGATGGCGGGCTTTGATGCAGGTACAAATGCAGTGGGCGTGGTAAAAGGCCCCGACGGCGAGCCCACTGGCGAGTTGCAGGAAATGGCTGCGATGTTCCCCGTAATGCGCCGCTTGAATATTGATTTTCGCGGCCTCAGCCAGACCGAGGACAGCATTCGCACCTATGGGCAGGTGGCCTGTCGTGCAGGCGTAACCACGGTGACCGATCTGTTTTCGACCCTCGAAGACGACGACTTGGCCCTGATGCAAAAAATCTGCGCGATGGATGACTTCCCGCTGCGGATCGTGCCGGTTCTGGGCGCCACAGAAGACCCAAAGGGCATGGCGAAAAAGGCGTCTCGCTTTGCCAAACTCTCGACTGAAAAGCTGCGCCTTGGCGCGGTCAAGCTGATGACTGACGGATCAATTCAGGGTTGGACCGCGCGGGTGCGCTGGCCGGGGTATGTGGGCGGGCAGCCCAATGGCATCTGGAACACCTCGCCCGAAGCGATACATGCGCTGGTTAACGAAATGCAGGCCTGCGGTGTGCAGATGCATATTCACGTCAACGGCGACGAGGCTGCCGCTGTCACGCTGGATGCGATCGAAGCTGCCTTGCGCGCCCATCCCGGACAGGGCCATCGCCACGTCCTGCAACACTGTCAAATGATGGATCGCGGCCTGTTCGAGCGGGCAAGCGAATTGGGCGTTTGCTGCAACATCTTTTCCAACCACATCTGGTATTTCGGAGATCAGCACGCCGAACTGACCCTTGGCCACGACCGCGCAGCGCGTATGAACGCGGTACGCACCGCACTGGATGTGGGCGTGAAGGTGGCCTTGCATTCCGACGCGCCCGTTACGCCGATGGCCCCGCTGTTCACTGCGTGGTGCGCGGTGAACCGCCGCACCATGACCGGCGTGACATTGGGCGAGGGCGAACGGATCAGCGTCGCCGAGGCTTTGTTCGCGATCACGATGGGCGCTGCCTATACCCTGAGGATGGATGCCGAGATCGGCAGTATAAGCCCCGGCAAACGCGCTGATTTCTGTGTGTTGGGCGATGATCCACTGGCCGTTGATCCGATGGCGCTCAAGGATGTTCCGGTGCACGGAACTGTCATGGGCGGCTTGGTGCATCTTCTATGAACCGACTGCCCCTGACCGTCATTGGCGGCTATCTGGGTGCCGGCAAGACCACGTTGATCAACCGCCTGCTGGCCGAAGACCACGGGCAGCGCGTGCTGGTGATGGTCAATGATTTCGGGGCCATCAACATTGATGCCGCTCTGATTGCGCGTCAATCTGAGGGCATGGTCGAACTGTCCAATGGCTGTGTGTGCTGCACGATGGGCGGCGATTTGTTCATGGCCATCGGTGACGTGCTGGACCGCAACCCGCGCCCTGACCATCTGGTGATCGAAGCCAGCGGCGTGGCAGATCCTGCCGCCATTGCCCAAGTGGCACTGGCCGAACCGGACCTGAGCTATGGGGGCGTTGCCGTGGTGGTGGATGCGCTGGCCTATGACAATCTAATGCACGACCCGCAGATCGGCGCGCAGTTGCGTGCGCAGGTCGATGTGGCCGACGCGCTGCTGGTTACCAAGGGCAATGTGCCCGACAGCCTTGGCCCGCGCGATGTACCGGTGATTGAACTGTCTGCAATCGAAGCCGTTGCGCCGCTGCTGTTGGGCGCGCCACTGGGCGAGGGACCGAGGACTGTGGGGCAGGTGCATCCCGACTATGTCGCATGGCAGTATCGCGGCGGAGTACAGTTGGACCGCACCGCGCTGATCAAAAAGCTGGACGCACGGCCCAAGGGGCTGATGCGGGTCAAGGGCTTTGTCATGGCTCCGGACGGACGCAGCTTTGAAGTGCATTGCGTGGGTGGCCAGCACAGCCTGAAGCCGGCGCAGGGCGTGACCGAAACCCTGCTGGTTGCCATAGGTCTGAAAGGTCGGGTGGTCCGCGCTGAAATTGCGGCGTGGTGGAATGCCTAGTCCAATCTGCGCACCGTGGCATTGCCCGCTTGCATATCGCCGCCCGCGCGGTCAAAGCGCAGATAGGCGATGGCACGATCCCCCGCGCGGCTGTGCAAAGTGCCCACGGGTTTGCCACCGGCAGTAATCTGAGCACCTGATTCTGCGGGGCCGTCCACGTGGACTTGTGCCAGCCCCTTGCGCAATTCGGTCTTGTGCTTCATCCGCGCGGTGACCTCTTGGCCGACATAACAGCCTTTGCGGAAATCAACGCCGTTCAGCCGATCGAACCCGGCCTCGAGTATAAACGTATCGGGGTGCAGCTCGCGCCCTGCGCTGGGCACCATGTGTTCGACCTGCAAGGCGGTCCAGTCCACGGTATCGTTATCCTGTGGTGCTTTGCGGTAGGCACGCCAACCAAGGGCCGCGTGGCGCGGATCAGCCAGAGCGCCGTCTTCGCGCTCGCCCAGGCCGCGGTGCAGGTGCAATCCGCTGTCTGCTATCGTCACATCCGCGCGCAGCTTGTACATCGACAGCCGCTGCATCAGCGCAGGCGCTTGCGTGGCGTCTGCGTCCAGCAGCACATCATCGCCATCGGCCATCAAAAAGAAATCGGCGATATACTTGCCCTGCGGCGTCAGCAGTGCGGCATAGACCAGCCCCTGATCCAGCTTGGCAATGTCATTGGTCACCAGACCTTGCAAAAAGTCGCGGGTGTCAGCGCCGGACAGGCGCAGGATCGTGCGGTCGGACATGGGTGGCTCCCTTTGGGTGTCTTGTGACATATAACAGTCGTAACCGCAGGAAAAAGAGGGCAGTCCCGTGCGCGCACCGATATCTGTCGTGATCCCGACATTGAACGCGGCCCCGCAACTGGCCGCATGCCTTGGTGCGCTGGTCGAAGGGCTGGAGGCGGGATTGATCCGCGAGTTGATCGTGTCGGATGGCGGATCGCAGGATGATACAACCACGCTGGCCGATGCTTGGGGTGCGCAGGTGATCAGCGGACCCGCATCGCGTGGCGGCCAGTTGGTGCGCGGGGTTGCCGAGGCGCAGGGCAGTTGGTTGCTGGTGTTGCACGCTGACACGGTGTTGCAGGACGGCTGGACCAGCGTCGTGGTCGATCATCTGCAAAGCAATGATCGGGCGGGATGGTTCTGCCTGCGCTTTGATCGCGGCGGGCGGTTTGTGGCGGGGTGGGCCAATTTCCGCAGCCATCTGGGGTTGCCCTATGGCGATCAGGGGTTGTTGATGCCGCGCGCATTGTACGATGCCGTGGGCGGCTATGCCGACCAACCGCTGATGGAAGACGTGGTGATGGCGCGCGCATTGCGGGGCAAGCTGGTGCGCCTGGACGCGGTGGCGGTGACCAGCGCCGCCAAGTACCGTCAACAAGGTTGGATACGGCGCGGCGCGCGCAATCTGTGGACGCTGGCACGCTATGCTTGCGGAGCGTCGCCTGCGCGGTTGGCGGAAAGCTACCGCCGTTAGCAGATCAGTGGAATTTCCACGAAGTTGCCGCGCATCAGGCGGTTGGCCTTGAAGAATTTGTAGTGCGTGCGGTCGAAGTTCGTGCCGTGATCGCTAGCCTGACGCAATCGCCTGTCCACGCTTTCTGCATATAGACAGAGCGCGTGTGGTTTTGGACCAATCCAGCACCAGCGTAGCGGTCGTTGTGAAAGCAAGCGAAGCGGCCACATCAATGGGGCAAGACGGGGTAAAGCAATCATCGGCCCTGCTTCAAGACAGTTTTTAGCCGAACAACCGTTCGCGGACGCGGGTCAACAGGCCGGGGCGCGGGTTTGATGGACTGTCAATGCGCGGCGCCGGGCGGCGCGATCCGGTCACGTCTATTACGGTTTTACCGTCTTGGAATTGCAAGCGGTAGAGGTCGGCGTAGATGCCACCGCGTTGCAGCAATTCTTCATGGGTGCCTTCGTCAATAACCTTGCCGCGATCCATCACGATAATCTTGTCGGCCCCGCGAATGGTGGACAGACGGTGGGCGATCACGATGGTGGTACGGCCCGCTGCCAGACGGTCCAGCGCCTCTTGCACCACATGTTCTGACTGCGCATCAAGCGCCGAGGTGGCCTCGTCCAGCAGCAGGATCGGCGTGTCGCGCAACAAGGCGCGCGCAATCACGACACGTTGGCGCTGACCACCCGACAGGGCAGAGCCGCGCGGCCCCACATGCGTATCCAGACCACGGGGCATTTTGTCCAAAAAGTCGGAAACATGGGCCGCGTCCAGCACTTCTTTCAGGCGGGCATCAGACACGTCCGTGCGGCCCAGCAGGATGTTCTCGCGCAGGGACTCGTCAAACAAGAGAGCCTCTTGGGTGACAACCGAAAACAGGCTGCGCAATTCGTGCAGCTTCATCTCGGACGCTGGCACGCCGCCGATTTTGACCACACCGTTTTGCGGATCAACCAGACGGGTCAGCAGGTTGAAGATGGTGGATTTTCCAGCACCCGATGCGCCAACCAACGCCGTCGTTTTGCCCGGCGCAGCCTTTAGACTAAGATCGCGCAGTACCGTTGTGTCTCCATAGGAAAGTGTGACGTTCTCCAGCGCAATCTCGGGCGTGCCGGTCGGCACAGGCTTGGGCGATTTGGCCGATTTCAGGTTCACCGGTGCGTCCAGTAGTTCCTTGATCCGTTCGATAGAGGCGGCGGCGACCTGCCACAGACCGCTCATCGCGCCCAGACGGCGCAGCGGGTCAAAGGCAAAGCCCATCGCGGTGAAGAAGGTCATGAACTGACCGATGGTCTTTTCACCGGCAATGATCTCGGCCCCGCCATAGAGGATCACGGCCATGAAGCCGACGCCCGACATGATGTCGATCATCGCAGGGATCGCCGCACCGCCAAAGGCTGTGCGCACTTCGGTGCGCACAAAGCGGTCGGTCAGGCCGCGGTATTGGCCCGATTGATAGTCTTCCAGCGCGTTCAGCTTGATTTGTACGATGCCGTGAAACACTTCGTCCAGACGGGTAGAAAGGTTGGCCCCCAGATCACGCGCATTGCGTGCATGACGGCGCACATAGCGTTGCGCCATCGCTGCGGGCAACACTAGCAACGGTGTGCCGACGCAAGCCAGCAGTGCCCAGATCGGATCGACGCTGATGGCGACACCGATCAGCACGATCAGCCCGATGAAATCACGCCCCGCGCCGGTGATAATCGCCCGCCAGACGTCTCCTACGGCGTTCACGTCCTGTTGCACGCGCTGGATCAGGAAGCCGGGGGGGTGTGACTGGTGGAACGCACCGTCCAGCTTCATCATGTGGTCCAAAAGGTCGATACGCAGCGCTGCGGCCGTTTTTTGCGCAATGCGGGTCAGCAACACCTTTTGCACCACCGACGACATCGCCCGTATCACAAAGATACCTACCAGCAGCACGCCGACCCAGACCAGCATTTCGCCGTTGCCCTGCACGAACACGGTGTCGAACATCGGTTGCATCATCCACGACAGTGCGCCCAGCATCGACCCTTCCAGAATCATGAACAGCACCGCCACTGACAGCAGAGGGATGTGCTTTTTCAGATAGGTTCGCCAAAGCCACGCCATCAGATGGCTTGAGGCATAGTTGACAGGTGCGGTCGCGGGGGCAGCCGTTGCAACCACTGCGCTGGCCTGCGGCGGGGTCTTTTCGGGGGGTGTTGTCACGATGTTTGTATCACACGCGGCACTGAGCTGCGGTCCTCGTGGTTTTAATTGACCTTCGGTGTACTTGGCGATCAAGCCCCGTGCAAGCGTCCAAGCTGCGCATGGGCGATTGACGCCGCGCGCCGCTGGCGTAGTGTGCGCGCGAACAATCCTCAGGAGCCCCCTTATGCCTCAGCATCCGCTTGCAGCTTTTGGCCGCGATTACCTTGCCATTCCCGGCCCTTCCGTGATGCCCGACGCGGTGCTGCGTGCCATGCACAGATCTGCACCCAACATCTATCACGGTGCGTTGATCGAGATGGTTGAAGGTATCGTGCCGGACCTGCGACGTGTTGCGCGAACCAAGGGTCATGTGGCGATGTATATCGGCAACGGTCACGCCACATGGGAGGCCTGCCTGAGCAATACGGTGATGGCGGGTGAAAAGGTGCTGGTGCCTGCAACGGGCCGCTTCGGGTTGGGTTGGGCCGATGTGGCGACAGGGCTTGGCATTGATGCGGAAGTGATTGATTTCGGAAAATCATCGGCGATTGATCCGATGCGTGTAGCTGAGCGGCTGTCGGCAGATAAATCACATGAAATCAAGGCTGTGCTGGCTGTGCATGTGGATACCTCCACGTCGTTCAAGAACGACATTGCCGCATTGCGTGCGGTTCTGGACGATCTGGACCACCCCGCGCTGCTGATGGCCGACTGCATGGCATCGCTGGGCTGTGATCCGTTCGAGATGGACGCATGGGGCGTGGATGTGGTGATCGCCGGTTCACAAAAGGGGATGATGGTGCCGCCGGGCATGTGTTTTGTGTTCTTCAGCGACAAAGCCGCCGAAGCACGCACGCGCATGGATCGTGTCAGCCGCTATTGGGACTGGACACCACGGGCGAATCCGACTGCCTTTTTCGAGTATTGGAACGGCACCGCGCCGACGCACCATTTGTACGGTCTGCGTGCCGCGCTGGACATGATCCACGATGAGGGCATTGAGAACGTGTGGCGGCGCCATCACCTGCTGGCCCGTGCGGTCTGGGCTGCAGTCGAGGCGTGGGGCAGCAATGGCCCGATGAAGATGAACGTGTCCGATCCGGTGCAGCGCGGTCATTCGGTTACGGCCATTGGCATCGGCGCACCACACGCGACGGCCTTGCGCGACTGGACGGAACAGAACCTTGGCCTGACGCTGGGCATCGGTCTGGGCATGGCCGAGACAAGCGACCCCGCGTGGCACGGGTATTTCCGTCTGGGGCATATGGGCCACGTCAGCGGGCATATGGTCATGGGGATGCTGGGCGGCATCGACGCGGGGCTCAAGGCGCTGGATCTGCCACACGGATCCGGTGCGCTGGAAGCGGCCTCGGGTGTTATCGCTGGGGGGTAAACGGCTGACAGGCCCGCGTCCTGCGGGCCTCAAGCCACGTCATCCAGCGGTTCAGAGACCAACCCAAGGCTGCAACCGCCAGCAGGCCCCACAGCGCCCAGAGCAGCAGAAACACCCATGACAGATTGACGCCGAACATCACGATACAGGCGTTGGTGTAATTGGGGGCGGATGGTTTTTGTTCGTCTTTCATGGCAGGCGTATCCGGTGGATGTGCCTGTTACTATAGCGCTGAATTGCGGATCGAGTAGCTTTTCTGTCAGGTTACCCCGCCGCGTGCAGACATTACAGCGGCTTGGCAAAGTGCGCAGCGGGGAACAATGTCATCCCTGCTGTGCTGCCTCTGCCAGTGCGTCCGGCAATGCTGCCGCAAAAGCATCAAGGTTTTCAGGTGTCCCGCAACTGATGCGGATGCAGCGGTTTTGCGGCACTGCGAATGGCATCCGCACAAAAACGCCCCGCGCAATCAGCCCGTCCAGCACCGCCTTGGCAAAGGCACCGTCGCGGCCGCAATCAACTGTCACAAAATTCGCAGCCGACGGCAGCGGGGCCAATCCGTTGTCCAGAGCGATTTCCGAGATGCGACGGCGGGCGGTGTCGATCTGGTCCAGCACGTGGGCCAGATGTGCATCGTCGTGCAACGCTGCCAGCGCGCCGGCCTGTGCCGCGCGGTTCATGCCAAAATGGTTGCGGACCTTGTGAAAGGCGGTAATCAGATCAGGATGACCCAGTGCATAGCCCACACGCGCCCCCGCCAGCCCGTAAGCCTTGGAAAAGGTGCGCATCCGTACCAGTCGGGGATCGTCAAAGGGCAGGTCGGGCGCAGTGCCCGGAGGGGCGCAATCGATATAGGCCTCGTCCAACACCAACAAACAGCCATCGGGCAGTGCGCCCAAGGCGCGGATCAGCGTATCGCCGTCGTGCCAACTGCCCATCGGGTTGTCGGGGTTGGCAAGGTAAACCAGCTTAGCGTCCACCTCGGCGGCCTTGGTGAACAGGGCCATCGGGTCTTCGTGATCGTCTTTATAGGGCACTTTATGCAGCACACCGCCAAAACCGGCGACGTGATAGTTAAAAGTCGGATAGGCTCCGTCTGATGTAACCACAGCGTCGCCCCGACCAACGCACAGCCGCACCAGATAACCCAGCAATCCGTCGATGCCTTCGCCCACCATGATATGCGCGGGATCGGTGCGCAGATGTACGGACAGTGCCGCAATCAGATCATGCGATTCTGGGTCGCCGTACATCCATGCGTCTGCCTCGCACATCGCAGCGCGTGCCATCGGCGATGCGCCAAAGACGTTTTCATTGGCCCCCAACCGTGCAACAAATGCTGCCCCACGGGCGCGTTCTTGGGTTTCGGGGCCCACAAATGGGACCGAGGCAGGCAGGGATTGGGCGAGCGGGGTAAGGCGTGCATGTGTCATAGGCGCAGGAATACTGTGCGCCTGCTGCGTTGAAAAGAGGTCTTAAACCGAATGCAGGACGATTGCGTGTCCCCACGTCTTTGGGGATGTCGCGGCAGCTTTGGCGCGAGGTGTCGGCCAAAAGGAGTTCTGCCAATGTCCCGCGCGTCCGTCACCTTTGAAAGCCACATCGCCCGCGCGCGCCGGTGTTCAGGTCACTGTTTCGAAATGGCCACGGGTTTGCCCCATGCGGAATTGCATCGCAAACCGCATGGGGCAGGGGCCGGGTGTGCCGTCGGTCAGTCCAGTTCGGACAGACGTGCCAGCGCGTCTTTCAGCTTGGCCTCTTCAGCCTCGCGCAGGGCAAGGTTGGCGCGGGTTTCGGCAATGATCTCGTCGGGAGCACTGTCGGCGAACTTGGGATTGTTCAGACGGCCACGCAGGCCGCCCAACTCTTTGGCGAGTTTGCCCAATGTCTTGTCCAGACGCGCCTTTTCTGCAGCCACGTCAATCACATCGGCCAGTGGCAGTCCAAAGCTGCCGCCAGATATGGCCAGCGCCACGGTGCCCTTGGGCATCTCGGCCACTTCGTTTAGCGCCTCGACGCGGGCAAAGCGGGTGATCAGCGCCTCGTTTTCGGACCAGACGCGGCGGGTGGTGTCGTCCATGTGCTTGACCACCAACGGCACAAAGGCACCGGCAGGCACGTTCATCTGTGCACGCGCCGAGCGGATCGCCTCAATGATCGCCACGGTCCACGTCAGATCAGCGTCGGCCTTGGCGTCGACCAGATCGGCAGCAGTGTAGGTGGGCCAGTCGGTGTGGACCAGCATCTTGGGCCGCGCCTTGGCGCTCCACAGCTCTTCGGTGACAAAGGGCATGATCGGGTGCAACAGGATCAAAATCTGGTCAAGCGCCCAAGCATAGGTCGCCTTGGTCTCGGCTGCTGCTGCCGCGTCTTCGCCATCGAGCACCGGTTTGGTGAACTCAAGGTATTGCGAGCAGAAGGTGTTCCAGACGAAACTGTAAAGCGTGTTGGCCGCGTCATTGAACCGGTAGGTTTCAAGTGCCGCATTCACCGCCTCCAGCGTCTTGGCGATTTCGCCCTTGATCCATGTGTTCAGCGGCAGTTTGGTCTGCGGCACCGCGTCGGAATGGGGCAGCGCGAACGTGCCCTTGAATTCGCCATAGGTGGCGGCGTTCCAAAGTTTGGTGACGAAGTTGCGGTAGCCTTCGATCCGTTTGGTGTCCAGTTTCAGCGCACCGCCGAGGCTGGCCATCGACGCATTGGTAAAGCGCAGGGCGTCTGCGCCGCATTCGTCGATCAGGTCCAGCGGGTCGATCACGTTGCCGGTCGATTTCGACATTTTCTTGCCCTTGGCGTCGCGCACGAGGCCATGCAGATAGACGGTCGAGAACGGCTTTTGCCCGACGACGGCCAGTTGCATCATCATCATGCGGGCGACCCAGAAGAACAGGATATCCTGACCGGTGATCAGGTCTGATGTCGGGAAATAGCGTTTGAGCGCGCCGGTGTCTTCGGGCCAGCCCAGCGTGCCAATCGGCCACAGACCGGACGAGAACCAAGTGTCCAGCACGTCGGGGTCGCGCCAGACCGGATAGATTAGCGTTGTGGGGTCTTGCGTGGTGGCATATTCGGCCAAGGCCGCGGTGAACTGGTGCAGCGCGGTGTCGCGGTCGGCAACTTCGATCACGCGGGCATGGCCCAGCGGCGTCGGCAGTTCGGCCAGTGATGCCGTGAATTCCACATGGACCGCGTCAATATCCGCGCCGCAAATGTGCCGGTCGGCACGGTCGCGCAGGGATTGCGCCGACAGCAGGCGGCCCACTTCGACCATATCCAGCACGCCGTCGCCTTCATCATCGGAAAAGCCGAAGGCGTGCAGGTCAAAGCCGTACCAGACCGGGATCTGATGCCCCCACCACAGCTGGCGCGAAATGCACCACGGCTCGATGTTTTCAAGCCAGTTGAAATAGACCTTCTCACCGCTCTCGGGGATAATCTTCACATCGCCACTGCGCACGGCGTCCAGTGCGGGGCCGACGATCTTGTCGGTGTCCACAAACCATTGGTCGGTCAGCAGCGGCTCGATCACCACTTTGGACCGGTCGCCATAGGGCTGCATGATCGGCTTCTGCTCGACGTAGGGCACTGCTTCGACGCTTTCGTTGCCTTCGGCATCGGTCACGGGGACCATATGCATCACGGCCAGCCCTTCGCGGGTGATGTCGTCGACCACGCGCGCACGGGCGTCGAACCGGTCAAGGCCGCGGTATTCTTCCGGCACAAGGTTCATCGCGGCGATCATCACCTCGTCAAAGTCGCGCTCGCCGTTGGCAATGGCCTGCGCAATCGCGGCCTCTTCGGCATAGGGGCGGCCATCGGCGCGCATGGCACCGCGCGTGTCCATCAGGTTGTACATCGGGATGCCGCCGCGCTTGGCGACTTGATAGTCGTTGAAATCATGCGCACCGGTGATCTTAACCGCACCCGAGCCGAAATCCTTGTCGGGGTATTCATCGGTGATGATCGGGATCAGGCGGCGATGCTCTTTCGGGCCAACGGGAATTTCACAAAGCTGGCCAACGATGGGCGCGTAACGCTCATCCGATGGATGAACCGCGACAGCTCCGTCACCCAGCATGGTTTCGGGGCGCGTGGTGGCAATCGCGATATAGTCGCGCTCTTCTTCCAGCACGACAGCCCCGTCTTCGTCTTTTTCGATGTAGGTATAGGTGGCACCGCCCGCCAGCGGGTATTTAAAGTGCCACATCTGCCCCGGTGTTTCGATATTCTCGACTTCCAGATCGGAAATCGCCGTTTCGAAATGCGGGTCCCAGTTGACCAGCCGTTTGCCGCGATAAATCAACCCCTTGTTGAACATATCGACAAAGACCTTGATCACCGCATCGTGGAAATTGCCCTCTTCGCCCGCCGGTGCGTTTGGTGCGCCCGACATGGTGAACGCCTCGCGCGACCAGTCGCAGGACGCGCCCAGACGGCGCAACTGGCCCGCGATGGTGCCGCCGGATTCAGCCTTCCATTCCCAGACCTTCTCCAGAAACGCCTCGCGGCCCAATTCAATACGACCGGGCTGTTTCGTCTCGGCCAGACGGCGCTCTACCACCATTTGCGTGGCGATGCCCGCGTGGTCGGTGCCGGGCTGCCACAGCGTGTCAAAGCCGCGCATCCGGTGCCAGCGCACCAGAATATCTTGTAGCGTGTTGTTGAATGCATGGCCCATGTGCAGCACGCCGGTGACGTTGGGCGGCGGGATCATGATCGCATAGGATGAAGCGCCCGGCTTGGCGTTGGCGCCTGCGACGAAGCATCCGGCCTCTTCCCAAGCGGAATACAGCCGCGCTTCGGCCTCGGGGGCGTTGAATGATTTTTCCAAGGGCATGGGCTGTCTCCGGCAGGGGGTGGGTGGCCTGCAGGGCTTAGCAAAGCCATAAAGAAAGGAAAAGCATTCATAACCACGTAGGGTCACAGCGCCCTCAAAACCCGCATGTCTTAACACCAACGCTGCGTTTGCCAGACCATCTCTGGACAATGCAGCCTGCGCGACTAATCTCCGCAGCAACGCAAGTCATGCGAATAGGGGATGCTCATGGATAAATTCGGGAAAAGTCAGTCGACTGTGCGGGTCGAGGATGTGCGCTTTCTCACTGGCGCGGGGCGCTATGTGGACGATATCGCACCCGAGGGTGCATTGCACGCCTTCGTACTGCGTTCACCCGTCGCGCACGGCACCATCACCGAACTGGATGTGAGCGAGGCCAAACAGGCCGTAGGCGTGCATTTGGTCCTGACCTATGACGATCTTGAAGCGGCAGGTATGAACACCGGCATGGTCGCGACCACCGTCGAAAACCGTGACAAGACAAAAGGCGCCGCACCCAAACGTCCTATCCTTGCCACCGGCAAGCTGCGTTATGTGGGTGAACCGATCGCGGTGATCTTTGCCGACAAATATGAACAGGCCCGTGATGCCGCCGAATTGATCGTTCTGGATTATGACGAGCTGCCCGCCAAGATGGACCTGACACCGGGCGGAGAGACCCTGCACGCCGAGGCACCGGACAACCGCGCGTTCGATTGGGGCATGGGCGACGAGGCCGCCACACAGGCGGCTTTTGACGCCGCTGCCAAGACCGTCAGCCTTGAAATCGGGGACAACCGTATCATCGTAAATTCGATGGAGCCGCGTGGCTGCTATGCTGAAATGGAAGGCGACCGCATTCACGTCGCTATCAACGCGCAGGGCGTCTGGGCACATAAGGACCAGCTGGCTGACGCGCTTCAGGTGGATGCAGAACAGATCCGCGTGACCAACCCCGATGTGGGCGGCGGCTTTGGCATGAAGGCGATGGGCTATCCCGAGCCGTTCGTTCTGGCCCATGCCACACGCACCCTGAACCGCCCCGTGCGCTGGATGTCCGATCGCGGCGAGGCAATGATGAGCGACAACGGTGGGCGTGATCTGGTGTCGGTGGCCGAGCTGGCCTTTGATGCGGATCACAAGATCACTGCATATCGTGTGCGCACCCGGTGCAACCTTGGTGCCTATAACAGCCAGTTTGGCCAACCCATTCAGACACAACTGTTTTCGCGGGTTCTGATGGGCGTTTACGACGTTCAGACCACGTGGTTGCAGGTCGAAGGCTATTTCACCAACACCACCCAAGTGGACGCCTATCGCGGCGCGGGCCGCCCCGAGGCAATCTATGTGCTGGAGCGCGTCATGGACCGTGCCGCGCGCGAGTTGGGCGTTGATCCGTGGGATTTACGCCGGCGAAACTTTATCAAACCCGGCCAGTTTCCTTACAAGACCGCTACAGGGGAAACCTACGACGTGGGTGATTTCAACAAAGTGCTGGACCGCGCAGTACTTGAAGCCGACGACGCAGGCTTTGCCGTGCGCAAGGCGGCAGATGCCGAACGTGGTCTGCTGCGCGGGCGCGGCACCTGTTACTATATCGAAAGTATTCTGGGCGATCCTTCGGAAGGGGCCAAGGTCACCTTTAACGAGGATGGAACAGTGTCGATCTATGTCGGTACACAAAGCAACGGGCAGGGGCATGAAACCGTCTATGCCAAATTCCTCAGCGATCAGACGGGTATTCCGCACGATTTGATTACTGTCATTCAGGGTGACAGTGACCTGATCAAAAAGGGCGGCGGCACTGGCGGGTCGCGGTCTGTGACCACGCAAAACAACGCGACGCTGGCAACTGTCGATGTGATCATGTCCAGCTTTAAGGATTTCCTCGCGGGCGAAATGGGCGTTGATGCGGCCGACATCAGCTTTGACGATGAACGCTTTCGCGCCGAGGGCAGTAACCTGACCCCGACAATGCTTGAGGTTGCTGCACTGGCCCGCGGGGTCGAACGGGACGATTTGCTGACCCACGAGGCCCGTGCGTCATTGCCCGCGCGCAGCTTTCCCAACGGCGCGCATGTGGCCGAGGTTGTGATCGACCCTGACACCGGCGTGACCACTGTTGACAGCTACACGGTAGTGGATGACTTCGGTAATCTGATCAATCCGATGCTGGCGGAAGGGCAGGTACACGGCGGCGTGGCCCAAGGGATCGGTCAGGCGATCACCGAACACGTGGTCTATGACGAAGACGGCCAGCTGTTGTCTGCGTCCTTCATGGATTATGCGATGCCCCGAGCGTATGATGTGCCGTGGATCAGCTTTACCTCGGAACCGGTGCCCTCAACGGCGAATATCATGGGCATGAAAGGCTGTGGCGAGGCCGGGACCGTCGGCGCGCTGGCGGCAGTGTCGAACGCGGTGCAGGATGCGCTGTGGGAACGCGGTGTGCGACAGGCAGATATGCCATTCACGCCGATGAAAGTATGGGAAATGCTACAGGATGCGCCTATCGCGGCTGAATAAGACGGTCGTCGGATGGCTGCGCGACCGTTTTGGGTCGGGCACGCCGTCCACGCCGCCGCGTACACGCGGGCCCACGATTCATGTCATCATTCTTGATGGCACGATGTCCACCCTTATGCCCGACTTCGAAACCAACGCGGGCCTGACTTACAAGCTGCTGCGCGAAATGGGCGCCGAGGTGTCGGTCTATTACGAATCCGGTCTGCAATGGTCGAATTGGCGCAACGCGGGCGATGTGATTCTGGGGCGCGGGATTAACCGGCAAATTCGCCGCGCCTATGGCTATCTGGCATCGCGCTACCGGCCCGGTGACAAGATTTATCTGATGGGGTATTCGCGCGGCGCCTATGCGGTGCGCTCGCTGGCGGGGATCGTGGGCTTTATCGGCCTGCTCAAGGCCGAGCACGCGACCGAGCGCAACATTCGCGAGGTCTACCGTCATTATGAAGCAGGCGGGACCAGCGACGCGTCTCACGCCTTTGCCCGCTTGCATTGCCACGCAGAGGTTCCGATCGAGATGATCGGCGTCTGGGACACGGTGAAATCGCTGGGCTTTAACGTGCCGGTGTTGTGGCGGCTAAGTGCGCCGCAACATTCGTTTCACAACCACCAGCTTGGCCCGCATGTGAAGCACGGCTTTCACGCCTTGGCCCGCAATGAGACGCGCATGGCCTATGCGCCGGTCATGTGGGAAACCGAAGGCGACTGGCCCGGACACCTGGAACAGATGTGGTTTCGTGGCACCCACGGTGATGTCGGCGGCCATCTGGGGGGCTTTAACGCGGCGCGACCCTTGTCGAATATCTCGTTGGTCTGGTTGCTGCAAATGGCCGAAAGCTGTGGGCTGCCGCTGCCGCAGGGGTGGGCTGGGCGGTTCCCGCAGGATGCGCTCGCGCCTTCGGTCGGGACTTGGCGGGGCTTTGGCGGGATGTTCGTCATGCGGCGCGTACGCACGGTCGGCATGGACCCGTCCGAGCGCGTGCACCCCAGCGTGGCCGAGGCCGCTCGCGCGCCCGCGCGCTCGTGGTGGTCAGATTGGTTTTACCGCGCACCAGCGAATTGAAGCGTGCGCGTCAGCCCGCGCTCATGATGATGCAAGTGGTTGATCCAGTCGCATAAAGTTTTCCATCTTCGACGCCGTGAATTTCGCCCTTGGACACACCTGTGGATCGGCCCACATGATCGACAGTGCCGATACAGTCGATCATCATGCCTAAGGGGATCGCGCGGGTGATGTTAATCTTGAATTCCAGCGTCGTGTAAATAGAGCCGCGCGGGATGCAGGTTTGCACAGCACACGCCATCGCGCTGTCCAGCAAGGTACCGTACCAGCCGCCGTGAACGGTGCCCAACGGGTTCGCCGCGCTGAATTCAGGCGCACCCCGAAACACCACGCGGCCCTTTTCGGCAGCGTGCATAGTATAGTTCAGGGTGTTTCCGATGGGCGGACCCGGCAGGCTGCCGTCAAGAATACTTTGGATAAATTCAAGCCCCGAAAGCTGTTTCAGGTCATCAAGGCTCAAAAGATCTTCTGGCCGCTGGGCTATGTGGGGCATGTCCTGTCTCCGGTTGGTTGACCGGACGCTAGAAACACGGCCCCTGATTGCCAAGCCTTACGCGACGTTGCGCATCGCTGTCGCAGGGATCAGGCCCAAAGCACGGCAGGCTTCGCGGGTCAGGTCGGGGCGGTTCAGCGTATAGAAATGCAGCGCATCCACACCCTCGGTGCGCAGCGCGTCGCACATTTCGGTGCAATGCGCGAGGGCGAACAGATCGGCGTTGCCATCACGCGCTGCGTTTTCAAACCCTTGGCCAAGCGTCACCGGAACATCGGCACCGCATTGTGCTGCAAATCTCTGAATGGTCTTCCAGTTGCCCACCGGCAGGATGCCCGGCACGATCGGCGCGGTGATGCCCGCTTTGACGCAGGCATCGCGAAACCGCAGGAAAGTTTCAGCTTCGAAAAAGAACTGGGTGATCGCCTCGGAAGCGCCTGCGTCGATCTTGGCCTTCAGCCAAGCGATGTTCTGAGCAGTATCGGCAGCATCTGCGTGGCTTTCGGGGTAGGCGCCGACGCGGATGGTAAACCGACCTGTATCAGCCAGTGCCTCGACCAGTTCGATGCTGTTGGCAAAGCCACCTTCGACTTGCTGGAAACCAGTGCCATCCACCGGATCACCGCGCAGGGCAACGATGTCGGTAATGCCCGCATCGGCGAATTTGTCCGCCGTTTGCAAAACCTTGCCACGGGTCGCGCCCACGCAGGTCAGGTGCGCCGCTACCGGCAGACCAGAGGACCGGCGCAGTGTCTGTGCCGCCTCGTGTGTCAGATCTTGCGTGCTGCCACCCGCACCATAAGTGACCGAGAAAAACCGCGGCTCAAGCGGCGTCAGCGCCTGTACTGTGTCCCACAGACGAAAACCTGCGTCGATGGACTTGGGCGGGAAGACTTCGAACGAAAGCGCGGTCATTGTGTTATTCCTTACAGGGCATCTGTGTTTTCATCTTGTCGCATGTTTTTGGATATGAGACAAATTCATAACTCTCATCATTAACATGAGCTTCATATGCATATCGAATTCCGCCACCTGCGTACGATCAAAGCCATTCACGAAGCCGGAGGGCTGGCCAAGGCCGCCGAGCAATTGCACATTACCCAATCCGCATTATCTCATCAAATCAAAGGCTTAGAGGATCAGGCGGGTGTCGAGCTGTTCGTGCGCCGGTCCAAACCGATGAAACTGTCGGCGGCAGGATTGCGGTTGTTGCGGTTGGCCGAGCAGATTTTGCCGCAAGTGCAAGCGATGCAGGATGAATTCAGCGGCCTGCGTGACGGACGTTCAGGCCGTATGCACATCGCCATCGAATGTCATGCTTGTTTCGAGTGGCTGTTTCCGGTGCTGGAACGCTTTCGCAAGGATTGGCCCGATGTCGATGTCGATATCCGCCCCGGTCTGGCGTTCGAGGCGCTGCCTGCATTGCTTAAAGAAGAAGTTGATCTTGTTGTGTCCTCCGACCCCGAGGAACTGGCAGGGGTCGAGTTTCTTGAACTGTTTGATTACGCACCTGTTTTTGTGGCCTCCAAGGATAATCCGCTGGCGGAAAAGCCCTTTATCGACGCCGAGGATTTCCGTGATCAGACCCTGATCACCTATCCGGTCGAGCGCAGCCGACTGGACGTGTTCAGCCAGCTTTTGAGTCCTGCGCGTGTCGAACCCGCAGCCGTGCGGCAGGCAGAGTTGACGGCAGTGATCCTGCTGCTGGTGGCGTCAAATCGTGGCGTTGCAGTATTGCCCGACTGGGTGGTGCGCGAGGTCAAATATTCATCCGACTATGTGACGCGCCCGCTGACGTCCAAGGGGCTGACCCGCCGTCTTTATGCCGCCGTGCGCAGTGATGAACGCGGTAAACCCTATATGGAACGGTTGATCACGCTGGCCCGCACCGAAGCACGCAAACTGCAAAAGGCGTGAAAGCAGGGGCGGCCCGAACCGCCCCCCATTTGGCTCAGGCCACCTTGACGATCTGCTTGCCCATGTTCTTGCCTTGCAACAGACCGATGAAGGCTTCGGGTGCTTTATCCAGTCCTTCGGCGATATCCTCGACTACCTTGATCTCGCCGCTTGCGACTTTCGGTCCGATCTCGGACAGGAACGCAGGGAACTTGTCCCAATGGTTCGAGATGATAAAACCTTGCACCGACAGGAAATTGACCAGAATTGTCCGCCACAGCTTGGGCGCTGTCAGCGGCGCATTGGCCCCGTCACCCAAACCGCCCGCATTGTACCATGCGATCATGCCGCAGATCGGGATACGCCCGTGCGGATTCATCATCGGCATCACCGCTTCCAGCACCTTGCCACCGACGTTTTCAAAATAAATGTCGATACCCTTGGGGCATTCCTGTTTTAGCGTCTCGCGCAAGGATTTCGCGTCGTCATAGGCGCGGTGATCCAGACAGGCGTCAAAGCCGAAGGTTTCGACAGCCATTTTGCACTTTTCAGCGCCGCCCGCGATGCCCACAGTGCGCAGCCCGAGGCTCTTGGCGACCTGGCCTACCATCGACCCGACAGGGCCGGTGGCCGCCGCGACAACCAGCGTTTCACCCGATTTCGGGCGGCCGATTTCCGTCAGACCATGATAGCCGGTAAAACCGGGCATCCCCAGAACGCCCAGGCTTGCAGTGATCGGTCCGTGTGCCGGATCGACCTTGCGCAGCATCTTGGCCGGTTGCACCCCGTGGGTGGCCCAACCGAACATCCCGAACGCGAAGTCGCCCGGTTCGAACGCATCCGAATTCGACGCGATCACTTCGCCCACTGCACCGCCTTCCATCGTGCCACCAATGGGCACAGGCGCTGCATAGGATTTGGCATCATCCATGCGGCCACGCATGTAGGGGTCAAGTGACATATAGTGGACCCGCACCAATACCTCGCCCTCGCCGGGCGTAGGCACGGGGCCGCTTTCCATCTTGAAGTTGTCAGCCGTCGGCGCGCCGTCGGGGCGGCTGGCAAGTGTAATGCGTTGCATCTGCTCGGTCATTGGTCTCTCTCCCATTGAATGCGCGCAGCGTGGACTGCAGATCGTATGGGTGCAAGCCGTGACGCCACGACGTTCGGCAACAAGACAGACCTGCGCAACGGCCCTTGGCATCCTGTCACGGGACGCGTATACGCGCGGCCTGATCCCTCTAGGAGAGTCCAAAATGGTTGGCAGTGCAAACCTCAACATCATGATCAAAGCCGCGCGCAAGGCGGGCCGTTCGCTGGTCAAGGACTTCCGCGAGGTCGAGCAGCTGCAGGTGTCGATGAAAGGGGCGGGCGATTTCGTCAGTCGCGCCGACATCGCCGCCGAGAAAATTCTCAAAGACGAACTGATGGGCGCGCGCCCGACATACGGCTGGTGCGCCGAGGAAAGCGCCGAGGAAGAGGGCACAGACCCCACCCGCCGCTGGATCGTCGACCCGCTGGACGGCACCACCAATTTCTTGCATGGCCTGCCGCACTGGGCCGTGTCGATCGCGTTGGAACACAAGGGTCAGGTCGTGGCCGGTGTGGTCTTTGACCCCGCCAAGGATGAAATGTTCTTTGCCGAAAAAGGCGCCGGTTCTTGGATGAACGACAGCCGCATGCGTGTGTCGGGGCGCAGCCATATGATTGAAGCGATCTTTGCCACCGGCCTGCCCTTTGCAGGGCGTGCCGATCTGCCCGACACCCTGAAAGATCTGGGCCGGTTGCTGCCCGCTTGTGCCGGTGTCCGGCGCTGGGGCGCTGCCGCACTTGATCTGGCCTATGTGGCTGCGGGCCGTTACGACGGTTTCTGGGAACGTCGCCTGAAGCCGTGGGACATGGCCGCAGGCGTCATTATTGCCCGCGAGGCCGGTGCCCTGCTTGAGCCGCTGGACCCCAGCACCGATCTGCTGGACAGCGGCAACGTGGTCTGCGCCAACGAACCCCTGTTCTCGAATTTCGCCAAAATCATCCGCGGCTGAGGGGCACGTAGATTCATCTTGCCGGGTAAACTCCGGGGGAGGCGCGCAGCGCCGGGGGCAGAGCCTCTATTTGTCCGAGACGTGGTTCACCCCGTCTGTCCAGCGGACAGGGTCATGGTCGCGCGGGTTTACCCCGTCGATACATCCCAGATTGACGCCACATTGGGTCGGGTCCGACCGCCGCTGGTGGTGGGTATAGATGCCGCAGGTCTTGCAGAAATAATGCTGCGCTGTATGCGTGCCAAAACTGTAAAGCGTCAGGTTGTCCGCGCCCTTTATCACTTCGGTCTCTGCCGCTATCGCCGTGACCGCCGCCGCACCGCGTCTTCGGCAGAACGAACAATCGCAACGCGCCACATCGTTCAACCCCTGTGGCAGGGTGGCGCGGATGTGCACGGCGCCACAGTGACAATGGGCATCGACCCGCTGCGCGGTCATCTACGCACCTTCGGAATACGCGAGCGTTCATATTGCGCTTCGGGGTGGGGCGGATGGCCGTCGGTGCGCGCCCAAAACCCGGTCCCGCCGCGTTGTAGCCACAGCGGAATGCCAAAGACCAAACCTGCCGCAAACCCGCCTGTATGCGCCCAATAGGCAACGCCGCCCGCATCCGGATTCGCGCCAAGGCCACCGATGAACTGCATCCCGAACCACACCATCAGCATCACCCATGCAGGGATCGGGAAGATGCGGAAAAACACGACGAGGATGATCAGAATATCGACCTTGGCCTTGGGAAAGAGCAACAGATACCCCCCCATTACGCCCGCAATCGCACCAGACGCTCCGACAGTGGGCACGCCTGAGAATGGTGCGAAAGCATATTGCACAAGCGTCGCTACAACGCCGCACAACAGGTAGAATCCCAGATAGCGCAGATGGCCCATCTCATCTTCGATGTTGTCACCGAAGATGTATAAAAACAACATGTTACCTGCCAGATGCATCCATCCGCCATGCAGGAACATGGACGACACCAGCGTGTAATAGCCTTCGCCTGCGCTGATCCGTGCAGGAATAAAGGCCCATTCGATATAGAACGCATTGATCGCGCGGGCGTCTGAAAACAGTCCCACATAGCCAAGGAAAATCAGGATGTTCGCGGCCATTAACCCGTAGGTAACAAATGGCGTGCGCCCTGACGGGTTATGATCGCGAATGGGTAACATGGACGCAAGCTGGTCTGAAACGCAGGCGGGGTCAATAAGTGGTCGAAGGATTCGGGGGCTCTGCCCCCGGCCTTTGGCCTCCCCCGGAGTTTAACTGGCAAGATGAAGGGGCAGGATCTGCGTTTTTTCCGATGGAGTGGACGTGCGCCGATGCGTGCAAACCGGCCGCGTGGGCTGATGTACATTGGCCCGATCGGATTAATCTGGATCTGTTCCCCGCGCCGTCTGTTTGCAAGACGGCGCGGTTCGGGGTTTCGGGGGCAGTCAAGCCGCCTAGGGCGCAGGGTTCTTGGACACTTCGCCCAAAAGCGCCGCGTTGCCGCCCGCTGCCGTGGTGTCCACGCACAGGTGGCGTTCCCAGAGCACATGGCCCACGTCCGGTTGCTGGGTGATCAGGGGGATGATCGCCCCGCCACGCGCCGCCAGCGTGCGATTCAACTCTGCTGCGGTCTCGGCGTTACCCCACCACAGAACGCCGCAATAGGCGGGCCCGACGGTCAGCGCGTTCGGATCAATGGCGCCGGTTGCCTCCAGCGCACGGCCACCAAGTGCCTCGACGGCTTTTACTTGAGCCTGCACTGTCTTGGGGCCGGGACCGGCACACAGAACCGGTGCGCCTGCCCATGTACTTAGCCGGTTGGTTTCACCGGTGGGTCCGGGCATCGTATGTTCCGACACTTTTTCGGATGGCTGCACACGCAGTGCGGGCAGTGGCTGGGGCGCGTCGCTGTCCCAGTCGTCCAACGCATGTGCTTCACCCGAAGCCGAGAAGCGCAGCAGATAGTCGGGGCCGCCCGCCTTTGGGCCCGTGCCGCTGAGGCCCGTGCCGCCAAAGGGCTGGCTGCCGACGATCGCACCGATCTGGTTGCGGTTCACGTAGACGTTGCCCGCCAGTATCCGATCCGACACGAACTGTACGCGGTCATCAATGCGGGTGTGCAGGCCAAAGGTCAGCCCATAGCCCGTAGCGTTGATGTCCTGCAAAATCCGGTGCATGTGGCCGGATTTGAAGGTGGCGATATGCAGCACCGGGCCAAAGATCTCGCGTGTCATGTCTTCGATGCCGTTCACGCTGATCAGGGTGGGAGCAATATATGTGCCCGTCTGAGGCGTGGGCAGGGCGTGTAGCAAGCGGCCTTCGGCGCGCGCTGTGGCGATGTGGTCGGCGATGCCTTGGCGTGCGGTCTCGTCGATGACGGGTCCGACATCAGTGCTGAGATCCCACGGTGCTCCCAATACCAGTGCGTCCATGGCGCCGGTCAGCATGGTGATAAAGGCCGGAGCGATGTCTTCTTGGACGTAGAGACAGCGCAGGGCCGAGCAGCGCTGGCCGACCGACTGGAACGCGCTTTCGATGATGGCGGTGACGGCCTGTTCAGGCAGCGCCGTGCTGTCCACGATCATCGCGTTCAATCCGCCGGTTTCCGCGATCAGCGGTGTTCCGGGGGCGGCATGTTGGGCAAGGTTGCTGCGGATTTTCAGTGCCGTAGCCGTCGAGCCGGTGAAGGCCACGCCACCGACACGCGCGTCCGAGGTGAGTGCCGCACCGATATCGCCGCCGCCGGGCAGCAGTTGCAGGGCGTGGGCAGGCACGCCTGCCTCGTGCATCAGCGTGACCGCCAGATGCGCAATCAGCGGTGTCTGCTCGGCCGGTTTGGCCAGCACAGCGTTTCCTGCCGCCAGCGCGGCAGCAACCTGTCCGGTGAAGATAGCCAGCGGAAAATTCCACGGGCTGATGCAAACATAGGTGCCTGCGGGTTTGGCCTCGAACGGCGCTTGTGCTGCGTAGTACCGTAGGAAATCTACTGCTTCGCGCAGTTCCGCCACGCAGTCGGGCAGGGTCTTGCCCGCCTCGCGCGCCAGCAGCACAAAGAGCGGCGCAAACTGTGCCTCAAGCGCATCTGCGGCCTTGTTCAGGATAACCGCCCGCTCGGACGTCGTGGCGTCCCAAATTTGCGCAGCATCGAAGGCTGCGGTCACATCGTCGGGAGTTGCGGGCTGGACGGTGCCAACCACATCCGACGGGTCGGCCGGGTTGGTCACATTGTGTACCGCGCCTGCGGATACATCCGTGGCCAGCAGCGGCTTGGCGTTCCATATGGTGCGGCGTAGCGGGTCGCGGGCGGCGTCGATGGCGGCAAGGGTGGGCGCATGTGCCAGATCGAAACCCTTGGAATTCGGGCGCTCGGGCTGAAACAATTCGGTGCCGCGCAGTATCTTCGGGCCGGGGAAGGGCAATGCCTCGAAAGGATCGCTTGCGACCTCTTCTGGCGATACATCTTCGTCGACAATCTGGTTGACGAAGGACGAGTTGGCCCCGTTTTCCAACAAACGCCGCACCAGATAGGCCAGCAGGTCGCGGTGTGCGCCCACGGGGGCGTAAATCCGGCAGTTGCTGCCGGCATCGGCCATAACGATGTTGTGCAGGGCCTCGCCCATGCCGTGCAGGCGCTGGAACTCGAAAGTATCAGGATTAGCCCCCATGCGCAGCACAGCGGCCACGGTGTGGGCGTTGTGCGTGGCGAACTGCGGATAGATCCGGTCGGTCATGCCCAGCAAACGGCGGGCATTGGCGATATAGGACACATCCGTCGCGGCCTTTTGACTGTAAACGGGAAAGCCGTCGATGCCCTCAACCTGAGCTTTTTTGATCTCGGTGTCCCAATAGGCACCTTTGACAAGGCGCACCATGATGCGGCGGTCGTGGGTTTGCGCCATGTCATACAGCGTGTCGATGACGCGGCCTGCGCGGGGTCCATAGGCCTGAACCACCACGCCCAGTCCGTCCCAGCCCTTGAGCGCGGGTTCAGCCAGAACACGGTCGATCAACTCAAGCGACAGCGACAGTCGGTCAGCCTCTTCCGCGTCAATGTTCAAGCCCATGCCCGCAGATTTCGCCAGTAGCGCAAGGCTGCGCAGGCGCGGCAGCAGGTCGTTCATCACCGCCTCTTCATGGGCCACCTCATAGCGCGGATGCAGTGCGCTTAGCTTCACCGAGATGCCGGGGTTTTTGCGGATGTCACCCTGATTACAGGCGGTGGCAATGGCGGAGATCGCGCGCGAATAGCTTAGGTGATAGCGTTTTGCATCAGCTTCGGTACGCGCAGCTTCACCCAGCATGTCGTAGGAATAGGTATAGCCCTTTTTTTCCATGCCAGCGGCGCGCTTCATCGCTGAAGTGATGTTTTCGCCCAGTACGAACTGACGGCCCATTTCCTTCATGGCGCGGCCTACGGCGGTGCGGATCACAGGCTCGCCTAGACGCTTGATCGCGCCGCGCAGTTGGCGCACCGGGCTGGGGCGGCGGGTGTCCAGCACGCGGCCAGTCAGCATCAGCGCCCATGTTGACGCATTGACAAGGCTTGATGTCGATTTGCCAAGGTGTGTGCCCCAGTCCGAGGGGGCAATCTTGTCTTCGATCAGGGCGTCGATGGTATCGGCATCGGGCACGCGCAACAGCGCTTCGGCCAGACACATCAGGGCAATGCCCTCATCGGTGCTAAGGCCGTATTCCGCCAGAAAGCTTTCCATCAGACCGGGATCGGCGGCGGCGCGGATCTGGCGCACCCAACCTGCCGCCCGTGCGGTAATGGCCTTGCGGTCGTCCTCGCCAAGATTGGCAAAAGTAACAAGTTCGTCCAGCACAGCGTTCTGGTTTGTATAGGTTGCAGAGTCGATGTGCATGCGCAGTGAGTTTGCGGTATCTCGGGCCATATCATATCCTTTTGGCAGATGTTCCATTGTACCGTTGGATTGAAAGGCGATTTGCCTATATTGAATTCATATGTCGGTAATTTAGACCGAAGAATAAGGATTTCTCATGGAAAATGATCGGATTGGGTTGGACCGGTTCGACAGAGCGATTCTGTCGGAGCTGGCGCGTGATGGACGCATGAGTGTGACGGACCTTGCCTCGCGCATCGGTTTGTCCAAATCGCCAACGCAGGCACGGCTGCGCAAGTTGGAAAAAGACGGGGTCATTCTGGGCTATCGGGCAATGCTGGACCCTATCCGTCTGGGCATGGATCACGTGGCTTTTGTCGAGGTGCGTTTGACTGACACCCGTGAGGGCGCGCTGAGCGCATTCAATCAGGCGGTGGTCAAAGTGCCCGAGATCGAACAGGCGCATATGATTGCAGGTAACTTCGATTACCTGCTGAAGGTGCGCACGCGGGACATGACCGACTATCGCCAGTTTCTGGGCGAGACGATTTCGCAATTGCCCTATGTGGCGTCGACATCGACTTATGTCGCGATGGAGGCGGTGAAAGAGGCCGTTCTCGCAGATGTGACTTGACCCAAGGGCCATCTGCGTCAAATTTTTGACGATGAAACCTTTGATTGCAACCGCCTTTGCCATCTGTCTTGGCCTTCCGGTCTGGGCATGGGGATGTCCAGCGCCCATGGACCATTCGGACGAGTTGGCCCGTCTGTTCGATGACGCCCGCGCCGCCCCGACCGAGGCCGCAGCGCGCGGTGTGGCAGAAGGGCTGTGGAACGTCTATCTGCGTGCCCCTGACGCCGATGCGCAGGCGATTCTGGACCGCGGGATGGCGCGGCGCGAAGGCTATGATTTTCTGGGTGCCAAAACAGAGTTTGATCGTCTCATCGCCTATTGCCCCGCCTATGCCGAGGGCTGGAACCAGCGGGCGTTTGTCTACTTTTTGCAAGGCGATTTTGTCCGTGCGCTGGCCGATCTGGACGAGGCATTGGCCCGCACGCCTAATCATGTTGCTGCGCAATCGGGCCGCGCACTGACATTGATGCAACTTGGTCAACGTGAAGACGCCCGCGCTCAGTTGTTGGAAGCATTAGAGAACAATCCATGGTTGTCCGAACGCGCGCTGATCGCCCCCGGCGCGCCACTAGGGCCACAGGTATCTGACGCCCCGGGCGAAGATATCTGAAAACCTCTTGAGCACAGGGCCCACAGCCCCTAGGGATAAGAACGCTGCGGGCGTGATGGAATGGTAGACATACCAGACTTAAAATCTGTTGGGGCTTGTCCCCGTGTGGGTTCGAGTCCCACCGCCCGCACCAATTTTTTTATAATAAATATAAAAACCAGTATGTTGGCTTATGTATTGTATTTTGGACCACCTTTTGGTCAGGTTGGCTCGATGTTCCTCCTCTCTTCTGGGCATCTCGATTTTTAACCATTTTCGTGGCCGCGCAGCAGTGTGTTTGGCGTGAAAGGCGTCGCGTCGCGACCGTCCCGGGGCGCCAGGCCAGGCGCGCAGCATGGCCACGCCATGAGCCTTGCCTTCGGCCTGAATGTCCGTGGGCTTCATCGAGCTGTAAGTGACGATCCTTTCCTTGGCGCGGGAGAACAGCACGTTGAGACGGCGGTGACCATGGACTGAATTCACCGGTCCGAACGGCAGGTTTGAGTCCAGACTAACGCTTACTCTCGCTTAACTCGAATGCCTCATTTATCAAAGTTACGCCTCAATTCTCGGCCGGGATCATGTTGCCTAACGGTCAAAGAACGGCTTGATTGAAATTCGCGCCCTAAGTCGGAAATCAGGCTAAGTGAAAACCGAAGCTGGTGACTATGCACCGATCCTGAAGGCCAACGGTAGCGGTGCGGGACTTTACTGCCGTTGGCTGCGGACGCGAAATTCCGGATGACGCTGGCGCAGCAGAGTCATCTTGGGTGGGAGCGGACGTTCGCAGCCAGTAGCCTTGAGGTCTGCAAGGCGGATAAAGCCAACTTTCATTGCGGCTGCGCCCAAGTCTGCTTCCTGTCCAAAATTGCTTCTCTATTTGACCGATTGCAAAACTAGGGTCTGGAAATCCATACTTTCAATTCAATCGAGAGACTCTAAGTTGTGAACGTAGCTCAGAATTCCAGGAAAAAAATGACAATGATAGCTAGAATTGGCCGCCGGGCTGCGCTTTTAGGTGGAAGCGCGGTGATAGGCGGGTTGCTAACAAAGTCATTCTCATCGTCCAATCCTACGCTTGATGGGACACGGTCAATTGAACCAAGTGGCACCGCTGGCACATTGAATGATGCCAGCGAACTTAGCGAAACACCAATATTCCGGCACATCATCTTAAAAGACGACCCCGGAGAACAGTTGATCGGGTCAATCCGTGCGGAGTTAGGCGAAGCCCGCGCCAACAACCGTCCGGTGAATGTCGGTGCCGCACGTCATTCCATGGGTGGGCAGGCCATTCCGAGGGACGGCCATGCAATTACGTTTGAGAATGGGTTTGTCGAACCGGATACGGCCAATCAAATGATGCGCGTACATGCAGGTGCGCGCTGGAGCGACGTGATCGCTATGGCAGATCCGATTGGCTTGGGCCCGTGCGTCATGCAATCAAACAACGACTTTGGCATTGCGGCAACGTTTTGTGTGAATGCTCACGGTTGGCCTGTCAAAGAGGGGCCAATGGGCAGCACTGTGCGGTCGTTTGATATGATCCTGCCCGATGGTACCCTTGTGTCATGTTCACGCACTGAGAACGCTGATTTGTTTGGGATGACCATGGGGGGGTATGGCTTAACTGGGATCATCACGCAAATGGATGTTGATCTCAGGCAGAACCAACGCCTCGAGCCCACGTTTGAGGAAATGCCTGCTGAGGCGTTTGGGAACAAATTCATCGAGGCGCTTGCCGATGAAAATGTGACCATGGCTTACGGACGACTCAACGTGCAGCGCGCGAACTTCATGTCTGACGCCCTGCTTATTACCTACCGGCCAAGCCCCGATCAAAGTGACCTGCCTGCTGCGAGTGGATCCGGCGCTGCTGCAAAGATAGCAAGCCGCATTTACCGCGCCCAGCTTGGTAATGAGCGGATGAAGCGGCTGCGCTGGTGGTTTGAGGCTGACTTTGCAACCAAAGTGGCCGACGGACCCACCACGCGCAACAGCCTGATCAATGAACCTGTTGTGACGCTTGATGACCGCAATCCTAACCGCACGGATATCTTGCACGAGTACTTTATCTCGCCCGAGCGCTTTGCCGAGTTTGTGACGTTGTGCCGATCAGTGATTCCCAGTTCCTATCAAGAGTTTCTGAACGTGACACTGCGTTTTGTGGACACTGATCCGAACAGTTGGCTCGGCTATGCCACAACCCCGCGCATTGCAGCGGTGATGTCGTTCAGTCAAGAACTGACGACCCGTGCTGAGGCGGATATGCGGCGAATGACGCAAGAACTGATTGATGGTGTGATTTCGATTGGCGGGACATATTATCTGCCTTACCGGCCGCACGCACGACCAGATCAATTCGCGCGAGCGTATCCGCGTGCGACAGAATTTGCAGAAGCAAAACGGGCATTGGACCCCAATCTTATACTGCGTAACAATCTTTGGGATAGTTACTTGGAGGCCTTATGATTTTGATCCAGAAATTTGCGCTCGGATATTTCTTTGTCCTACTGGCAGCCGCAGGCTTGAACTATGTACCGGGTATCACCGACGAGGCGGGGCTGGCATTTGGCATCTTCGCGCTCGACCTGTTTGACGACCTGTTGCATTTGGTTTCCGCAATTTGGGCGCTGGCAGCGGCGCTATTGGGCGCACGGGCCAGCAAAGTCTTCTTGGTCATCTTTGGCGCGCTTTACCTTGGTGACGGGGCTTTGGGATTTTTGACAGGCTGGGGCTATCTGGATTTTGGCATCTTTACCAACGCCTCGGACGGGTTGTCATTTTCGCTGTTCAGAGTGCTCGCGAATTTGCCGCATATCGCGCTCGGTGGTGTGGCATTGGGGGCGGGGTTGCGGTTGGGCCGCAACGTATGAAACGTTTGTTGAAACGCGTCGGTATATCACTGCTGCTGCTCGTGATCGGACTGCTTGCGCCGATTGGCTATATCGAACTGGCCTGTAAGCCTGGGCATGGCGCGTCGGACTATGCGGCCATCTTGCCACCAGACCAGCGTCGGCCCGAGGGGCGCACGCTTCTGACATACCCCGAGTGGCACATCGTCCATGCTTACGATGATTATGCGAAGGTCATCAGCACGGGCGATCCCCATGACTACAAGTATTGGCCTGCAATTGGCGGGTTTTGGACATCGCTTTGCAGTTTGTCCAAGGCGTCTGGACCGCATGGGGGATTTCCCGCGGAATTCAAATCGACGGTTTATACGATCGGTGTCAGCTTCACCGCAGAGCTTTTGGCAAAGGCTCTTTACGAAGAAACTATTGGCCGGGTCGCGACATTGATCCGTGGTGAAACCCGTGCGCCATTAGATGATTTGACTGCACAACAAGCCGCGCAGTATGCGCAGTTCTTGCGTCAGGTGCCTTGGTATCAATGGGACTTCAGGCAGAACGCTTCGGCCATCACAGACCGCGCAACAGACGCGTTTCGGGATCGTGAAAGACGGCTCGCTATTGGCTTGGAATACAAAGCCAAAGCGGTTTATGCCAAAGCCATCGCGGCGGCTGTCGCCAACATGGAACCCGACGCCCTACGACTGCGGATGATCGTCACCGGACTAAGCGCAGCCGATCTTACTGCCTTTGACGATGTAGATGTTATCGCGACGCTGCCAGAGGGCATCGAAATCGAGGCGCCCCGCTATCGCGCACTAACGGAGCTTTTGTTGCAATGGGCCAAGGCAGGCGGTGATTTCGTTGAGATTGCCGGTAATGACGACATTCTTTTCACAGTGACGTCCGAAGTTTTACACCTTGATGAGGCGCTCTATAGTTTTGGGCGTCAAGGCTATTCTGACACACGTCACCTGATCCTTTTGCCAGTGCCCGAATTGGCTGAAGCACTGCGTGGACTTGATGAACGGGATCTGACCTTGGAACACATTCATGACTATTAGATCCTGGATAGTGTCGGTCGTCATCGTCTTGTTTGGGTGGATTTCACTCCAACTTGGCGTGATGTATTTCACCGACGTCGCTCCTGGCGCTATGGCCTTGTTTCCGAGCGAACATTTCATATCGCGCCTGCCCGCGAATGTCGGCATTGTAAATATTGGCGATTTCTGGATCACTGTAGCGTCAGATGAACCCGAACTGGGAAAACAGCTCTATGCGGCGGGCGCATTGATTGCACTGCCCGCCGGATTACCCGGCTGTTTTCCACTTCCATAGTTACCGATTGCGCGAAATTTCTTTCTTATGTGAGTTTCAAAACCGTTGGAGCATCGCCCCGCCCGTAGGCAGGATGGGCGCTGACCGTCGCGTTCGCAAACGGAAAGACCGACATTCTCTCAGCAGCCGAGATGTTTCAATATGCAAGGCGTTGGGCGCGCAATATAGTGAACCAACCCTAAGCCTGACCTTGGAATTGAAATTGGAATTTGACCATGCAGATCAGAAAAGACTGGCACAGTTCTACTGTTACTCGACATGGCAGAGTTGCCAAGCTCGCCGTCACGATCGCGTTTCTGATTAGTCTGTACGCCACCCCAGCGTCCTCACAACCGCATTCCGTTTCGGGCGTCGCTGCGCAGGACGCGCTGAACATTCGAGCGAATATCGATCAAACGTTGGATGTCGGCAGCTCCGAAATTATCGGTACAATTCCACATGATGCCACAGATGTCGTTGTCACAGGGATTTCGTTAGACGTAGACGGCACGGAATGGCGCGAGGTCGCATACGAGGGCATCGTGGGATGGGTGAATGCGGATTACCTGGTTCCCACCAATATTCTATTTCAGATCCCCGACACCTTGCACTGTGTCGGAACAGAGCCCTTCTGGGGCGTGACCATCGAGGAAAAGAACGCCAACTACAGCTCGCCAGAGCTGGAAAGCCCGATCAAACTCAATCCCCCGCGATTTGTGCCCGGCATCGGCAGGTCGGATCTTTGGGCGTATTATCTGGAGAGCACCGACACCGCATATTCACTGTCACTCATCGTGCGCTACACCGAAGCCTGCTCTGATGGGATGTCGGATGTGAGCTATGATTACGAAGCGGTTTTGCTGGGGATGGGCTCAACCGGCGCACCGGCCCAAGGGTGCTGTCGAATAAGCTATTGAATTGAAATGGAAGATGCCAAAGGCTTACCTTGTGAAAACCGTGGCCTGCCGTACGGAACTATTGAAAGTCGACCCATGGATGATTTCACCTTCGTCGAACGCGAAGATTACGAAAAAGGCTTTGCAAAGGTCTATCACAGAGACATCGTTCCCTATCTGATGGTACTGGAAGAGCGGCGACAAAAGGCGATCGCGCGCAGCCAGAAGATCATCGGTGCCATTGCAGTCGTCGCCCTGATTCTGGCGTGGCAAGCGCATCGGCTCGACCCCGTGTTGCCGATCATGCCGATTGCCCTGGGCGGCTTTGCCTGCCTGTTCGTATACATCAGCCGAGGCGACAAACTGCAGGGCGCGTTGACTGACTTCATCCGCCCGATCCTTAGCCGGTTTCTCGAGGATGTGTCCTTTGCAGAGGAAAGCTCCGCGCAAGAGGTCAAGCTCGACACGCTGAAACGGCTTTGCCTCGTGCCACAGGCCGAGCGGCATTATTTTGGCCCGCGGATTTCCGGCAGTTGGCGCGACGTGTCCTATCAACTGGTCAAGGCAAGCTTTCTCGAGACCTATCGTGACAGTGACGACAAACTCAAAACACGCACCCTGTTCAGCGGCGTGTTGATCGAGATCGAGTGCTGGAAACCGATGCCCACAATCGTTTTCCTTCCGGACTTCGGAAAGCTGGGCAACCGCTTCTTTTCATGGGCGACCCGCAACTTGCGACCGCCCCACAAACTTGAGTTGTCCGATGACAGCCTGGAGCGCGCGTTCGAAGTCTATACCGATGATCTCGACGAGGCCCGCCAAGCGTTGGATACATCCTTTGGCCATAAAATCCTGAACATCGCAGATGAATACCAGGGCGCAGAGTCCCATTTGTCGACTGCCTTTGAGGGCACGGCGTTCTATCTGGCCTTGCGGCTGGACCACAGCTTTCTCAGTTTCGATGTGATGAACAAGCCTTTGAGCAACATGGACGAAAATATCCATCAGGCGCTCAGCGATCTGACACTTCCGCGCCAAATTATCGACCGGCTTCTGGATTGACAGGTTCGGACATCTGTTCAGCCACAGTGGAGGGTAATCTCCCCTCACTGCAACGCCTGCTCTAATCTACGAGCCGGGGACAGGAAGCCCGTCGAAGGTCCTGTCTGGGCCGTTCGCGTCAATCGACACCAAGGGCGGGGAGCGGACGTTCGCTGAGCTCCGCACTGAGGTCAGCTATGCGGCTGTGGTTTCAACGGGTCGCTGCCATCGATCCCACGTCTCTGACTTCTGTTGAGCCGTATAAAATGTCCGCTGACGATACTTCATGCCTAACACTCCATCTTTCCAAAAAGACTAAAGTGTTGCGACCACCCGTTGAAACCACAGGGACATTGCTGCCGTTGATAAAAAGCAGATCATCAGTAAAAATACTTACTGATCCTAATAATATTGGAACCGCACGGTGACACAAATACAAGTTGCAGCGTTGGTACCAGAGCTGGCTTGCTCCAACTTTGCATCCACTTTGGATTTTTACGTCAAAGTACTTGGTTTTGATGTTTGGTTCGAACGTCCCGAAAGTAAGTTTGCCTATCTAAAACTAGGTGAGGCGCACATCATGATAAAGCAGGACAATAAGTTCTGGAACACCGGCGTCCTGGAAAATCCCTACGGACGTGGGATCAATTTCCAAATCACTGTGGATGACGCACCGAGACTAGCTGAGAAAATACAGGCATTTGGATTTCCACTATTTGAGGAGCCCGAAACATCTTGGTATCGCATTAACGAAATCGAGCGTGGGCAGATTGAATTCTTGGTGCAAGACCCTGATGGTTACCTCCTCAGATTTAGTCAATTTCTTGGCGATAGAGCGTCCACTTAGGGCTCACATCTGCCTTGCGGCGCTGCAGCACCCGGCTTTCGACCCGGACCGGCCTTCAGCGCCGCTTCGGTTGATCGTTGTCAGCCCTTTACGGACGGTCGTGCGCTGACCACCCGGACGATGGTTGGCCCCAGCCCTTCTAAGGGCATCAGCTCGCCCCTTAATAATTGCAACTTCGGTACGCGGCAGCGCCGGGCGTCGTTTCCATTATGGTGGCAGCCTCCGGATCACTCCGGCTGACGGCGATAGTTCGTTCGGTCCAGCGGATTTCGCCGATCGCGATGCTGTGCGGTTCAAGGACCGGCGGCACCAGCCCATAGACCGCGAATGGCCGTCCAACGCGAGATACGGTCCATCGGCAATCAGGTCTTCGACGTGGGTAACACGTCTTGCCATTCCGGATGACGGCCAATCACCGCCTTTGCGAACGGGCAGAGCGGGATGATGACCACCTTGTCCCGCCGCGCATCCTCGACCGCCTGTCGCACCAACCTTTCTCCGACCTTGCGGCCCCGCAAAGCGTCGGGGACTTCAGTGTGGTCAATGATGATCTGGCTTTTTCCAACGCGGCTGTAGGCCATCTCGGCCTCGGCATCATCGACGACAAGCCGGTAGCGCCCCTTCGATGGACCATCTTCCCGCTCGACCGTGCCATCCGTCCTCGAGGCCGCAGTCGTCGGTGCGGCGTTGGGTGCGCGCACCTGGCGCGGGTGCCCGTGGTCACATTCCAGAAGATCGCGATCCCATCCGCCGAGGTCGGCTGCGGCCTCGTAGGTGGAGACCAGGAACGCCATCAGGGCTTCGTCGGGTTCCGGCGCGGTCTGCACGGCATCGTAGGGCAGCATGAATTCCGACAGGCCCTCATGCCAGAAGGCTGCCTCCGGCCTAACCTGCGCGGTCCGGTAGCCGGCAGGCGTGGGATAGGCGTAGGCATAGAAGGCGGGGTAGTCGATGCCGTTGCCGCCCGGCCAGAACCCGGCGGAGGACACTTCACGGTCATAGGCTTCCTGCGCCACGTCGTCCGGCAGGGACGGGATCCCGGCAGGATGCAGCGGCGCGCGCCGCCCCGAGAAGCGGGTCACGGCGAGATCCAGCGCCCCCCAAAACAGGTGAACCGGGCTGGACTTGCCGAGGAAGGACGTGCGGAACCGATAGAACACCCGGTCGATGGCCACCAGCGCCTGGTGGTAGCGCCGCACGGCGTCGCGGTCATAGGGCCGGTCGCGATGATCCTCGCTGAACGGCACCGGATTGGGCACCTCGTTCGGCGTGTCGTGGAAGGTTGGCGTGCCCCCGAGATCGGTGATCAGCTTCACGAAACTTTCGCGAAACGCTGCAATCGTGGACGGCGCCAGCGCAAACTTCGCCTCGCGGTCGTTGCCACTGGTTCCGATGACCATATGCTCACGGAAATCGAACCTTATCTCGATGCCCGGACCGTCCGGGATCGGTGAGGATGTCAGGCCGGTCGGCGTGACATAGAATGTGGCGTTCCAAGAATGGTTAAGCCACGGCGTGTGCGCCAGCCGGTATTTACCGACGATCTGCAGATAGAGGTGCAGGGCGGAACAGGTCTCGCGCCATTCAAGGTAGTCGAGTCGGGGCCATTTGGTGTTCATTGCGCGTCTTCTCCATCCAGCATCGCTCCCATGCGGGAGTCAGTTATTTGGCTACGGGGTCGCCCGCAGGGCGTCCCGGCAGTCCTGTCGGTCGCACCGGTCAATCCGGCAAAGGGATATGCTCGCTGCGGTCGTCGACCGGAAGATCGAAGCGCCCCTTGCCCCAGTTTGCGGCGCGCCATTCGGCCTTGGCCGCTTCGATGCGTTCCTGCGAGGAGGCGACGAAGTTCCACCAGATGTAGCGCGGGCCGGGAAACGTCGCGCCGCCGAGGATCATGAGCCGCGCACCCCGGTCGCCGGCGGCGACAGTGATCTTGTCGCCCGGGCGGAAAACCATCATCTGACCCGCATCGAACTCCTGCCCCGCAACCGAAATGGACCCCTCGACGATATAGATGCCCCGGTCTTCGTGATTGTCGGGCATCGGCAGGCGGCCTCCCCGCTCGAGCTTCACATCGGCGTAGAAGGTCTCCGAGAGCATCGTAGCGGGCGCAACCTCGCCATAGGCGTTACCGAGGATCAGCCGAACAGACACGCCGCGATCCTCGATCATCGGCAGCAGGTCCTTGCCATGGTGTTCGAAGCTGGGTGCCATGTCTTCATGGCTGTCGGGCAGGGCCAGCCAGGTCTGTATCCCGAACAGGCCGTTCGGACCGCTGCGGGCAGCCGCAGACGTGCGCTCGGAATGGGTAACGCCGCGCCCGGCGACCATCCAGTTCAGTGCGCCGGGGCGGATGACCTGATCGGCGCCAGTGCTGTCACGGTGATGGAAATCGCCCTTGAATAGATAGGTTACCGTGCCAAGGCCGATATGCGGATGCGGTCGAACATCGACGCCTTGCCCGGTCAACAACTCGGCCGGGCCAGCCTGATCGAAGAAGATGAATGGCCCGACCATTTGCCTCTTCGGTGCGGGCAGGGCGCGCCGGACCTGAAAATCGCCAAGGTCGCGGGACCTTGGAACAATGAGGGTTTCGATCGCATCTATTCCAACATCATCGGGGCAGCCCGGTTCGATCGATGGGTTCCAACTCATGAGCGTCGTCCTCTCTCTGGCTCGCAGTCGGCGTCATGCTTGCCGATGCGACTACCTGATCTTGATGCATCCGGACTGCCCGATCGGTTGGGCGATACTCGGTGCGACTGTCGTGTAGATTGGCGACTTGGCACTCCGGCGGCTAGTCTTGGCGCGCATCAAGCTGTGTTGCGGATAGCGGAACGCGTGAGCCGTCTCGGAGGCTGAGCATGGGCCTCCGCCCAACACCGCCCGCCGGTCGGGGTCTTCCGCCCTTCGTGGCTCAGCGGTCGCGGCGCAGAGTGTCCGGATGTCGTTCGAAATACTCGATCAGGGTTTCGGTGAGGACCCGGATTTTCCGCGCGGGATGCAGGCCCGGCGGCCTGACGACATAAGTACCTGCTGGAGGTGGGGGATAGTCCGTCATGATCGGGACGAGGGCGCCGGACGCCACGTAGTCATGCACGATGCAATCGGGGAGCCAGGCGATGCCAAGTTCCGCCGCCGCGGCGGCAGCGAGCGCCGCACCGCTGTCGGCCTTGAACTTGCCCTGCGGTTGAACGGTGACGACCCTGTCGCCGTCCAGAAATTGCCAGGTTTCGGTTCCCTGCATGAGCGCCTCATGGGTGACAACCTCATCGGGTGTCCGGGGTGAACCGTGCGCCTTGATGTATCCCGGGCTCGCGACGAGCGATCCATAGACCGCGCCGATGCGCTTCGCGACGAGATTGGAATCCGGAAGGGTGCCGACCCGGATCGCGCAATCAAACCCCTCCGCAATGAGATCGACGAAACGATCGCTGTACGAGGTACTGATCTGGAGCAGCGGGTGGCGATGCGCCATTTCCGCAAGCGCGGGGACAAAGCGGGTCGGACCGGAGGAGAGCGGCACCGCGACCCTCAGGCGGCCACGCAGACCGCCCGTCGGGAGGATCGCTTCCCGCGCCGTGTCGATCTCGGCGCTGGCCCGGGCAGCATGATCTCTGAACGTTGAGCCTGCTTCCGTAAGCGCGGCTCCGCGAGTCGTCCGTGCGAGGAGCTGGGTGCCGAGTTCCGCTTCGATCCGGACGAGCCTCCGGCTGACGATCGACTTGGAGAGACCGAGCCGACGCGCAGCGGCCGAAACACCCCCGGCATCGGCCACGGCGACGAATGTCTGCAGATCCTCGATGTTCATTTCGGCGTTCCCCTTTTCGCGACACAGATTGCCCGAGTATGGCACTACCGTGAAGCCAAATGGAACGGCAAGTTGCGTGCAGGCAGAAATGCCTCTGGAGCATGCCTCGCGGATCCGCTGCCTTTTCAACAGGCAAGAAAGGAACGCTCAATAACGCCTCGCAACGGCCTTGCCCCGGGATCATGGAGCAAAATGGACAGGCTGCGTCAGACTTGATCACGCCAGCGCCACCGAAGGATGCGAGAATGGAACTCCCCGCCTATCTGACCTTTCTCTTCGTCAGCGTGACACAGGCCGCGACGCCAGGTCCGTCCACGGTGTTCATCGTGAACAACGCCGTTGCCTACGGGTGGCGCCGCGCGCTGGCCGCCCTGAGCGGCGATCTGGTCGCGATCGCGTTGCTGGCCACGCTTTCCATCATCGGATTGGGCGCTCTGCTTATGGCCTATCCGGTTGCCTTCCTTGCCCTGCGCCTTGCGGGTGCATCATACATCCTATGGCTCGGATGGAACTTTCTGCGTCCTGCGGCTCCGCAAGCGGACTCTTCGGCCACGGAGGCAGTTTATGGAGAAAGCAGCTTGGGCCTTTGGCTTCACTCCTTCGGTGTGGGGATCAGCAATCCGAAGGCCATACTGTTTTTCGCCGCGCTGTTCCCCCAGTTCCTCCCGGTAGGGAGCGGACCATCCGTCCTCGCCCTTCTGGTTGCGACCTTCGTCGTAGTGAAGCTCATAGTTCTGGGCGGCTATGCCTTTGGAGCTCGACATTTTGTCCGCCTGCTCCGGAATCCGGAACATGCACGGCGCGGACGGACGCTGACCGGAATTATTTTCATAGCCTTCGGTGCCCTGATGATCTGGTCCGCTCTGACCGCCACACAGGGTGCCACGATGTAAATAACCTCCACTTACGGCTTTCAGAAGGAGAACCCACCATGGGCTTTATCACTACCGACGATGACGTGCAGATTTTTTTCAAGGACTGGGGCCCCAAGGACGCCCAGCCCATCGTTTTTCACCATGGCTGGCCGCTCAGCTCCGACGACTGGGACGCGCAGATGCTGTTCTTTCTGTCGAGGGGCTACCGTGTCGTCGCCCATGACCGGCGCGGCCACGGACGCTCGAGCCAGATCGCCGAGGGTCACGACATTGACCACTACGCGGCCGATGCTTTCGCCGTGGCCAAGGCGCTGGATCTGCGGAACGCCATTCACGTCGGCCATTCCACCGGTGGCGGCGAAGTGGCGCGGTACGTGGCGCGGCACGGCGAACCTGCGGGTCGGGTAGCCAAGGCGGTGCTCGTCGCCGCCATTCCTCCCCTGATGCTGCAGACCGGCGCCAATCCGGAGGGCACGCCGATGGAGGTTTTCGACGGCTTTCGAGCAGCGCTCGCCGGCAACCGCGCACAGTTCTTCCGCGACGTGCCCGCGGGCCCGTTCTACGGCTTCAACCGCGACGGTGCTGCAGTCCACGAGGGTATCATCCAGAACTGGTGGCGGCAGGGCATGATGGGCAGCGCCAAGGCGCAGTACGACGGCATCAAGGCCTTCTCTGAAACCGACCAGACCGAGGACCTCAAGGCGATCACCGTGCCGACGCTTGTCCTGCACGGCGAGGACGACCAGGTCGTTCCGATCGCCGCCTCTGCGCTGAAGGCGATCGAACTGCTGCAGGACGGCATGCTGAAGACCTATCCCGGATACTCACATGGCATGCTGACGGTGAACGCCGACGTCTTGAACGCCGACCTACTGGAGTTCGTGACCAGCTGAGACGCTTGTGGGCCGCGGCGCGTTCGCTGATAGATAGTGACGTGACTGAAAGTTCACATCGAACCAAAAGAAGACCGAGGGCGTCAACGCAATGTTCGGGCAATAGGAGAAATGGGCACCGCGCAGCCCCGCCTGATCTCCGATTCTGCCAATTCACCGAAAGGAGATATCATGACCCACAGTATCCTCGTCCTTTATGGCTCCTACCGCGCCGATCGGCAGGGTATCCGCCTCGCTCGGTATGTTGTCCGGGAGTTGAACGACCTTGGCGCCGATGCTGCGCTGATCGACGCCAAGGCAATCGACCTGCCCATGCTCGACCGAATGTACAAGGAGTATCCCGTCGGCGAGGCCCCGCCCGCGCTGGAGGACCTTGCGGGCAGGATTCGTACGGCTGATGCGTTCGTCTTCGTCACCGGTGAATACAACTGGGGCGTCCAGCCTGGATTGAAGAACCTGACTGACCATTTCCTTGAGGAATGGTTTTGGCGGCCTGCGGCAATTGCGAGCTATTCCGCAGGTCGCTTCTCTGGGGTCCGGGCCGCCCTCGCCTGGCACGGTACGATTTCTGAAATGGGGATGGTCCCGATTTCCAGCTCGCTCGCAGTGGGCGGCATTGGCAAGACCCTGGATGCCGACGCGCAGCCGATCGGCGAGAGCGGAGCCGCCCTCGCCAGGGCCTTTCCACGCTTTGCCGCCGATCTTGCCTGGTGGGCGGAAGCGGCCCGGGTGCAACGACAGAATGCAGGCACGCCCTATTGATCCAAGCCAATGCCCTGACCGGGTATTTCAGGACAACGACGAAGAATCGCCAGGAGAGACGGGACCGACCTTGCCGCACGTCTTCGTCCGCCGCTCTCGACTGGACAGCGCAATCTGACAACCGCAGGGTCGCACCGGCAGGCGTCTTCCTGCATCACGAGAAAGGGTAACACCTTGGATACTATCGTCTGGCAACGTATTGAGGCGGCGGTCGTGTTTGTCGCCGCGATCATTCTATTTGCCCATCTGGATCACAGCATCGCCTGGTGGTTGGCCGTGATCCTCTTTCTCTTGCCCGATGTCAGTTTCGCGGGCTATGCACTTGGCCCGAAGGCCGGCGCCGTCGTGTACAACGCTGTTCATGTGTACGCCCTAGGGATGGTCCTGATCGCAGTCGGCCTTGCTATTGGCTCGGGTACTGTCGCGGCCCTAGGCGCACTCTGGATGGGCCATGCCGGTTTCGACCGGATGCTGGGCTTCGGACTGAAGTCTGCCGAAGGCTTCAAGATCACGCATCTGGGGCACATCGGCTGACCGCTCTCCCGGTTTCAAGCGCCGCTCCGCCCGAGCGGGCCCCCGTACGCGTTCGTGAAGATCCGGCAACGGCTTCATGCCAGAGACCACTCATCTTCGCCTTCGGACCGCCCGCTGATGCTCAAACCTTTCTGGATAAATACGCTAACCAGAGACGAACCCGATAGAATCGGATCGAAGCGTTCCACATTGAGCAACACAGCTACCTTGGGGTCGCAGCTACTGACGCGCGGGGCTCCTAGCTATATTGCAATAAATGGCCGACGGAGAAGCCATGACTCATTCTCTTGCGGTAAAAAGCAACGTCTCCGGCAAAACGTACATCGCGTGCACTTGTCCACGATACCGAGGAGCATTTGTCGAGGGCGTTGCCAGGCGCGGTGGTGAACGTCGGACTCAAACTCGATGGAGAACCTGAATCATGTTTCAAAGATCAATAGACCGTGTCACCAGTATCCCAGGACTCGGGCCAGGCTTTGCCGGTGAGTATCACAAGGCTGCGCTGGTGGTGGAGCCCGATAACCTGCCCGCGACGGACCCCTTTTTCCTAATGGCTGATGACAACATCACCCTGGAAGGGCCCCTTGGAGATGCACACCCTCATGCCGGGCTGGAGACCGTGACCTTCATGCTCAACGGCACACTGGAGGATATCAATGGCCGGCTGAACGAGGGCGATGTCGAGTGGATGACCGCCGGCAGCGGCATCATCCATGGGGAAGACACGAAGGCCTCCACCGGCATGCGCCTGTTCCAGCTCTGGCTGGTCCTTCCGGAGGCGCAGCGCAACATGCCTCCGCGTGTACAGGTCCTCCGTCGCGCCGAGATGCCGGTACACGCTGAGCCTGGCGTTACCGCAAAGGTCTACAGCGGGCAGTTGGAGAGTGCAGCGGCCCCGACGCTGAACGAAGTTCCGGTCACGCTGGCCGACATCCAATTGACGCCGGGAGCCATCTTCAAGCCGCAGCTACCTGCCGCCTACAATGCTTTCCTTGTGGTCATTGACGGAGATATTGAGGCTGGCCACTCTGCCGAGATGCTGGCAGCGAACATGGTCGGCTGGTCAGAGCCCTCCACTGATGGCGCAAGCCTGCTTGCGCTGCGGGCAGGTCAGCACGGAGCCCGGCTGCTGCTCTATGCCGGTCAGCCGCAGCACATGCAGGTGGTTGCGAAAGGGCCTTTCATCGCCGGGTCGTGGGAGGAAATTGCAGGCTATTATGCTGCCTATCGACAGGGGAAGTTCCCACATGTGGGCACATTGCGCCCTGTCATTCATGCATAGGTCGCCCGTCGGGCAGTTGCGAAACATGTTCCAGGCCCTGGATGATAATTGTCGACCGGATATCAGCCGGTCGACAATTCGCAAAAGGCGCAGGGTCGCTACGCGAGAGGCGGACTTGAGTTCAGGCGAAGAACGGCGGCGGGTTCGCGTGCTGCAAAGAGCCCGCGAATCACTGCATGAAGACCGGGCACGCCATCGCTGACCTTCAGCGCCGCGTCCTTGAATGCGGGCGACACGGCACGCGGCAAGCCCAACATCCTGCCAGCCGGCCAGCCCTATCTCTCTGCGTTTGCCGTGGACGGTGAGGCGTAGAAACCATTTGCCGCTCTTCGAACCAGACTTTGCAAGCCAAAGCCCAGCGCCATCGCAATACTTTCCGGGTTCGAGGGCTACGATACCCCGGACGCTCAATTTATTTCTCGCCATGCAAACCCCTAATGCAGTCCACCTATTGGTCTACCTCAGGATATAGTCCCACATGGGGTCCGCCGAGCTAAAATAAGATGAGAAGATGCGATTAAAGTTATTTTAATCTAGGTGTTAAGCAGATTTTGATACGTGCTGATATCTTTTGAAGCTGGACTTCAATGCCCACCGCCCGCACCAATTCCAGCCCTAGTCGCTCGGTTTATTGTGCATTCTTGGACTTAAGTGGTGCAATGTAAAAATGTGGGTATTTGCACCGAGTGCGTTTATGCTCCGGTGGTTGTTCCATAACTCGATAAACTTCAGATCAAATTCAACACCTGTGGCACGCCCTTTTCCGGGGGTGGCGTTAAGCTCGTCGTAAGATTGCGGCTCTAAACGAGTTGTAATTGTCAAACGGTTTTTGTGCGCCCCGCTGGCGTGCTGGCCGATGAAAGAGGTGTCGGATGTCGATACAACCTACTTTGAAAAAACTCAGGGCCGCGATGGCAAGTGTGTTGGCCAAGAACCTGTTGGGTGTGGCGCTGGTCGTCATTCTTGTCTTTGCCTTCTCGGTTTGGCGTGACCAGACCGCAAGCAAGATCTCGCTGTCTGAAAATCTGCGAGAGCGCTCTGCCGAGGTCACGAAGCTGTTGGCGCTGCAACTGGGTGGGTCAATCAAATTCGGCAATCAAAAGGCCATTTCCGAAATCGTCGAAGACGTCATGACGGAGGCATTTCCCGAAGGCGTGGGCGGCCTTGTGCTCAACCTGACCGGAGAAACGCTGTACCAGTCAAACTCCGATGGCTTCGATGCGGGCGCAGCTACAGCGCTGGCACAGGTGTCGATGGCGCAGGGTGTCACCATCGCCGCGCAGGATGGGGAACTTACGGCTGTGCCATCGTATTTTGGTGCGGACAACATGGTTGTGGGCGTCGTAGTTACCGGATGGTCGCACGCGCCCGGTCTGGTGGCAATGGCTGCGGCCCAACGTCAAAGTCTGATCGAGACAGGCGTGGTTATGTTGTTGGCGTTGCTAGCCACAGGTGTCTTTTTGTGGCTCTACATTTCGCGTCCCTTGATCGGCATCGAGAGCGCGATGGTCAGGGTGGCGTCGGAAGACTATAAGACCGTCATTCCCTCGACCGGACGACGCGACGAGATTGGCAGCATTGCGGTGCGGCTGGACCAGTTTCGCAATGATCTGGGACGGGCAAAGGGTGCCCAACGTGAGGCCGCCTTTAAAAGTGCCGCCTTCGAGGGATCTTCGGCGGGCATGATGATGGTGGACGAGAAATTCGTCGTAACCTTCGTCAATCCGACCTGCGAGGCGCTGCTGTCAGGCATGGCAAAGGATTTGTGCCCCCACTGGCCCGGCGTGCCCGACGGTGCATGGGTGGGTGCAGACTTGTCCAAGATGTCCCATCTGACGACCTTTGCCTCAGCTGTGAAGGCCGAAGGTACGCAGGCCCTGCCGAAGGCCGTCTCGAGCCAGATCGGTGATCGGCATATTGTCATCAAGGCCAATGCGGCATTGGATCATACGGGTGTCATGATTGGCGCGGTGATTGAATGGTCTGACAGCACGGAATCGCACCGCGACGCGGTGTTGCTGGGGGCAATTGATGCCAACCAGATCCGGCTGGAGTTTGACACGCAGGGGCTTTGTATCACTGCCAACGACAATGGGGCCAAAGCCTTTGGAATAAAGGCGCACGAATTGATCGGTGCGCGTTTCGAGACGCTTTTCAAGGCCCACCAAACCGACGAAACCCTTCCCGCCGATCTGGCCGAGGCCGTGCTTAAAGGAGAGGCCGCGCGGGGTTGTTTCGACGTGACACAGCCTGTTTCAGAAGGTGCTGCGCTGCACTTTGATGGCGCCTTTGCTGCTGTAAAAGGCGCAGATGGGCGGGTTGAGCGCTGCGTCTTTCTGGGTACGGACGTCACGCAAAGCCGTCGGGCAGTGCGCGAGGCGGAAAACGAACGCGCGCGTATTTCAGAGGAGCAGCAACGGGTGGTCGAGGCGCTGGCGCTGGCACTGAAAAAACTGTCGGAAGGGGATCTGGCCTCTGATATTGCCGAAATTTTTCCGGAAGAATACGAGGCTTTGCGCCACAACTTCAACGGTGCCACGGCGGCACTTCAGACCGCCATTGGTGCAGTGATGCACAATGCGGAATCGATCCGGCACGAGACCAGCGAGATTACCAGCGCTGCGGATGATCTGTCGCGCCGGACGGAAAAGCAGGCGGCAACGTTGGAGGAAACAGCGGCGGCATTGGACAAGTTGACCAGTTCCGTGCATTCCGCTGCGGAAAGCGCAGATGCGGCCAGCAAAATGTCCGCCGATGCGCAGCACAATGCCGAACAAGGCGGCAATGTCGCCCGCGAAGCTGTGAACGCGATGGACGAGATCAAGACCTCCAGTCAGGAAATCTCGAAAATCACCAGCGTCATTGACGACATTGCCTTCCAGACAAACCTTCTGGCGCTTAACGCAGGTGTCGAGGCCGCGCGGGCAGGCGAGGCGGGACGCGGTTTTGCCGTGGTGGCCACGGAAGTGCGTGCATTGGCGCAACGATCCTCGGAAGCGGCACGCGAGATCAACGCACTAATCTCGGCCTCGGGCGAGCAGGTGCGCCAAGGTGTCGATCTGGTGGACCGGACAGGCACTGCGCTGGCAGCGATCGTCACTTCGGTGTCCGATATTTCGGAACGGGTGTCCGCGATTGCGACATCGGCGCGCGAACAATCCAATGGGTTGAGCGAGGTCAACGCCGCCGTAAACGATCTGGACCATGTCACCCAGCAGAACGCAGCCATGTTCGAAGAAACCACCGCTGCCAGCCACGCCTTGACGGCCGAGGCCGACAGTCTGGCCGCCGCTGTATCGGCCTTTCGTTTGGGCAACAGCGCGCGGCAGCCTACTGCAGCTGTGGCCAAACCGTCAGCACCAGCACCACATTCCGTAGCGCCAACGACAGATAGTGCAGCCTCGATGTCCGGCAACACCGTCCTCAAGTTCGACAGGAGCGAACCCGAGCAAGACGGATGGGAAGAGTTTTAAACCATTTTCCAAAGGTTCAAACGTAAAACGCCGCCAGTTGGGCGGCGCTTTTGCACATATCTGCGCAGGCACTGCATCAGCCGGCGCGACCACCGGAAAAACGGGTTTCCCAACCTTCGCGGGCCTCATCCGTGATCTTGGCAAACAGAACCTCGGGCACCGAAAATACATGGCCGGGTTTTAAGTCGGACAGTGCCTCGGCCACATCCGAGGGCCATGCCGCAGGCCCGTCCAGATGCATCGCCGCCCGCATGGAGGCCGCCGCATCGGGGATGAAGGGCGCGGACAGTGTCGCGTAAAAGGCGATCAGGTTCAGCGCCAGCCGGATCTGTGCCGCTGCAGCATCTGGATCGGTCTTGAACACGGTCCACGGCGCCACCGATTGCAGGTATTCGTTACCTGCCACCCAGATCGCACGCAGCTCGGCGGCAGATTTACGCACTTCGCGGGCGTCCATCAGGTCTTCGTAGCGTTTCAGACGTGCTTGCAGATCGGCGATCAGCGCTTGCTCGGCAGGGCCATAGCTGCCTGCCGCCGGAACCTCTTCCGAGAATTTCGAACGGCAGAACTTGGTGACGCGGCTGACAAAGTTGCCCAGTACATCGGCCAGATCCTTGTTCACGCCTTGCTGGAATTGTTCCCATGTAAATTCGCTGTCAGAGGTTTCCGGGCAGTTGGCCAGCAGCCACCAGCGCCAATAGTCGGCGGGCAGAATCTCCAGCGCCTGATCCATAAATATCCCGCGACCCTGACTGGTGGAGAACTGACCCCCGTCGTAGTTCAGGTAGTTAAACGATTTCAGGTGATCCACCATCTTCCACGGTTCGTCCGAGCCGAGCACCGTGGCGGGGAAGGACAGCGTATGGAAAGGCACGTTATCCTTGCCCATAAACTGGGTGTAGGTCACATCATCGGCACCCTTGTCGGTGCGCCACCAGCGTTCCCAATCGGTGTTGTGTGCTTCGGCCCATTCGCCCGCGCAGGCGATGTATTCGATGGGGGCGTCGAACCATACATAGAACACCTTGCCCTCCATGCCGGGCCAGTCCGCCTCACCGCGTTTTACCGCAATACCCCAGTCGAGGTCTCGGGTGATCCCGCGGTCTTGCAATCCGTCGCCATCGTGAAGCCATTTCTTGGCGATGGATGTGGTCAGCACCGGCCAGCCCGTCTTGCTGTCGATCCACTGGTCAAGCGTGTCGCGCAGCTTGCTCTGGCGCAGGAACAGGTGCTTGGTTTCGCGCACTTCCAGATCGGTCGAGCCCGAGATGGCCGAGCGCGGATCAATCAGGTCGGTGGGGTCCAACTGCTTGGTGCAGTTTTCGCATTGGTCGCCGCGCGCCTTGTCATAGCCGCAGTTGGGGCAGGTGCCTTCGATATAGCGATCAGGCAGATAGCGTTTGTCGGCGATGGAATAGACCTGCTTTTCTTCGACTTCCTCGATCAGCCCTGCATCTGCCAGACGGCCTGCGAAATGCTGGGTTAGTGTGTGGTTTTGCGGGCTGGAGGACCGTCCGAAGTGGTCAAAGGACAACCGGAACCCTTCGGCGATGCGCGCCTGCACCTCGTGCAGTTCGGCGCAGTATTCGGCCACGGGCTTGCCTGCCTTGGCGGCGGCCAGTTCGGCAGGGGTGCCGTGCTCGTCCGTGGCACATAGAAACAGAACCTCGTTGCCGCGGCCGCGTTGGTAGCGGGCGAACAGGTCGGCCGGCAATTGCGAGCCGATGAGGTTACCAAGGTGTTTGATGCCGTTGATATATGGCAGGGCGGAGGTGATCAGGTGACGGGTCATTTTTGCGCCTATGGTCTGCATTTCATGTTGCTTTAGCAGTGCAGGGGGGGCGGGGAAAGGGTCAGTCGCGTTCGCGGCTGCGTCCGATCAGGCGGCCGATCACAAAGCTGGTGCGCGGTGCGTAGATATAACGGGTGCGCTTTTGCTTGGTCGGGCGGGCACGCAGGCGTGTCAGGCCGAAAAGGATCAACGCGCCGTGGCCCACGGCGATCATGCCAAACAGCGCCCCCGGGCCAAAGTTGCTGATCAGTGCCGAGGCGGCATAGGGTGCCGCAATCGCACCCAGCGCGTAAAAGAACATCAGCGCTGCCGACAGTTCTACCCGTTCGTCCGCGCTGGCAAAATCATGGGCGTGGGCGGCGGCGACGGAATAGATCGGAAAGGTGGTCAGCCCGAACAGTCCTGCGGTCAGCATGATGCCGGTAGTGCCCAGCCCGCTGGCCGAAACGGTGATGGCACAGCTGATCATCGCCGCCGCCGACAGCCAGATCAGCACCCAGCGGCGATCGTATTTATCGGCAAGCCACCCGACGGGATATTGCGCCAGAGCCCCACCCAGAACAAATGCCGACAGAAACCACGCGATTTGTCCGGTGCTCAGGCCGACGTCTTGGCCGTACACCGGTCCGACCATTCGAAAACTGGCGGAAGACAGCGCCGCCACCACCACGCCTGCCGCCGCCAATGGCGAACGGTTTACCGCCAGTCGGGGGCGCAGACGCGGGGCGTCGGGTGTTTCGGGCTGTTGGGCCGTGGTCAGGGTCAGTGGTAACAGCGCCGCGCAGCACATGATCGCCAGTATGTTGTAACTGACATAACTGGCGGGTGTCAGGATGCCGATGATCATTTGCGCAGCCAACGACCCCGTCATGTCGACCACGCGGTACACCCCCATCGTGCGCCCGCGCGTTTCGTTGGTGACCTTGGCCTGCAACCACGCCTCGATCACCGTATAGCAGCCCGCGACGCACAGTCCCGAGGCCACGCGCATTACCGCCCAGGCATAGGCATCGACCACCATCATATGTGACAGCAAGCCGATGGCACCCGTTGCAGTAAAGGCGGCAAAGGCGCGCGAATGTCCGACAGATCCCATCAGGCGCGGCGCCCACCAGCAGCCGATGAAAAAACCGAAAAAATGGGCCGAGCCCAGCATTCCGATTTCCTGCCGTGAAAAGTTCAGCGCCAAGCCCGACAATGCATCCAACGGCCCGACACCGCCCGAACTGAGTTGAAGCAGCAAGACAGACAACAAGAGGGCGGCAAGGGAAATCAGCAGACGCATATTGTTACCACCATGGGCCGGGTCTGCGGCAGGGCCAAGTGGAGAACCGACAGAATTGAGTCGTTTTCAAGCAATGGACGCGCAGGCGCATCCGGTTGCGGGGAGTGGTGGCCAAGGCAAGTTACGGTCGATTAAGGATTATTCGCTAAAGCGGTGGCTTTACGCAGGGGCATTACACCTTGTGATCTCGGGCGCTGCCGTTACGCTCTATGGCGCAAAAAAGGGGATAGTAGATGAAGATGAAACCGCTTGGCCGCACCGGAATTATGGTGTCAGAACTTTGCCTGGGGTCAATGACCTGGGGCACGCAGAACACTGCTGAAGAAGGGTTCGAACAGATCGAAAGGGCGCTGGATGCAGGCATCAATTTCATCGACACTGCCGAGATGTATCCCGTAAACCCCGTCAGCGCTGAAACCATTGGCCGGACCGAGCGGATCATCGGATTGTGGCACGAAGACCAGGGGCGCCGGGAAGATTACATTCTGGCCACCAAACATTCGGGCGAGGGGATGATGCACCGGCGTGAGGGTGTGCCGATCTCGTCCAAGACGATCCCCGAGGCCATCGACGATTCGCTGCGGCGTTTGCAAACGGATTACATCGACCTTTATCAATTTCACTGGCCGAATCGCGGCAGCTATATGTTTCGCAAGAACTGGACATTCGACCCGTCAGATCAAGACCGCGCGTCGACCATACAGGACATGGAAGACTGTCTGGGCGCGCTGCAACGTGAGGTGGATCGTGGCCGCATCCGGGCCTTTGGTCTGAGCAATGAAAGCGCTTGGGGCACGACCCAATGGCTTGAGGCGGCGGCACGAACGGGCGGGCCACGGGTGGCTACTGTGCAAAACGAATATTCGCTGCTGTGCCGTCTCTATGACACCGACATGGCCGAGATGAGTGTGAACGAAGACGTGGGGCTGTTGGCGTTTTCGCCGCTGGCAGCGGGGTTGTTGACCGGCAAATATCAGGGCGGCAACATACCAGCGGGGTCGCGCATGGATTTGAACGGCGATCTGGGCGGGCGCAAGACCGACCGGGTGTTCGGGGCGGTCGGTGCCTATCTGGACATTGCGCAGCGACACGGGCTGGATCCGGTTCACATGGCTCTGGGGTGGTGTTGCACGCGACCTTTCATGGGGTCGGTGATTTTGGGGGCGACGTCTGCGGACCAGTTGGAGTTGGCTTTGGGTGCGGTGGATGTGACCCTGTCCGACGAAGTGCTGGCCGAAATCGACAAAGCGCATCGCGCCCATCCGATGCCGTATTGAACGGGTTTTGATACAGCGGGCTACGGTCTTTTGCACTGATCGTCGCGCGATGGTTATTTAAGGCCAAAAGAAGCGGGTGAGGGTTACGCGGATTTGCGGTGCTGGCGTGCGCTGGTGCCGTGGGCCGCGGTATAGGCACGTGCGAAACCGGACTGGCTGGAAAAGCCGGTGCTCAGTGCGATGTCGTGCAGCGGCCGGTGGGTTTGGGTGACCAGACGCTCTGCTTCGGCCATGCGCAGGGCCATGTAATGCGCTTGCGGTGTTAGTCCCACGGATGCTTTGAATTGCATTTGCAACGCGCGCGGGCTGAGGCCCAGACGTTGTGCGATGGTGGCGATGGGCAAGGGCGCGTCCAATGTGGTTTCCATCAATGCATGGGCACGCGCCGTGATATGGCTGTGCCGCGATCGCTGGGGTTGGCGGATTTGCGGCTGTGACGGGGCGGCGGTGGTGTCGGTGATAAAGCTGCCCGCGACCTTGCGTGCCAATGTGGGGCTACAGGTTTCGGCGATCAGTGCCAGCATCATGTCCAACGTGGGCGCGGCGCCGCCTGCAGTGTAGAATTTACCGCTGACCTGATAGCGGGCGTTGACGGTGTGCGTGTCGGGAAATCGGGCGGCGAAGGCCTCGAAGTCCTCCCAGTGTGCGGTCGCGGTGTGCCCGTCCAGCAGCCCCGTGCGGGCCAGCACCCAAGGGCCGCCGTCGACCCCTGCCACATGATCCGCACGCGCGGCCAGCCTGCGCAGGCTGGACAGCAGGGCAGGTGTGCTTTGGCGGTCGGGATCAAAGCCCGAGACCGTGACGATCCAATCGCACTGGCTGATCCGCGCCAGTGGATTGGCAGGAATAACAAGGCCCGAAGTCAGCGTCACCGGTGCGTCAGCAGGAGTTGCAAGATGCCAGCGGAACAGTTGCCGCCCCGCATGGCGGTTTGACGCGCGTAATGGATCGACAGCGGCGGCGAAGCTGAGCGTGTTGGAGGCATCAAGAACCAGCACGACCACATCTGTGATATTTTCGGATTTCATCAACTTCTTTTCGTATTTCGTCAAGTTTGATGCAAGAATGCCGCCATGATGCTGCGCAATGCAAGATGAAATTCGGAGAGACATGCAATGCCATTGGCCATGAACAAAGACGTATTTATCACCTGTGCCGTCACCGGATCCGGCGCCTCGCAAGACCGCAGCCATCATGTCCCGCGCAGCCCCAAGCAGATCGCGGACAGCGCGATCGCGGCGGCCAAGGCCGGCGCCGCCGTGGTGCATTGCCATGTGCGTGATCCCGAAACCGGCGTGCCCAGTCGCGATCTGGGCATGTTCCGCGAAGTTACTGACCGCATTCGCGACAGCGACACCGATGTGGTTTTGAACCTGACCGCGGGTATGGGGGGCGACATCGTCTTTGGTGATGTGGAAAACCCGATGCAGCTGAACAAGGCCGCCACCGACATGGCGGGTGCAACCGAGCGGGTGGCCCATGTGACCGAATGCCTGCCCGAGATTTGCACGCTGGATTGCGGAACGATGAACTTTGCCGAAGCCGATTACGTCATGACCAACACGCCGGGCATGTTGGTGGCGATGGGACGGATGATGACCGAACTGGGCGTCAAACCCGAGATCGAAGCCTTTGACACTGGACATCTGTGGTACGCCAAGCAACTGGTGAAAGACGGCGTTCTGGACAGCCCCGCACTGGTGCAGTTGTGTATGGGCGTGCCGTGGGGTGCGCCCGATGATCTGAACACCTTTATGGCGATGGTTAACAATGTGCCTGACGACTGGACGTTCTCGGCCTTTGGTCTGGGGCGTAACCAGATGGCCTATGTTGCGGCGTCGGTGCTGGCGGGGGGCCATGTGCGCGTGGGGCTGGAGGACAACCTGTGGCTGGAAAAAGGTGTGCTGGCCGAAAACTGGCAGCTGGTCGAACGTGCGGGCACCATTGTCGAGAATATGGGCGCACGGGTGATGGAACCGGCGCAGGTGCGTGAAAAGCTGGGGCTGGTCAAACGTGCGCCAAAGGGGTGAACGGTGCCTGATGGCGGTGGCGCTGGCCCTGTTGGCGGGATGCGCGCAGGTGCCGCCCTCACCCGGCTATCGCGATCAATCGGTGATCATCGCGTCGACCACGCGGTTCGAGGTCAAACGCTTTGCGGGCGAATGGGCAGTGCGCGCCGCCTTTCCTCAGGACGCTGCCCTGCGCGCTGTGACCGCACGGCAGGATGGTGCGGCGTTCACGCTGGCATGGCACCGTTGCGATGCGGCAGGGCAGTGCGGCACGGTGCCAGAGGTTTGGTCCGCAAAGGTCACCGGACAGGGCCGCTATATGCTGAGCGACCCGAGCGGTGACACCAACCGCATGCTTTGGGTGCTGTGGGTCGATGACGGGTTTCGCACCGCTGTGGTCGGCACGCCGGATGGCACTTTGGGCTGGATTTTGGATCGCAACGCAACGGGTGGTGCAGACCGCATCGCAGCAGCTCGCGAAGTGCTGGATTTTAACGGATATGACCTGACGCGGCTGGCGACACGACCCTAAGCAGCGCAGGAACAACACATGATTTCAGCGGGTCACGGGGCCCGTGGGTAACAGAGGTGAAGAATGGGCAAACAAGTGGCAGCCGTCATTGGCGGCGGTGTGATCGGAGGCGGCTGGGCCGCGCGGTTCTTGCTGAACGGATGGGACGTGCAGGTTTTCGACCCCGACCCGCAGGCCGAGCGCAAGGTGGGCGAAGTGATGGCAAACGCGCGCCGATCCCTACCAGGTATGGTGGATGTGGCGCTGCCCGCCGAAGGCAAGCTGACGTTTCATGACACCATCGCTGATGCTGTGTCCGGTGCTGTCTGGATTCAGGAAAGCGTGCCCGAGCAACTGGCGACAAAACACACCACGCTGGCGGAAATCCAGAAAGCGTGCCTGCCCGATGCGGTGATCGGTTCGTCGACGTCGGGCTTTAAGCCGTCGGAACTGCAACTGGGTGCTACGCGCCCCGAACAGATCATCGTCGCGCATCCGTTCAACCCTGTGTATTTGCTGCCTCTGATTGAAGTGGTGCCAACGGACGCCAACACACCCGCCTTTCTGGACGCCGCAGAAGAATTGCTGACGGGAATGGGGTTCTATCCCCTGCGGGTGCGCAAAGAAATCGACGCCCATATCGCCGACCGTTTTCTGGAGGCAGTCTGGCGCGAGGCGCTTTGGCTGGTCAAGGACGGCGTGGCGACGACCGAAGAGATTGACAATGCGATCCGCTATGGCTTTGGCATCCGCTGGGCGCAGATGGGTCTGTTCGAAACCTATCGCGTCGCGGGCGGCGAGGCGGGCATGAAGCATTTTATGGCGCAGTTCGGCCCCGCCTTGAAATGGCCGTGGACCAAGCTGATGGATGTGCCCGAGTTCACCGACGAACTAGTGGACCTGATCGCGGGCCAGTCGGACGCGCAATCGGGTGCCTATTCGATCCGCGAACTGGAGCGTATCCGTGATACCAACCTTGTGGCGATGATGCGCGCGCTCAAGGCACAGGATTGGGGCGCCGGGGCGTTGATGAACGCACAAGAGGCCAAGTTGCGGACGGCTTCGCCTATGGGCATTCGGGTGGATGACATGGCGGATGTGTCGGCACCGCTGCTGACCGTACATCGCGCCGTGCCGCTGGATTGGACCGACTATAATGGTCACATGACCGAAGCCAAATATCTGCAAGCCTTTGGTGACGCTACCGACAGGTTTATGAATATGATCGGATGCGATGCCGAATACATCGCTGCGGGGGGCAGTTATTTCACCGCCGAGACGCATATTCGTCATGTGGACGAGGTGCTGGCTGGTGCTGTGATCGAGGTGCGCACGCAGGTTTTGGCGGGCGCAGGCAAGAAGATGCACCTGTTTCACAAGATGTACGAAGGCGACCGCCTGCTGGCCACGGGCGAGCATTTCTTGCTGCACGTCAGCCTTGAAACGCGTCGCCCTTCCGAGCCTGCTCCGCATGTCGCGGCAGCGCTTGAACGGGTTGCTGCGGCCCATGCCGTATTGGGATCGCCAGAAGGGATGGGCCGCGCCGTGGGGCAACGCCCCTGATACGGGTTCCGATTACCGCCGGAAGCTGGTGCAGCGAGGGGCTCTGCCCCTCGGCCTGCGGCCTCACCCCGGAGTTTTTCGGGCAAGATGAAGGTTAGCAGATCAGCGGGCGGAGTTCTGTCAGATGCACGGGCATATCGCGCGCGGTGATCGAGGCCTGACGGATCAGCATGTCAAAGTCGGTCGTCAGTGTTTCAATGCGCGGGCGGTCGCGAAACGCCATGTAGTGGCCGCCGGTGTATAACACGGCTAGCAGAGGACCGAAGATGGTGATGGGCGTGGCATAAAGCCTGCGCGCGTCGAACAGGGTGACCCGCAGGCGCGGATAAAGCTGTTCGGTCAGTTCGATCAACTGATGCAACTGGGCCCGACGCACAGGCGCGGGCAAGCCGTGGTAATAGCCGGTGCCGGTTGCGAAACTGTGTAGTTCGTAAAGCGGCATGGCGATTTCATAATCGGATTGCGACGAACGCATCCAGTCAAGCCGGTCGCGCGAGGCGTTTATCGCTTGGGTGATGGTGCGGCCCAGATGGGGGCTGTATTCCCATTCCAGCATCTCTTGGGTTTTCAGCATGTCGGGCAGGGCGGCTGGCACATGGCGGATTTTGTAACCTGCGGCCTCGCGGTGCCAACTGAAGATGGTCTCGTCGATCAGGGCGCGCGGCGCATGGGTCAGCACGAATGCTGCAGAAAGCAGGTCGGCTGCGGATTCAGGCCGGTCGGACAGGCCCAGCAACCAGTCGCAGGATACCCCCAAGGCTGACGCACATGCGCCCACCACATGCGCACCAGGCAGGCGGGCACCTTCGTCCTTTAGCGCTTGGGACAGGGTGGAGCGATCAGTGCCGATTTCGCGGGCAAGTCCGCTTTGCGTGGTGCCGGTGCTCTGCATCGCCTGCGCCAGACGGCGGCGGAACAGGTCGGCGCGGGCGCGTTTGTCGTTAATTTCATTCATATGATGATATTTATCACATCTATTGGATTTTGTTAACTAGGTTCAGAATGGTCGACACTGCGCCGCCGCGATAGCAATGAGGCAATATGAAGATAAACCCCGACACAGACCAATGAACACCGGACTCAGCACCGCCCGCCCGCTTGCCACCGCAGGATGGGAATGGCCCACTATCACACTTTTTGCCGGATGCTATGTTGTGTTGGTGCTGGCGCTGGTCTGGTTGGTGGCAGTTTCGCTGGTGCTGGCGGGAATGGCCGTTGCCGTGGCGTTGGTGCTGCATTCATCGCTGAGCCACGAGATTTTGCACGGTCATCCGTTCCCGTCGCAGAAGGTGAACACGGCGCTGGGCCTTGTGCAGCCTGGGCTGTTTATTCCGTTCATACGCTTTCGCGACACCCATCTGGCGCATCACCGTGATGCGCGGCTGACCGATCCTTATGACGATCCCGAAAGCAACTATCTGGATCCCTTGGTCTGGGCGCGGCTGCCGCATTGGCAGCAAAATATTATGCGGTTCAACAACACGCTTTTGGGGCGGATGACTGTGGGGCCGCTGGTGGGCCAGTGGGCGTTCATGCGCAGCGACTGGGCGGCGATCCGCAGTGGTGACCGCGCGGTGCTGGCCGGATGGCTGTGGCACCTGCCCGGGGCGATCATCGTGCTGGTGGCAGTGGTCTGGTCGCAGATGCCGTTGTGGGTCTATATGATGGCGGCCTATGCGGCGTTGGGGATCCTGAAAATCCGCACCTTTCTGGAACATCAGGCCCACGCGCGCAGCCGTGGGCGCACAGTGATCGTCGAAGATCGCGGGCCGCTGGCATTTCTGTTTCTTAACAACAACCTGCATGTGGTGCATCACATGCACCCGCGTCTGCCCTGGTATCGGTTGCCCGCATTATATGCAGCCCACAAGGCCCGCTTTCTGGCCTGCAATGACGGTTATATGTACCGATCTTATGCGCAGATTTTCACGCGGTACTTTGTAAAGTCGAAAGACCCTGTCGCGCATCCGCTCTGGCACAGGGACTGAATTGCGGGCATGAGGTGTTATGAGCCTCTGGATTCCCATTACACTTGCCGCCGCCTTTTTCCAAACGCTGCGCTTTGTTCTGCAAAAAAAGCTGGCCACGACGCAACTGTCTGCGGCAGGGGCCACTTTTGCGCGGTTCTTGTATTCCGCGCCTTTGGTTGCAGTGCTGGCCTATGTCTATTTCCAAAGCACCGGACAGGCGCAGCCCCCACTGACCGCAGCATTCTGGCTTTACGGAGCCTTTGGAGGGTTGGCGCAGGTGTTGGCGACGGTCTGCGTTGTGATGTTGTTCAAGGCGCGCAATTTCGCGGTTGGTATTACGTTCAAAAAGACCGAAGTCATACAGACCGTTCTGGTGGGCTGGGTGTTGCTGGGCGAGGGCGTAAGCCTGCCGGGGTTCGGTGCGATTGCATTGGGGTTGTTCGGCGTTCTGCTGCTGTCCGCGCCGCCCGATCTGGTACGTTGGGGTCTGCGTGATCTGGCGAACCGTGCGGCGGGCTTGGGGTTGTTGTCTGGCGTCCTTTTTGCAGTATCGGGCGTGTGCTATCGTGGTGCATCGCTGCAATTGCCGTTGGAAGATCCGCTGGCGCGGGCAGGGCTGACGCTGGCCTGTGTGACTGCGATGCAGCTTGCGGGTATGGCCCTGTGGCTGCGGCTGCGTGAAAAGGGCGAGATCACCGCCGTCTGGCGCGCGCGCCGGGTGGCGGTGTGGATCGGGCTGACGTCGTTGCTGGGGTCGTTTTGCTGGTTCACGGCCTTCACCTTGCAGAACGTGGCCTATGTGAATGCACTGGGGCAGGTCGAGCTGATTTTCAGCCTGATGGCCACGGTGCTGTTCTTTCACGAACGGGTTACGCTGCGCGAATGGGCGGGGATGGCCGTGCTGGGGGCCTCGATCCTGATGCTGGTGCTGGTAATCTGACGTCCTAGTCGGTGGGCAAGTGACCACGCAGACGTAAAAACAGGTTCTCTTCTTCGTTGTTCTTGAAGAACGGCACGCTTTCGGGTGGTTCCAGCGATTGCGCGCGCTTTTGCACTTCGCTCAGCACCACTTCGGTGATGAACGGCATGTCAAAGCTACGCACATCGTCCAGGCCGACCCATTGCAAATGCGACAGTTCGTCCGAGGCGGCAGAGAAATCGTCGGGGTCGGTCACCAATGTGTCGGCGTCAACCAGAAAAAAACGCGCATCAAAGCGGCGCGGGCGGCCCGGCGGGGTGATGGCGCGAAATACGAATTGCAGCGCCGAGGCGTGGGGGACGTGGCCGGTGGCGGCAAAGTCGGTCCAATCCCTTGGCACAGGAACATCCCAGTTGCCGGGCTGGCCCAGCACCTGACCCGTTTCCTCGAACAGTTCGCGCACGGCGGCCACCGACAGGGCATGGGCCATTTCGGGAGCGCTGTCTTCGGCGATGCGCGCGGCACAGCCTTGGGGCAGGGCACCTGCCAGCGGTACATGATAGTCGCCCGCATCCACCGCACCGCCGGGGAAGACGAATTTGTTGGGCATGAATACGGCCTTGGCACCGCGCTGCCCCATCAGGATGCGCGGGCTGGTCCAACGGTCGCGCAGCAAAATAACAGTGGCGGCGTGGCGGATCTGGCTTTTGTCAATTTGTGGTTCGGCGGTCATGTGTGGCCCTCTTGAGACAGACCACGCAAGGACGTGATTACGCCGGTGTGGCGTCGTCGGTCATCTTGCGGGCCCATTTGAAGCCGACAATGGCCCCTTTCAGTCTGGGCAGAAGGTAAAGCGACAATGCGACACAGCCAACCGCAAAGATGGTAAAAAGCACCAAAGGCTCGGGACGCCACGTCACAAAGGCGAAATGCAGCGCCGGTGCCATCAAGTGGCCGACAATCAGAATGGTCAGATAGGCGGGACCATCTTCTGCCTTGAACTGGGTCAGATCCTGGCGACAGACCGTGCAGGACGGTGCGACCTTGAGATATCCCTTGAGCAATCGACCACGCCCGCAGTTGGGGCAGCGGTTCCGCCAACCGCGTAGCATGGCGGGAAACGCCTTTTGCTCGGTCGGGGCCTGCGGCTCTGTCAGGGGGGGCTCTGTCATTTCTTGGTCGGTCATTTGAAAATCGTCGCGCATAAAGCATCCTGTCTGTTGATCGATAGATGGGGCATGCGCGCAGGAATTGAAATGTCACCTTTTGTCCTTGCGTCGGGATGTCGCGCACTGCGGGCATTTATTGTGTTTTGATGCTCACATCGGGGGCGGTGATTTTTCTGCGACGGAATGTGCAGGCTGCTGCGTTTTACTGTGCATAAGGGGCGGCGAAGAGCGCGGCACCCACAGAAGAAACCGGAGTAAGAGCTTATGAAACATACAACATTCATCGCCGCCATTCTTGGTGCCGCCGTGACGGTCACAGGGACCACAGTTCTGGCCGAGCGCGCAGGTGCCGGCGAACACATGCGCCCCAGCTTTTCCGACATGGACACCAACGCGGATGGCCAGATTTCTCTGGAAGAGATCACGGCGCGCGGCGAAGCCCGCTTTGCCAAAATCGATACCGATGGTGACGGCATGTTCAGCGAAGCCGAGGCCGTTGCAGCAGCGACCGAGCGTGCAAAAGAACGTCACGCCCGAATGGTCGAGCGGATGGACGCAGACAAGGACGGCAAGCTGGCCCTTGACGAGATGAAACCCAAGGGCGACCGCGGGGCCAGAATGTTCGAACGTGCGGACGCCGACAACAGCGGCGGCATTTCGGAAGAGGAATTCGCCGCGGTCACCAAAAAGATGGACCAGCACATGCGCAAGGGTCACAAAGACGGCCACAAAAACTGGCGCGGCAAAATGGGCGACAAGCCCGTCAAAGACTGATCCGCGACCTCGCTGGCCCGCCGCTTCTTGTGCGGCGGGCCGCAATTCACTACCGCTGACCGGAATGGACATGCCACTGGATCAGGACACTCAGACCGACGACGCCGAATTGCTGGCGCGCTATGCGCGTGGCGACACGGCGGCGACACGGACGCTGACCTTGCGGTTGACGCCACGGGTTTTCGGCCATGCCTTTCGCGTTCTTGGCGACCGCGCCGAGGCCGAGGATGTGGCACAGGATGCGATGCTACGCCTGTGGAAGATCGCGCCCGAATGGCAGGTCGACCGCGCGCAGGTGTCCACCTGGCTTTACCGCGTGACGGCCAACTTGTGTACCGACCGTCTGCGCAAAAGGCGCACCGGTCCTGCGCTGGACGACATCGCCGAGCCCGCAGACCCCGCCCCCGGCGTGGAGGGGCAGATGCAGACCCGCGCGCGTATGGACGCATTGACGGCAGCGTTGCAAACCCTGCCGGAACGACAACGTCAGGCCGTGGTTTTGCGCCACATCGAAGGCTTGGCGAACCCCGAGATTGCGGACATTCTGGATGTGGGTGTCGAAGCGGTGGAAAGCCTGACCGCACGGGGAAAACGGGCACTCAAGGCGGCATTGGCTCCGCAGAAACAAGCGTTGGGGTATTCCGATGACAGCTGACAGGCACGAGATGACCGACGCCGTACTGGATGCATGGCTGCAAGATGTGCCGCCACCACCGGTGCCCGATGCCCTGATGGCACGGGTGCTGGATGCAGGGCTTGCTGCACAACCCGCGCCGGGTGGCTTTGCGGCACCTGTTCCGCTGTGGCAGCGGCTGACAAGGATGTTGGGTGGTTGGCAGGGCATGGGCGGGTTGGCTGTGGCCACTTGCGCGGGGTTCTGGATTGGAATCAGCCCGCCGCAATATCTACCCGATGCAGCCCTGTCGCTGCTGGGTGTGGATGCGGTGTTTGAAACCGCCGACACCACCGAGATAACGGCCTATGGTTGGGTCGTGGACGAAGGAACCGAAACCGATGGATAAGACTGCAAAAACACCCCGTGCCCGCGCCCCGCGCTGGATGCGCATCGCTTTTGGTGTCTCGCTGGCGCTGAATCTGGCGGTGGCGGGGATGCTGGTGGGCACTTTTGCACGCTTTGGCGGGCCGCCTTCACGAGCCTCAAGTTCAATCAACTATGCAATGCCCTATATGCGTGCCCTGCCGCGTGAGACGCAGCGCGACATTTTTCGCGCGATGCGCGACCAACTGCCCGCAGAATCCGGTGGCCGTCAGGCCCGCCGCGCGCTTTATGCCGAGATGATCGAGGCGCTCAAGGCCGATCCGTTTGAACCTGCGCGTGTGCAATCCATTCTCGAACTGCAAAACACAACCGCTGTCGCAGTGCAAAGTGCCGCACATACCGCATGGCTGGACCGCGTCAGCGCCATGTCGTTCGAGGACCGCATCGCCTATGCCGGTGCGGTCAGCGAAGTTATGCGCCACGGCAAACGCAAAAAGGACAAACCCGGCAAGGACTGACGCGCGCCACTCGCTTCATCTTGCAAGGTAAACTTCGGAGGGAGGCGCGCCAGCGTCTCGGAGGCTGGCCCCGGCACGGACGACGACAAAAGCAGGTGCCTAAGCCGCAGGCCTACTTAAGGTCACGCAATTCCGGCCCTTCACCTTGGCAGCATAGAGCGCCTTATCGGCGCGATCCAACAACACCTGCGCCGCTTTTTCGGGATGTCCCACCGCCAGCGCCGCATCACCGGAAAGGCCACCAATGGCCAGCCCGATGCTGACGGTTACCTTGATCGGCGCGATATCCCCTGCGGTGTCGAACGGTGTGCAGCCAATCTGGCGGCACAGCCGCCGCGCCGCACGGCGCGCATCGCCCAAGTCGACACCCGGCAGGACGATCAGAAACTCTTCGCCGCCCACACGCGCCAACAGATCGACCGCGCGCAGGTTCTCGCGCAGGCGGTGTGCCGTCTCTACCAGCACGGCGTCACCCGTGGCATGGCCATAAATATCGTTGACCTGTTTGAAGTGATCCAGATCGGCCAGCATCAGCGCGAAGGGACGCCCCGCAATGCCCGCCCGTTCGGCCAGTCGCGCCAGATGTGGCAGCGCATAGCGCCGGTTGTGCAGTCCGGTCAGCGGATCGCAGACCGCAGCCTCCAATCCGGTGCGCACGGTGGCGCGCAACTGGTCTGCGACCTGTTTGCGCTGCATCAGGTCGCGCACCCGTATCGCCACCTCTTTGGGGTCAGGGTCGCTTTGCGTGAGGGCGTTCACACCCAGATCCAAGGCCCGCGCTGCCAGAATCGGCTCGTCTTCGGGATAGACCAGCAGGATCGGACAATGCCGCGTCGCCGCATGGCTGCGGATCGACGACACCAGCGCCAGCATCTGATCGGCGGTGGCACTGTCCGTGATCAGGATAAAAACGTCGGCATTTTTCACAGGCGCACCGACAGCGTTGTGGTTGTGACTGTCCAGTGCAGTATGCGGCACGGCGGCGTTTAGCCGGGCGACCACATGCGGGCGCAGGGTGGCCAGTGTCTTTGCGCCGTGCCATAGCGTTGGGCACACCACCGTGACATCCGGCGTGCGAATGAACGCAGCACGGTTTTCAGCCAAACCCAGTGCGCGGGTAGTGTCGTCGCGGATTTGCCATTCGGTTTCGGCATTGTGAGCCCGCAACATGCTGCGCACCCGCGCCAACAAAAGGGTGTCGTGATAGATGTCCATGACCACATCATCGACCCCAACCTCTAACAGGCCCAGACGCGCCGCAGCGCTGATACCCGGTGCCACGGCCAGCACCGGCATACGCTTTGACTGGGCCTGTGTGTTCAGCAGTCCGACCAGATCAACCGCAGTGCCATCCGGCAGATCGGCGGCACAAATCACCAGGTCGGGGGGCGTGACCGCAGCCAGCCGCGCGGCTTCGGCAAGGTTGCTGGCCTGCAATACCTCGTAATGCGCAGCTGCAAGTTTGACCTTGAGCACGATCCGGTTGGTCGCAATCGCGTCAACGATCAGGATCTTGGCATGCATCTTTAAGCCTCGGCGGTGAAAATATTCTAAAGTTTTTTGTGGTCATTCCTTTCTGTCGCCAAATGGTTAAAGAAGTATTTCAAATTGGCCTTAAGGTGGGAGAGCAACGATGACTGAGCGAAATTCCGCAGAGACAGTGGCCTTGCAGGCGCTGGCATGGCTGGCGGGCAACGAAGATTTGTTGCCGGTGTTTCAGGGGGCCAGCGGCGCCGGTGCCGACGATCTGCGCACAGGCGCATCTGATCCGGCCTTTTTGGGATCGGTTCTGGATTTTGTGATGATGGACGACGTTTGGGTCGTCGCGTTTTGTGATGCCTCGGGGCTGTCCTACGATGCACCGATGCGCGCTCGCGCGGCGCTTCCGGGTGGTGAACAGGTCAATTGGACATGAGCGCGATCAAAGGCATCGTATTCGACAAGGACGGCACCCTGTTCGATTTCTCCGCCACATGGGAGGCTTGGGCCGAGGCGTTTTTGCTGCGCGTCTGCAAGGGTGACCGAACTCAGGCGACCCAAGTGGGCAACAGCATCGGGTTCGATCTGCCCACCCGCAGCTTTGCCCGCGACAGTATCGTGATCGCGGGCACGCCAGCCGAGGTGGTCGCGGTTCTGGCCCCTCAGTTTCCCGACATAGCCAAGCCCGCCTTGCTGGATATGCTGAATGAAGAGGCCGAGCTTGCCCCGCAAGCCGAGGCCGTGCCGTTGTCCCCGTTGCTGACGGCCCTGCGCGCGCGCGATCTGCGGCTTGGTGTGGCTACCAACGATGCCCAAGCGCCGGCGCTTGCGCATTTGAACGGGGCAGGCGTGGCTGATTGCTTTGATTTTATTGCTGGCTTTGACAGCGGCTTTGGGGGCAAGCCCGCGCCGGGGCAGCTGCTGGCCTTTTGCGAGGCCACAGGTCTGCCCCCCAAAACAGTGGTGATGGTGGGCGACAGCACCCATGATCTGCATGCTGGCCGCGCCGCTGACATGCGCACGGTTGCGGTGCTGACGGGTCTGGCCGACGCGGCAGCGCTGGCGCCCCTTGCCGATGTGGTTTTGCCCGACATTGGCCATCTGCCCGCGTGGCTGGACGCCCAAGGCTGAGGCATATGCCCTAAAGCGACGCCTTCTGTCGCAAACAGGATGGTAGCCTGCGTCGCTTCGGGTCTTGCTGGGGTCAAGAGCCGAAAGGACACCCCATGACCCAAGTCCCTCCCCGCAGAACCCGCAGCGGCGGCCGTGCAGGCGCCGCCAGACGCCGCGGTGGCGAAGTGATCGAACAGATGCCGTGGAACCCGCCCCTGTTGGTGGACCGCCCCGTAGAGCCGCTGACCGACGAGGGGGTCTATGCCATCCACGACGGTGCGATGCGCATTCTCGAAGAGATCGGCATAGAGTTTCTGAATCACGAGGCACTTGAGATTTTGCGCACGGCAGGCTGCACCATTGACGGCGAAAATGTCCGTATGGGCCGTGACATGGTGATGGAATACCTCGCCCTCGCGCCGGACACCTTCACGTTGACGCCGCGCAACCCCGACAGGGCCATCACGATCGGCGGCAACCATATGAACTTTGGCAATGTGTCCAGCCCGCCCAACTATTGGGATTTGGAACTGGGCCGCAAGGTTCCCGGCACCCGCGAGATGTGCCAGAATCTGTTGAAACTCAGCCAGTATTTCAACTGCATCCACTTTGTTGGCGGCTATCCCGTCGAGCCTGTGGATATACATGCTTCGGTGCGGCATCTGGACGTGCTGTATGACAAGCTGACGATCACCGACAAAGTTGCCCATGCCTACAGCCTTGGACCGGAGCGGGTCGAAGACGTAATGGAAATGGTGCGCATTTCCGGTGGCTGGACCCACGAAGAATTCGAAGCCAGCCCCAAGATGTACACCAACATCAACTCTACCTCGCCGTTGAAACACGACATTCCGATGTTGGATGGCTGGATGCGTCTGGCGCGGCGCAATCAGGGGCTGGTGGTCACGCCCTTCACGCTGGCTGGGGCCATGGCACCCGTGACGATGGCGGGCGCTGTGGCGCAATCGCTGGCCGAGGCGCTGTGCGCGGTGGTGCTGGCGCAGATCATCCGCCCCGGTGCGGCCTGCGCCATTGGCACCTTTACGTCGAATGTGGACATGAAATCGGGCGCGCCCGCGTTCGGCACGCCAGAGTATATGCGCGCGACCCAAATGACGGGCCAGCTGGCGCGGTTCTACAAACTGCCAATGCGGTCCAGCGGTGTGTGTGCTGCAAATGTACCGGATGGGCAGGCAATGTGGGAAACCTCGAACAGCCTGTGGGCGGCAGTGCAATCGGGGTCGCATATGGTGTATCACGCGGCAGGCTGGCTGGAAGGAGGGCTGATTGCGTCGCCCGAAAAGTTCATCATGGACTGCGAGGTGCTGCAACAGATCCAGCGGTATCTGGACCCTGCACTTTGGGCGACGGGACCGGACGAGATTGCGCTGGACGCGATCAAATCGGTGGGCAATGCGGGCCACTTCTTTGGCATCCAGCACACGCAAGACCGCTATACCACGGCGTTCTACCAGCCGTTTCTGAGCGATTGGAAGAACTACGAAGGTTGGGAGGCCGCAGGCGGCATCTGGACACCCGAGCGGGCACACCACATTTTCAAAGATATCATCGCCAATTTCGAAGAACCGCCAATGGACGACGCAATCCGCGCCGAGCTGGCGGACTTTGTTGCACGACGAAAGTCCGAAGGTGGTGCGCCGACGGATTACTAGTGAACGAACGCCGCGGGCAATTTCCCTCTCACTTTAGCATTTGCGGCATCTTAACGTTTGGCACGGCATAACACCCGCGGGACTGGGAAAGAGACCGTTATGCATGGGCTAATTTACCGCGCGCTACAGTGCTTTGTAACCGACAGCTATGGACCCGCCAAATGGGTCGAAGCCACGGCAATTGCCGACCTCGGCTTTGTCGAGTTCGAGGCGATGCTGATGTATGACGATACACTGGCCGTAAGGATCATCGCGGCGGTGGGCGCTGTGCTGAACCGGCCCGAACCCGACCTGATGGAGGATGTGGGCACGTATCTTGTCAGCCATCCCAATACCGAAGGGTTGCGGCGTCTGATGCGCTTTGGCGGCGTGACCTTTGTGGAATTGCTGCATTCGCTCGACGATCTGCCTGACCGGGCGCGGCTGGCGGTCAGCGATCTGAACCTGCCACGTATCGAACTGCACGAATATTCATCCCGCCATTTCAGCGTGATCTGCGGAACATCTATACCCCGCTTCGGCCATGTCATGATGGGATTGCTGCGCACGCTTGCCGACGACTACGGCGTGCTGGCCCTGCTTGAATTTGCAGGCGGCGGGCAGGGCGCGGAAACAGTGTCGATCACTCTGGTCGAAACCGAATTTTCCGAAGGGCGTAGTTTTGCGCTGGGGGCGCGGGCAATATGACCGGCGCACACGACATGCCTGCGGTGCTTGATGTTTTGTGTCCGATGTATGTGATGACCAATCGCACGGGTCATATCACCCACGTGGGGGCCACCTTGCGCAAGTTGCGCCCCGATCTGGACTGGGTCGGCGCGCGCTTTCTCGAGGTGTTTGCGCTTAAACGTCCCCGCGCGGTGACCAGTATCACCAACCTGCGCGACAGCGCTGGCATCAAGTTGCACCTGCAGTTGCGTGATGCGCCGATGCCCTCCTTCCTGAACCCGATGAAAGACGCGCGCTCGTGGGCGTCCTGCGCCTCTCTGGACGAGTGCAAAGCCTATGCGCTGGCCGCTTACGAGGCGCTGCCGTTCCAGGAGCAGATGGCGTTCCGCAATCACATTTCAGAAATGGAGATTGCCGCATGAAAATGCTCGTAGACCGCACAGCGATTGGCACCGCGCTGCCTTTCGTCCTCGAAGACCTCAAAAACCATATCCGCGTAGATGGTGCCGGTGACGATGCGGCAATCACAAACATCGGCCACACGGCTGCGGCGGAAATCGAGCAGTTTGCCCAGATCGCGCTGCTGACGCAGACGATCCGCGTGACGATCTTCAAACCTGGGCAAGAGTTCGGGTTGATCCTGCCCATCGGGCCGGTGGCTGATGAAGACGTGCCGACCGTCACCATCGACGGCCAGGCCTTCACAGACTTCAATTTTCTGGGTGGCAACCGGCCCTTCATTCAATGGCTGGACAGCTTCTACAGGCTGACGCCGACTAAGCTGATGATCGAGTATCAGGCAGGGTTTGGGCAGGCCGCATCGGATATCCCCCGCGACCTTGCTCAAGCCCTCATGGATCAGGCTGCGCTGCACTATGACGGGCGGTCGCCCATGGACGCAAAATCCCTCACCACGTCGCCGCACATGGCCCGTGTGGCCGCCCGTTATCGCGGGGTGCAGGTATGACCGCGCAGGAGCTGGATGAACTGCTGACCTATCACTGGCCGATGGTCATGCGCCGCGTGATGGCTGACGGCACAGACGAATGGCTCAAGGGCTTTGTCCGTTCCATCGCCAAGCACGGCAAGCGGGCGTCGTGGCGTCCCAGCGTCAAGCAGGAACAGATCATGCGGCGACTGGTGACCGAACTGGGCACCGAACCTTCGTGCATTGGGGGCTTGATCGAGGAGTGAGACGATGAAGAAAGCCCGCCGGTTGGACGGCGGGCCTATGCGGCGGATGGCGTTCACTGGTTAGCCGGGTCTGCCGCATCACAAGTGCTACCGGGTAACGGGCCACAGCACAAGGGCAGCTATTCCGCGTCGTGCGGTCTCTCCAAGCCCTAAGGCCCCACTGCCACCCTCTACGGCGGTGAACATGGGAGAGCGGACCGAGCCGAGGGAAAGGCAGGTCTGGCCTAAGCGGCGGCCCGGCTCGGTTGGCAGGCAAGATCGCGGTGGTCAGGGCGGGAGGCGGGTTTTGAACCCCGCCGCTGTAACCCGCTTTCTGACCATCACAACGAACCCTCTCCATTGGCAGAGGGACAGACAGAGCAGCGATTGAACGAAGAGATACACGCGAGAGTGAACACGATGACCGAAGCGACGAAGAAAGAAAGAACATGGCGCAAGGCAGATGGCTCGATCCTTCCGCCTGCACCGCGTCGCTCGCATCAACAAACGCCCGACCTCTTCGATTTAGGTACCAATGCCCCGACTTTGGCAGACGCACGGGACCGTAGATGGGAGTTGTCAATTTTCGCGCCCGATGCGGAAGCCCAAAACGCGGCCCCGGCAGAGCGAGCTATGCAATTCATGCATGGGCTCAAAATTCCAGAGGGTCCGAACGCCGGAAAGCCCGTCCGCCTCGCGCCTTTTCAGCGCCAGTTCATTGAAGGCTCATTGGCCGATGGAATCGCCAACGCCGTTCTAAGCATCGGGCGGGGCAATGGGAAATCCGCTATAACGGCAGGGCTTGCGCTTGGCGGTCTGATCGGCGTTTGGGATCAACAGCCCCGCCGCGAAATCATCGCAGCCGCGCGGACCCGCGACCAGGGCCGGATCATCTGGGACTTTGTGGCAGGCTTCATTGCCAGCCTGCCCATGGAGATCCGCCGGCACTTCATTTTCCGCCGCGCCCCGCGCCTTGAGATCGAGTACGAGGGCGACGGCGGCGGGCATATTCTGCGCGTGATCGCGGCGGACGGAAAGTCGGCCCTGGGCGGCGCGCCGACGATGGCGATCCTGGACGAGCGCGGGCACTGGGCGCTGGATCGCGGTGACGAGCTGGAACATGCACTGCTGTCCGGCTTGGGCAAGCGCGAGGGCCGCGCCTTCCTGATCAGCACCAGTGCCAGCGACGACACGCATCCCTTTTCCCGGTGGATCGACGATCCGTCGCCCGGCACTTACGTCCAGGAGCATCGACCCGCGCCGGGTCTGCCTGCCGACGATGCCGAAAGCCTGCTGATCGCTAACCCCGGCGCGCCGCACGGCATCGGCGGTTCTCTGGAATGGCTGGAAGCACAAGCCAAGCGCGCCATCGCGCGGGGCGGATCGAGCCTGACCAGCTTCCGGCTCTACAACCGCAATGAACGCGTGTCCGGCGATAGCCGTGAGATGTTGATCACCCTGGATGAATGGCTCGGCTGCGAAACCTCAACGCTGCCACCACGCCAGGGCGGCGTTGTGATCGGCATCGACCTGGGCGGTTCGGCCTCGATGACGGCGGCGGCATTCTATTGGCCCGAAACGGGGCGCCTGGAATGCAAGGGGACTTTCCCGTCTGTGCCCAGCCTTCTAGATCGCGGGCAATCGGACGGCGTGACTGGGCGTTATGTCGAGATGCACGACCGGGGCGAGCTGTCCGTCCTCGGTGACAAGACGGTGCCGGTTGCACCTTGGCTGGTCGAGGTCATGCGCCATGTCGAGGATCAGTCCGTCATCGCTATCACAATGGACCGCTATAAGCAGGCCGAGCTGGGCGAAGCGATCAGTCGTGCCGGTATCCGCGCGCCCTTGGTCTGGCGCGGGCAAGGCTTCCGCGACGGTGGCGAGGATGCAGAGCGCTTCCGCCGCGCGGCCTTTGACGGTCTGGTTAAAGCCAAGCCGTCGCTGCTGCTGCGCTCTGCTTTCGCCGATACGATCTGCCGCCGCGACCCTTCCAACAACATCAAAATCGACAAGGCCCGCTCGAATGGCCGGATCGACGCTGCGGCGGCATCGGTTCTGGCCGTCGCCCAGGGCGCGCGGATCGCAGCTCAACCCAAAACGAAAGCGAGGATGCAATGGTTTTGAACGCCGGAAACCTGGACAGGCGCGTGCAATTCCATCGGTCGGTGTTGGTCGACGATGGCTTTAGCGAAAGCGAGGAATGGCAGGACCATGGAACACCCGTCTACGCCTCGAAACGTGACATCAGCGATGCGGAACGCCTTAGCGCCGGACAGGTGCAGGCCACGATCACAACGCGATTTGTTGTGCGTTGGAGCAGCTTCACCGCCGACCTCAATCCGACTGATCGGCTGACCTGCGAAGGCCGGGAATACAACATCACCGGAATCAAGGAAGTTCCGGACCAGCGCCGCCGGATGCTGGAGCTGACGTGCGCCGCGAGGGCAGACCTATGAGCGTGCGCCGCGATCATCACCGCTATTCCAAGCGCGTCACCCGCACCAAACGCTGGCAGGCGTTGCGCGCCGAGATCCTCGAACGTGACCGCTATCGTTGCTGTTCTTGCGGCTGTGGCGGGCGTCTCGAGGTGGATCACATCAAGCCCGTCAGGACGCACCCCGAGCTGTCCTATGAGCCGCGCAACCTTCAGGCGCTTTGCCCGAGTTGCCACACCCGAAAGACACGGATCGAGTGCGGGCATCCCCCGCCCCGAGAGGCCCGCCAAGATTGGCGGAAAGCAGTCGAGGCGCTTTCGCGCCCCGATGAAATCAGCATCAGCAAAAAGGAAATCAAAGATGCTTAAATCAGTTGAAATCGCCCGGCGTCAGTCGGAAATCCGCCAGAACCTGGCCGAACTGGCGAACAAGGAAACCCCGTCCGAGGACGAGATCCGCAAGATGGGCGAGCTGGACACGGAATACCGGTCCAACGAAACCCGCTACCGCGCGGCGCTGATCGCCGAGGACACCGAACGCCGGGACGCGGGGAACGAGCTGGAAACCCGTTGCGGGCAGGAATGGGCCGATCTGGTTGCCAATTTCCAGTTGCGCCAAGTCGCACTCGCCTTGGATGAGGGGCGTGAGTTGGACGGGCAGACTGCCGAGATTGTCACAGAGCTGCGCAGTGCTGGCGGCTTCCGTGGCATTCCTGTCCCATGGCAGGCGCTCGAGGTCCGAGCCGGTGAAACCGTTGCAGGTGGCACGCCGACGCCGATCCAGACACGGCCCATCATCGACCGTCTGTTTCCCGACAGCGTGGCGTCACGCATGGGCGCGCAGATGATCAGCATCGACGCGGGCGCGATTGAATGGCCGGTGACAACCTCGGCCGTCACAGCGGGTTGGGCCGCGACAGAAACTGGTAACGTCGCCGGTCCGACCGTGTACGCCACAGCTGACCGGGCAATGTCGCCTGATCACAACCTGGGCGTCCAGATGCGCATCACGCGCAAGGCCCTGAAACAGTCGGGCGCGGCGCTTGAACAGGCTGTGCGGCGTGACATGAACGGCGCGATGGGGGCTGCGATGGATCAAGCCGCGTTCCTCGGCACCGGCGCTGATGGCCAGCCGCTCGGCGTTATCACCGGTGCTGCAACCTATGGGATCACGTCGACGCCGATTGATGCGCTGGCAAGCTGGGGTGCGTTCCGGTCTGCGGTGACGCGGTTTATGACCTCGAACGCCGCCGGTTCGCCGGATGCGGTGCGCAGCCTGATCCGGCCTGAACTGTGGGACTACCTGGACGGCGTTCTGATCGACGGCACAGCGGTTTCCGAATGGGACCGTCTGCTGAAGAACCTGCCATCGGCCAACATCGCGATGACCAACAACGCACTTGCCGCACCATCTGGCACCCCGGTGGCAACCTCGGCGCTGCTGACCACGGCGGCGGGCGGCGTTGCACCGATCTTTATCGGGGCATGGGGTGCGGTCGATATGATCCGCGACCCTTATAGCGATGCGCAGTCTGGCGGGCTGCGGATCACGGCGCTGGCGACCATGGACGTGACCGTCGCGCGTCCGGTTCAGCTGCAACTGCTGACCGGCCTCCAACTGGCTGCATCATAATGCTCTGGGGCGCTTACACCGGCGGCCTTGAGCTGCGCACCGAGGGCGGAGAAATCCGCCTTCGGGCAACTTTCCCGTATGGTCGGGAAACCGTGCTGGCTGAACGCATTGGGGCAGGGCGTGAGCGTCGAGAGATGATCGCGGCCCGTGCCTTTGCGGATCGGCTGGAACGCGGCGAGGACGTGCATTTTTTGTCCGGCCATGACTTCAACAAGCCGCTGGCGTCACGTTCCGCCGGTACGCTGACCCTGACCGAAAGCGACGACGCGCTGACCGTTGATGCGACGATCAGCGCGGACATGGGACAGGTCAGCTATGTGCGGGACTTCCTGACCGCTCATGCGGCCGGGCTGGTGCGCGGTCTGTCACCCGGCTTTCGTGTGCGTCCAGGCGGCGAAACGGTTGAGGAACGCGGCAACGCAATCCTGCGCACAATCCGAGCGGCGGATCTGATCGAGATCAGCGCCGTCACCAAACCCGCCTATCCGCAAGCCCAGATCGAGGCCCGGAACTGGCAACCCATTGGCGAGGTGGTCAAGCGCATGACGCACCGCCCCGCCGCAATCCGGTGGAGATAGCAATGCTCGGATGGTTCAAGAACAAGCTGCGCCCGATTGAGACGCGTTCGAGCGGAGGCGGGTACACGGCCCAGGTGATGGCGGCGCGTGACAGCTACATCAGCGGGCGGAGCGGCGTGGCCGAGCTGACGGCAACGGTGCAAAGCTGCGTCAGCCTGTGGGAAGGCGGGTTTGCCATGGCAGACGTGACCGGCACGGATTTGTTGACCAGGCAAACCATGGCGATGATCGCCCGCGGCGTCGCGTTGAAAGGCGATGCCGTCTATCTGATCACCGACCTGGGCCTTGTTCCGGCGACGGATTGGGAGGTCGTGACACGCGACGGCAAACCACGCGCCTATCGCCTGTCCATCCCCGAGGCAGGCGGCGGGCGCACGGTCAATGCGCTGGCCGGTGAGGTGCTGCACTTGCGGATCGGCTCGGACAATCTGACGCCATGGATTGGCACCGCCCCACTGCGCAGGTCCAGCCTGACCGGGGCAATGCTGCACGCGGTGGAATCGGCACTGTCCGAGACGTTTGAAAATGCCCCGCTGGGTAGCCTGATTGTCCCACTGCCCGACACAGGCGCCGACGACATGGCGACAATGCGTGGTGCGTTCAAAGGGCGGCGCGGGTCAACGCTGGTGATCGAGGGCGTTGCCCAGGCGACGGCGGCGGGCATGAACCCAACCATCGGCCAGAAGCCGGACCAGCTGTCGCCGGACCTGTCCAGGAGCATGACCGACGAAACCCTGTCAGCTGCGCGCGAGGGCATCAGCATGGCTTACGGCGTCCTGCCGTCATACTTCAACCGGTCCGCAACCGGCCCCGTGATCCGAGAGGCGCAACGCCAGCTCGCAATCTGGACCCTGCAGCCCATCGCCGCAATGCTGGCAGACGAGGCGAAGGAGAAGCTCGGGTTCGAGGTGGCGATCGACACGATCCGGCCCCTGCAAGCTTTCGACGCTGGCGGACGTGCGCGCGCACTATCAGCGATCATCAAGACGCTGGCCGAAGCGAAAGTCGCAGGCATCGCCCCGGCTGACGTGTCCGGGGCAATGCGCATGGTGGATTGGGAGAGATAAGGCGATCACCCTTGGCAGTCGTCGGCCATGTGATCCGGTTTAGTCAGTGAGTGCCGGTATTAACCCTGACAGCGCGCGGCCCGCTATGTCTTTCTCGGGCGCGGCGCGCATTCACTCATCTGAGTTCGCTCTAGTGGCGATGTTACGCGCGAAATCGGAAAGGTGCATTATTCTTTCCATTGCCGCTGTTTGTAGCGTGGAAATCAGTAACTGATTTCTGTGCGCTTCTTCAAATTCTTGAGTAAGAACTTCCATTTTGGATGAGGTTTTGGCCTCGGCAAGCGGATCATCAGCAAACGAGAGTTCGTCAAGGTCTTTTAGCATGTTACTAAAATCCGTAAGATTCTTCAGAGTGTCAGACAACTCCTTTTCAAGTTTCAAACTCAGTCGCCAGCCCGCAGCCTTGCTTTGCTCTTGAAGGATTATTCTACGGATTTCTTGGACCCTTGCCAAAGACGCGGCGTTCACTCGAATAATATCGGCTTTTAATTGAGACTTGACCGCGTGGCTCGCAATACTGTTGCCCCTTCTTGCCACAATAAGTGCTGCGACAGCTGCGATTACGGCGGCCCAGTTTGGTAGGGTCTCTGGCGCTATCCAATCACACATCTGTTTTCTTTCTCAAACGTACGCCATCACCACCCCCATTTTCGAAAATGAAGTCGACGCCAGCATTCTCGAGTGCAGATTTGATCATAAACATCGTGCTATCGAAAACTTCTTCGCCACGCTCAAATCGGGAAATCGTATTTGGTGAAACATATGCGAGTTTTGCCAAATCTCTCACCCCTAAACTAAGAGCAGCACGAGCCATTTTGCAGTGTATTGGACTAATCGAACGAAGATCTTCCGTAGTAACGCTGTTACTATCTGTTGACTGCATTGCCTTACCTCATTAATAGTAACACTGTTACTATCGGAATTTGGAGATCCTGACAATGACCAAAGAACGCGTTTGCGCGAACAGCCCCGCCATGTCTCGTCGCACCCTTATGGCTGCTTTGCCGGTGGCGGGGGTCTCTATGGCCCTGCCATCTATTGCGCGCCCTGCTAGCGGTGCACTTGTCGATGTGATCCGAGAGCTTGAGGGATGGCAGGGCTGGGAACCTTCAAACGTTGTCGCAACGAAAGCCTATGCTGCATACCGGATGCGTGAGGCTATGGGGTTGGACCTTCCCAACCCTAAATACGCCCAGTTGCACATTGATTATCAGGTCTGGATTTTCGAGGATTACAAGCAGTCAGCTTGGTTCGAGCGTGATGTCACAGCAGGCAAAAGCATGATGCCCCCGCGTCCATCGCTCTAAGTAAATTTCCTGCGTGCCTCTGGGCCTGCGAATTTTGCTATTGACTTACACGGCAGGCGATCGCTAGTCGTTATTGCACAACGCGTCAATGGAGTGAGAGAATGACTTTGAAGAAATTGCCTACATCTGCGGCATGCGACGTTGTCGGCTTGGACCGTCAGCGTTTGAATGAGGACATCGCAAGCGGCATCTACCAATGCGCGCCCGAAGCACGGGCATCTATCGGTCGGTTTTGGGACAAAGCGGATCTTTGCGGCCTTTTTGTCTACGCCTTCCTGTTGCGCGTCTATGGTGCTGGCGGTCAGGACGCGTTGAAGCCCGGTGATCGGAAGCCCGCGTTGAGCAAGAAGGTTGCCGCAATGTACGCGTGCCAGATTGCAGCAGCGATGCGCTCTGGGCTGGACGATGGCGAGACCCGTATCGACTTTCCGTTGAGCGGTTTCAACGATGACTGGAGTGCAAACCACGCCGACCAGCCCCCTTCGTTTTTCGCAGGGCAAGTAGGTTCCGAGATCGCCACGATCTGTTTCAGCCTGAACGGTATTCAAGCAGGATTGGATGCGCGTATGAAAGTTTGGTCTGGCGAAAGCGCCTGAGGAGAGAAGCATGACAGCCCGCCGCACAATTGTGTCCCAGTCCGAAATCAAGCGTACATTGCAAGCCGCATTGTCCGCCGGGCTGCGCATTGGCAGGGTAGAGGTTGATCACGCTACTGGTCGCGTTGTTGTGTTTCCCGAAGGTGCAGCGCCACAGGCTGCTGGCCCAGATCCGGACGAGCTGTTGAAATGACGCGCCGCAAGAACAAATACCCCGGCGTCCGCAAGAACGTTGTTAAAGGCCGCATCTATTGGAAGTTTGAGCGCGGCGATTTTCGCATTAACATCCCCGGCCCCTACGGCTCGCCTGAATTTCTGGCGGCATACGAGGCCGCGCTTGCCGGTTCCAAATCCTCGAACGCATCGACCGCTCTTGCGGGCACCCTCGCATGGCTGATCGAGCAATACCTGCGCAGCCTGCGCTTTCAGAACCTGTCAGACAGCCGCAAGCGGACGATCCGGCTTGAATTGGATTGGCTGCGCAAAGAGGCCGGCAAGTATCAATTCGAGCGGCTGGAAGTTCGGCACATCGAAGCCCTCATGTCGAAGAAGACCGGCCCGACCGCCGCGAACACGGTCAAGAAGAACATGTCGATGTTGTTCAATTTCGCCGCTAAGAAGCTTGGCTATACTGGCCCCAACCCGGCGCGCCACGCCGAACGGATGAAGGTCAACCCGGACGGCTATCACACTTGGACAGACGACGAGGTTAACCGCTTTCTCGATCGACACGGTCCGACCACCAAGGCGCGGTTGGTGATGCTGCTGGCTCTCAATACCGGCATGGCACGGCAAGACCTTGCCCGTGTCGGTCGCCAGCACGTCAAGGCAGGCCGGATCGCCTATCGCAGGCACAAGACCGCCGTTGCGGCTGACATGCCGATCCTGCCTGAGTTGGCAGAGGAGCTGCGCCACGTCCCTAAGGACCGGCTGTTGTTCGTCACTCAGGACAAAAGCGACAAGCCTTATGCAGTCGCATCGCTGGGAAACTGGTTCCGCGACAGATGCGCCGAAGCCAAGGTTCCCGGCTCACTGCACGGCCTTCGGAAAGCAGGGGCTACCCGACTCGCGGATGCTGGGGCGTCTGAATGGGAGATCGCTTCCTACCTGGCGCACTCCGACACAACGCAAGCCGCAGTTTACACGAAAAAGGCCAACCGGGCGCGTCTTGCCGACAGCGGATTTGCGAAGCTGAACGTAGGGAAAGTGTCCAACCTATCCGGAGAGTTGGACAAGAAGGAAGGAAAATCTAATGAATAACAACACATTAGAAAAACAAGTGGCAGCCCGTAGGGGAGTCGAACCCCTCTTTTCAGGTTGAAAACCTGACGTCCTAACCGATAGACGAACGGGCCACTGTCTTGTGAGGGGCTGATTAGGCAATCGCGCGGGATGGTGCAAGACCAAAAATGCAGTTCGTGGACAAAATTACGATCCAGCGGGTGCAGCATCCTCCAGACGCAACTGAACGCTTTGCCGCCCACGGTACGTGTTGATGTCCAAACGCCCAGCCAGATGAAAGCGCGCACCGCCGTGCTGTTCCAGACGCGGGCCCAGCGAGCCATCGTAGGCGCCAAAGCAGATGGCGTCCATGCGCGCACCACCGATGTCGCCAAAGCTGAGTTTCAGGTGGTTTTCGCCCACCCGCTTGGCGTGAAAAATCTGCATATCGGCAAAAGCATAGCGCGGACCGGGGGCCGCCGCTCCATAGGGGCCGACCTGTTCGATCATCTCTGCCAGTTCCACTTGGGCGGCGCCGGGCATCATGGTTCCGTCCAGCCGCAAATCGGCCACGCCGATGCGGTCTGCACCTTGTTTGGCCAGCAATACCCCCAGACGCTCCATCGCTTCGGGGATCAGTTCCGCGCGCACAGTCAGACCGGCGGCCATCTTGTGACCGCCCCCCTTGACCAGTAGCCCTTCGGTGGCCAGCCTCTGAATCGCGGCCCCCAAATCAATGCCCGTGACCGACCGGCCCGAACCTTTGCCTATTCCGTCTTCGACGCCAATCACCACTGCAGGGCGGTTTGATGCTTCTTTTAACCGTGCCGCAACAATGCCAACCACGCCCGGATGCCAGCCGTCGCCTGCCGCCCAAGCCAGTGGCGCATCAAAGCCGCGCTCTTCGGCCTGCATCATCGCGGCGGCACGCACCGATGCTTCGATGTCGCGGCGTTCGGTGTTCAGCAGGTCCAGCCGTTCGGCTATTGCTGCGGCCTCGTGCGGGTCGGTGGTGGCCAGCAGGCGTGCGCCCAGATCAGCCTGCCCGATTCGCCCGCCCGCGTTGATGCGCGGCCCCAGAAGATAGCCCAGATGATAAGCCGCAGGTGCCGTATCCAGCCGCGCCACATCCGCCAAGGCAGCCAGCCCCGGACGGTCGCGCGCTGCCATCACCCGCAGACCCTGCCGGACAAAGGCGCGGTTTACCCCGATCAACGGCGCGACATCCGCCACAGTCGCCAGCGCCACCAGATCCAGCATCTGCATCAGATCCGGTCCGGTCTTGCCCGCCGCGCGCAGCTGGCGGCCACATTCGACCAGCATCAGAAATACCACCGCCGCCGCGCACAGGTGTCCCAGATCGCCGTCTTCGTCCTGCCTGTTGGGGTTCACCACTGCCACCGCCTCGGGCAGGGTTTCGCCGCCCAAGTGATGATCCAGCACAACCACATCCGCCCCGACAGCCGCCGCAATCGGCCCGTGCGACAGGGTTCCGCAATCGACGCAAATTATCAGATCATGCGCTGCGGCCAGTTCCGCCATCGCCGCATCATTCGGGCCGTAGCCTTCGTCGATCCGGTCCGGCACATACAGTGTTGCGCGCAGCCCCAATTGGCGCATCCAGTCCAGTAGCAAGGCCGCCGAACTGCCGCCATCCACATCGTAATCGGCAAAAATCGCGATCCGCTCGCACTCCGCCACGGCGACCAGCACGCGGGCTGCGGCCTTTTCCATATCTTTTAACAGACGCGGATCGGGCAGCAGGTCGCGCAGGGCTGGGGCCAGAAACGCATCGGCCGCCTCGGGCGACACCCCGCGCCGGGCCAACACTTGTGCCACCGGTGCGGGCAGCCCCTTTTGCTGGACAATCTGGTCGGCCGCCCGCTGCACTTCCACATCGGGTCCGACCCAACGGCGTCCGGTCAGGGATGTCTCAACGCCGAGATACATGGCCACATCCCCTTCTCATCTTGCAAAATAAACTCCCCCCGGAGGGCCGCTTGGCCCCACGCGGCGGGTTATCAGGTTTCAGACACCGGCGTGCGGTATTGCATCCGCCGCACCGATCCGGTTTTCGACCGCATCAGCAGGGTTTCGCAGGTCAGCCAGCCGGGTTCGCGCTGGACTGCTTGCAACAACGACCCCGAAGTCACACCGGTCGCGGCAAAAATGACATCGTCGGTGACCATCTCGTCGCGGGTATAGATGCGGTCCAGGTCGGTGATGCCCGCCTTGGCCGCGCGGCCCTTTTCGTTGTCGTTGCGGAACAGCAGGCGGCCATAGATCTGCCCGCCCATGCATTTCAGCGCCGCTGCGGCCAGCACGCCTTCGGGCGCACCGCCGTCGCCCATATACATGTCGATGCCGGTGTCTGGGTCGGCGCAATGCATCACGCCCGCGACGTCACCATCGGTGATCAGGCGAATGGCAGCCCCTGTGGCACGCACGTCCGCAATCATGTCGGCGTGGCGGGGGCGTTCAAGAATGCACACGGTTATGTCAGAGGTCTCGCAGCCCTTGGCCTTGGCCAATGCCTTGACCCGTTCGCCGGGGCTCATGGCCAAAGTCACCGTATCGGGGGCAAAGCCCGGACCGATGGCCAGTTTTTCCATATACACATCCGGCGCATGCAGCATCGATCCGCGCGGGCCCATCGCGATCACGGTCAGCGCGTTTGGCATGTCCTTGGCGGTCAGCGTGGTGCCTTCCAGTGGGTCCAGCGCGATGTCGACGCCGGGGCCGTTGCCGGTGCCCACTTCCTCGCCAATGAACAGCATCGGCGCTTCGTCGCGTTCGCCTTCGCCGATCACCACCACGCCTGCGATGTCCAGCAGGTTCAACTGTTCGCGCATGGCGTTCACGGCGACCTGATCGGCGGCTTTCTCGTCGCCGTGTCCGATCAGCTTGGCTGAGGCCAGCGCGGCAGCTTCAGAAACCCGCGCAAGGCCCAGTGACAACATACGGTCATGAAATTTTTCGTTGTTGGGCATGGGCGTGGTCCTTGTTATTCTCTGTTTGAAAATATGTAACGGGCGCTGCGCGCTGGCGCAACTTTACAGGTGTTCGATCCGCAGCGCGACAGGGGCCTGTGCCAGCACTCCGGTGCCTTCCATCGCCTCGACAGCCACATTCAGACTGGCGCGGGTGGTTTTGTGGGTGACGATCAGCACCTGCGCTGCTTCGGCGTCGGCATGACCATATTGGCGCATCCGCTCGATGCTGACGCCAGCCTCACCAAGGGCTTTGGCAACTTTGGCCAGAGCGCCGGGTTTGTCGACCAGACCCATGCGCAGATAGTAGGGCGCAGGCAGCACCGACAGGGCAGGGGTTGCGGCCTCAAGCGTGGTTGCGGGCTGGCCAAAGACCGGCAGGGAAAAGCCGCGCGCGATGTCGCAGACATCGGCCATTACAGCACTTGCCGTAGGGCCAGCGCCTGCACCGGGGCCGCGCAGCACGATCTGTTCGACGGCGTCGCCTTCCAGCACGATCATATTGGTGCCGCCTTGAAGCTGGCCCAGCGGCGAAGTGTCGGGCACAAGGCACGGCTGCATCCGCTGTTCCAGACCGCGACCGGTTTTCTGCGCCACGCCCAGCAGTTTGATCTTGAAACCCATGTCGGCGGCCGCACGAATGTCTTCGATGCTAATGCGTTCGATGCCTTCCAGTTCGATTCCGGCAAAATCGACGCGGGTGCCGAAAGCGATTGATGACAGGATCGCCAGCTTGTGCGCCGCATCAATTCCGCCCACGTCCAGCTGTGGGTCCGCTTCGAGATAGCCCAGTCCATCGGCCTCGGCAAAGACGTCCTGATAGCTTAGGCCAGCGGTTTCCATGCGGGTCAGGATGTAGTTGCACGACCCGTTCATCACACCCATCACGCGGGTGATGCCGTTGCCCGCCAACCCTTCGGTCAGCACTTTGATCACGGGGATACCGCCTGCAACGGCCGCCTCGAAGCGCAGGGCGCGCCCTGCGGCTTCGGCCTGTTCGGCGAGTGTCTGGCCGTGCATGGCCAGCATCGCCTTGTTGGCGGTGACCACATGTTTGCCTGCGGCAATGGCAGCTTCGGTGGCGTCCTTGGCGGGGCCGTCTTCGCCGCCCATCAGTTCGACAAACAGGTCCACATCATCGCGTTTGGCCAGCGCCACGGGATCGGTTTCCCACGCATAATCCGACAGGCTGATGCCGCGATCCTTGTCCCTGGACCGCGCCGAGACGGCGGAAATGGTGATATCACGTCCGGTGCGCGCCGACAGCAACGCGGCCTGCTGGCGCACGATCCTGACGACACCCATACCAACTGTGCCCAGACCGGCAATACCAAGGCGAAGGGGCTGGGACATGGTGTGTTTCCTTATGCGTGCGTGGTGTTTTTTGCGCATCTAACCCGTTCACGCATGGCACGCAACATGGCGTAGCCGCGCGCGCCACAAGAAAGCCCTGTTCGCAAACCTGCTGCCCGCTTGCGCGGCAGTGGGTTCTAGCGGTTTGTTTGGGGGTCTTGGTCCAGCCGCGTGCGGGCGGGCGCATCAATCACGCGGCCCGCCTTAAGCCGCGCTGCGCGGTTGCGCAGGGCAGCGGCGCGGCTTTCCAGATTGCTTTGGATCACCTCGGGGGCAGATCCGTTGTTCTCGGTGCGCGCAAGGATGGGTTCGACATTGATTAACGCGGGATAGTCTGCGGCTTTGGCGCGCTTGGATACCGCAGCGTCCAGTTCGGGGAACTGGGTGCAGGCCACCAGCATCAGTTGGGCGGCGATCAGAGCTGAAAGTGGGCTGGGGCGCATATACCTGCCTTGAACTGCTGTTGCATGCTTGATGCACCAGCGGGGCGCGTGGCGCAAGGTACTTGGTTTTGAACGGGTGTTCAGATAATCCCAAGACATGGCGCGCACAGCAGGATCACATTCGGACATCACAGGCCCCCGTGTGCGGGACGCAGCATTGCGGCTGTTTGCTCGCGACGGCTATGCCGCCGTGTCGATGCGCCGGATCGCGGGCGAGGTCGGCGTGCAGGCGGGGGCGCTATACAACTACACGCCCGACAAGCAGACGTTGCTGTTCGATCTGATGCGCGACCACATGACCGAGTTGCTGGCTGCATTGCCCGACGACACGGGTGACGCTGCCGCCGCGTTAGAGCGGTTTGTGCGCTTTCACATCGGATTTCACCACGACCGCCCCGATGCGGTGTTCATTGCCTATATGGAGTTGCGCAATCTGGAGCCCGACAACTTTGCCGAGGTCGAGGCGCTGCGCAGGCGCTACGAGGACCGGCTGGAAGCAATCCTGCGACGCGGCGCCGAGGCGGGCCTGTTTGCCGTACCAGACCCCAAGATCGCAACGCTTGCGGTGATAGCGATGCTGACGGGCGTGAACACATGGTTTCGCGCGGGCGGGCGGCTGCGGCTGGACGAGGTGCAAGACATCTATTGGGACATGGTGCGCCGGTCGGTGGGCGGCACGGTTATTCCCTGATGGAACAGTGCCTGCGCGCCACATTGGGCGCGCAGGCTGTCGGGCTTAGTGAGCAGGCTGGATGAATGTCCCGTTGCGCAGATCGCGCATTGCCTGCATCAGCTCTTGTTGCGTGTTCATCACGATGGGGCCGTGCCATGCCACTGGTTCGTTGATCGGTGCGCCAGAGATCAGCAGAAAACGCACGCCCTGTTCGCCCGCCTGCACCGTAATCTCGTCACCCGAACCAAAGCGGATCAGCGTGCGGTCACCAGACAGATCGCGGATGTTGACCTCTTGGCCAGCCACTTCTTTTTCCAGCAGAACCCCCGTGGGGGCCGCCGCATCGACAAAGGCCGCACTGCCGTCAAAAATATAGGCAAATGCACGGCGGTAGGTGTCGATGTGGAACGTCTTATTGACGCCTGCCGGAATGGTTACGTCCAGATACTGCGGATCGGCAGCGATGCCGTCGACGGGGCCTTTTTTGCCCCAGAACTCGCCGGTGATTACACGCACGATGGTGCCGTCATCGTCCGTTACTTCGGGGATGTCGGCGGCGGTCACGTCCTGATAGCGTGGTGCCGTCATTTTCTGGCTGGAAGGCAAATTGCCCCACAGCTGGAAACCATGCATTTGGCCGTTGCGGTTCCCGTGCGGCATTTCCTGATGCAAGATGCCGCGCCCGGCGGTCATCCACTGCACGTCACCCGCACCGAGCGAGCCGGTGTTGCCCAGACTGTCGGCGTGATCGACGGTGCCCGACAGCACATAGGTAATCGTCTCGATGCCGCGATGCGGATGCCACGGGAAACCCTTTTCGAAATCCTCGGGGCGTTCGTTGCGAAAGTCGTCGAACAACAGGAACGGGTCCAACTCGGACGGATCCTGAAAGCCGAAAGCACGGTGCAGTTTGACACCCGCTCCCTCTAGCGTGGGCTGGGCGCGGCGGGTTTCGAGTGTGGGGCGCAGGGACATGGGGAAACTCCTTTGAATGCTGCTGTTGAGCAACAATCTAATCGTGCGGAGGTGTGTTGCAATCGGCGCTGATGCGCCGTTGCTGTGCAAATTTGCGGTAAGTGGCGGGAACCACCGCAACCGTTGGTTTTTTGTTCCCGAGGACCTGTATGTACAGGTGGGCACCAGGTAAGTGGACCAGGGTCCAAACAGAGCCAGCTCCCTCGGAAATGCTTAAGGCCACTGGAACGTAACCGTGTCGCGAAGGGCAGAACCCGCCACTGCTCTAGGTAGGGTGCGTTGAGGCACTTGGCAAGGGGGATTGGGGGGGGGGCTGCCCCCGGCCTTTGGCCTCCCCCAGAGTTTATCGGGCAAGACGAAGCCTAGCCATTGTCGTCAGTCGTGAAATTGTAGCGGGCCAGTTCCCCGGGCAGCAGGATATAGATTTCATCCGGAGGGGTGGTCAGCGCGTGCTGCATAACCAGCGGGTCGATGCCCATCCCGTCAAGATATATCATCACTTCGCCCTGACCGCGCTGGATGTCTTCGACGGCGAAAGAGGCGGGCAGGATCGTGCTTTGACCAAAATAGTGCTGGTGGACACCGACGCTTGCGGTTTCGGAAATGGTGCGTGTGGTGCCTGCAGCCAGCAGATAGGGGCAGGACGAATAGCACACTTCGTCCGCACGTATTTCGGTGGCGATGTCTTTTTCGCGGATGAACCGGCCCAGTTCCAGTGCGTCAGCGACCGAGCCGCCAGGCGATTGCAGGACCAGCCGTTCGGGGGCGGGGGCCGCAGTGGTGATCAGGGCAATGATGCGCGCTGCGTCCTTGGCGGCAATGGTGCCTTCGAGCCGGTAGGTGGCCCCGTCGAGTTCTGTCAGGGTCAGGCGGCCTGGCAGCGGGTTAGCGGGGTCGGACGGGCGCGGGCGGTCGGGGTCGAATGTGCGGCGCTGGTCGCCGGGGCCAACGGGTTCTGTCAACTGTGGCTGGTCCGGTCCGAACGAAGGCATCGAAAGACCCGCGCCCGCCATGTCGCCGATAACCAGCAGCAGGCCCAGACCCAGTTGAAACACCAGAACCCCTGCAAGGATGCGGCTGACCGACGGCCAGTTGGAGGCGGCCGGCTCGCTCATAGGGATGTGTCCGGCTTGGGGGCGTCGGGTTTGATCGCCGTGGACTTGTCCAGCATATCCTTGGCCAATGTGTCGGGCATGTTGTTCATGGCCAGTTCCACGTCACGGATGGCACCAAGAGCGGCGCGCAGTTCGGCCAGTGTCATTGTGTCATCGACGGCGGTGCCTTCGCGGCCCTGACGGATGGCGGATTGGGTGATAGCAAGGATAAACACCAGCACGGCAGGCAGCAGGTCGATGGCGATCGCCCCTGCCCATGACGGCACAAAGTTACGCGCATACAGGATCACCGCATCCGCCGATGAGATCGGCGTATAGGTCACATCAGGCGGGGGGGTCCGGGCGATCACGGCGGAGGCGGCGCGCTCCAGTGTCGCGGCGCGCTGGGCCAGCACGTCCAGCACGCTGGTGATCGTCGAAGCCTGATCGGTGCGGATCTGGGATGTGCTTCCGTCAAGGTCGGGCAGCACCACCGAGGCAGCAAGGTCTTGGGCGGCGCGTTCCACCAGTGGGGCCACCGAAAGCTGGCGCAATTGCGCAATCAGTCCAGCCAGCCGCACCGTGGCCTCGGAAAACTCGACCGAGCGGGCCTCGACCGGCCCTGCTTCGACTGTCAGGGCACGCATCCGGCTGAGGATGGCGTTGCCTTCGCTAAAGGCGGCGTTGACCAGTGGAGTTTGCGTGGCAATTTGCGCCTCAAGTCCGGACAGTTCGGCGGATTTCTGGCGCAGGACGCGGAAAACCGCACCACGTCCGGCAAGGCCAGACAGCGCGCCTGCGGCTTCTTGTTCGGAGAGGTCCTCGAACGACTGGCGCACGCGGGCGACGTCGCGTTCAAGGCTTTGCGCGCTGAGTGCGATGTCGTGGGTTTCTTCCAGCGCTGATTGGTAATCCTGAACTGTGGTGGCCAAATGCTGTTCCACGGCGGCTGATCCGGCCAGTGCGGCAGCGTTCAGCCATGACGACATGGCCACAATCGCAAGCGAACCCAAGGCCATAGCCCCCATCAGCCCGATGCGCGCCTGCGTGGAGCGTACCGCAGGAAATAAACGCATCATATAGGACCAGAACACGAAGATACCCACCGATACTGCCACAGAATAGGCGATTGCGGCAAAGACCGACATCGCGCCGGTGTCATCCAGCAGCGATGACACTCCAAGGTAGGTGTAGATGCCCGAAGCCACCGACAGCACGCCCAAGGCCGTGCTGGAAAAAGTGTCGAGCCATGTCAGTTGGGTTTCCAATTCGCGGGCGTGGCGAACGCCGCGCGCTTGGGTGTCGGTCAGGGTGCGATCAGGTGTCATGCGGGCCTTTCCGGCATACGATGTAGAAAAGTAACATAGATGTGCCCGTGCCGCGTTCCAAGGTTTCCTTCACAGGGCTTGCAAATGTTCATGAAATGTTCATATTTTTCCGCATGAGTCTGGTTTCCGATATCACCGCCCTTGCGCCCGGGCAGGTGCTGGCGCGCGGCGTGGCGCGGCATCTGGCAGCGCTGGGTATGGCCACGGTTGAAGAACTGGTGCCAACGCGCGGTTTGCGGGTCGATGTGATGGCGCTGGGCCCGAAGGGCGAGATTTGGATCGTCGAATGCAAATCCAGCCGCGCCGATTTTATATCGGACTGCAAATGGCAAGGCTATCTTGAGTGGTGCGACCGGTTCTTCTGGGCGGTGGATGCGGATTTTCCCACCGACCTTCTGCCTGATTGCACGGGGTTGATCATCGCCGACGGCTATGACGCCGAGGTGATCCGAATGGCGCCCGAGGACAAGCTGGCCGCCGCCCGCCGCAAGGTGATGGTGCAGAAATTCGCCACCCACGCCGCGCGGCGATTGCAAACCCTACGCGACCCGGCGGCATTTGCTGGCTTGGGCTAAGACTTCGGGGCCGTGCATCCAAGTGCATATTGATGCGATTGCGCTGGCGGGCACGGCACATCAGGCGGTAGCGTTACTGAGGATTTGATGTGGGGACAGGCGATGCAATATCATCTTGATGGGTATAACAGCGGCGATCCGGCGGTGGCCAAGGCGATTGCCCTGCATGATCCGGCGCAGATGCCTGCGCAGGTGGATGTGCTGATCGTCGGATGTGGTCCTGCGGGGCTGACCTTGGCCGCGCAGATGGCGCAGTTTTCTGACATCTCGGTTGTGATTGCCGATCAAAAGGACGGGCCGTTGCAAGTCGGGCAGGCCGACGGCATCTCTTGTCGCAGCATCGAGATGTTCAACACCTTCGGTTTCGCCGAAGACGTTCTGCGCGAGGGGTATTGGGTCAACGAAACATCCTTTTGGAAGCCTGACGCCGCCCGGCCCGAAAACATCACCCGCACACAAAAGATCGAGGATGTCGAACCCGGTCTGTCGGAGTTTCCTCATGTGATTCTGAACCAGGCGCGGGTGCACGATTTCTATCTGCGCTGCATGGCCAATAGCGCACGGCGCTTGCAGCCACATTATGAACGCGCGCTTGAGGCGTTGGAGGTGGGTCAAGGTGCTCATCCGGTCACGGCGCGGTTCAACGGCCCGTACGGCCCCGAGACTGTGCAGGCCCGCTATGTTGTGGGCTGCGACGGTGCGCGCAGCGCAGTGCGCCGCCAGATCGGGCGTACGCTGAAGGGCGAGGCCGCCAACAAGGCATGGGGCGTGATGGATGTGCTGGCGGTGACGGATTTCCCCGATGTGCGGCTGAAATCGGTGATCCAGTCGGCGCAGCAGGGTAGCGTGCTGATTATCCCGCGCGAGGGCGGTTATATGGTGCGGATGTATATCGAACTGGAAAAGCTGGGCGCGGGTGAACGCGCGGCGGGGCGCAATATCACCATCGAACAGCTGATCGCAGCGGCGGGACGGATTTTGCACCCCTATGTGCTGGACGTCAAAGATGTGGCGTGGTGGTCGGTCTATGACATCGGGCAACGGCTGTGCGACCGGTTCGAGGACGACAGTGGCCACATCTTTATCGCCGGAGACGCCTGCCACACCCACAGCCCCAAGGCGGGACAGGGTATGAACGTGTCGATGGGCGATACGTTCAATCTGGGCTGGAAGCTGGCGTCGGTGCTGCGTGGGCAAAGCGATGCCAGCCTGTTGCGTACCTATTCCGACGAGCGTCAGCAAGTGGCGCAGGATCTGATTGATTTCGACCGCGAATTCGCCCGCATCTTTTCGGCGCCGCCACAGGCAGGCAATGCGGCGCAAGCCTCGGCGCTGCAAGAGGCGTTTGTCAAAGCGGGGCGGTTTACCGCTGGCATGGGCGTGCAGTATCGCCCATCGGCCATTTGCGGCGACGGGGCGCATCAGGGGTTGGCTGCGGGCTTGCCTGTGGGGCAACGGTTCCACTCTGCGCCGGTGGTGCGGCTGGGCGATGCGCGCCCGATGGAACTGGGCCATGTGATCAAGGCAGACGGGCGCTGGCGGATATTTGCCTTTGCGGGGGCCGCAGACACAGGAGCCGCAGACGGGGCACTGTACCGGTTTTGCACATGGATGCAGGACAAGGCTGCGTCGGCTTGGCTTGGCGGGGCGGACGTTGGCGGTGTGGACGCCGTGGTGGATCTGCGTGCGGTAATGCAGCAGGGGCACCGCGATCTGGATCTGATGCAGATGCCCGCAGTGCTGCGGCCAGCCAAAGGGGTCTTTGGCTTGATCGACTACGAAAAGGTATTTTGCGTCAATCCAGCCCGCGATATTTTCGAGATGCGCGGGATCAACCGCACAGAGGGCTGCGTGGTGATTGTCAGACCCGATCAATATGTGGCTGACGTGCTACCGCTGGGCGACACGAGCGCCGTCGCTGCATTTTTCAACGGCGTGCTGTTATCACAGACATGAGAGGCCTGTGACGCATGACCTTACTGCAAAGCTGCGGGTCCGATGGCGTCAGCGTCTGATGGCTTCGGCGGCTTTGGCGGCGGCCAAAAGCTCGTCGGCGATTTCGCGGGCTTCGTCGGGTTCAAAGTCCATCGGGATCTCGGCCCCGCCACCTTCGACGAACAGACGGACCATGCCCTTGTCTGTCGGGCCGATCTGCAGATTGGCTTCGATGTCGCGTTCGCTGTTGATGCCCATGATGGCCTCCGGCTGTGTCAGGCGAGTGTGCTAGCGAAGACAGGCTTGATTGGCAAGCGTGGCAAGGGCACGATGGCAGCATGACAGAGTTTCAAATCCGTTCCTATACGCCACGTGATGCGGCCTGGGTGCAAGCAGCCCATGCGCGCCATTACTGGAGTGTCGACGGCTTTGACGACACCTTTGGTGCGTTGGTAGAATCGATTCTGCGCGATTTCGACGCAGACCATGATCCCGCACGCGAAGCCGGCTGGATTGCGGTCGATGATGCGGCAAACCCGGTGGCCTGCATCTTTTGCGTGGCGGTGGATACTCAGACGGCCAAGCTGCGGATGTTTCTGGTGACCGAAGCGGTGCGTGGCTGCGGACTGGGCTTTCGGTTGCTGCAAACCTGCATCGGGTTTGCGCAGGCAAAGGGCTATAAGGGGATGCGTTTGTGGACCCACGAAAGTCACGTTGCAGCCTGCGCGCTGTATCGTCGCAACGGCTGGCGGCTGGTCCACAGCAAGCCTGTGCATTCCTTCGGGCAAGATCTGGTCGAGCAGGAATGGGAAATTCACTTTTGATCGGCCTTGCCAAACCCGAACGTCTTGGTTACATCACCGCGCAGTGCCGCCTTAGCTCAGTTGGTTAGAGCGCTTGATTGTGGATCAAGAGGTCCCTGGTTCGAGACCAGGAGGTGGTACCACCCCCCTTTTTTAAGTATTCGACCGAAGAACGGGGCTTTTCCCCGAACCCCAAGATACTTTGGGCCAAAAGAATCCCTGCGCCCTATTCCAGAGTAATGGTTTGTTTCAGCGCTTTGCCGTCAGGAGTGTAGATCAGCACCTGTGTGGGAGTCGTAATCGCGATATAGTGCGGAGTTTGCGCGAAAGCGGTGGGGTTTGTGCCGTCGGGCAGGCTGATGCGCTCTGGAAGCGGGGGCGTTGACGGGCTATTGAGACGTAGTGCCATCAGCACAAAGATTGCGGCCATGCCTGCGATCATCGTGGCAGTGAGAAGCGTCACCAAGCGGCGCAGGTTTTTAAGATGAGGCGGTTCGGGGACATCGGGCGCGTCGTGAGGATTGGACATGTCGGATCAACTCGTTCGGTTTCGGGTGGGCGAAGCGCCGCCTGCACGTCTTGATAAGGCGTTGGCGCGCGATGTGCCAGAGGATGCCGCATTGTCGCGCACGCGGTTGGGGCGGTTGATCGAGGACGGATCGGTTCAGGTCAACGGTGTGGTTGTGCGCGACCCCAAGGCCAAGGTGGCGGAAGGGGCCGATGTGATGATCTCGGTGGCCGTGGCCGCTGAGAGCCACATACAGGCCGAAGATATTCCGCTGGTGATTGTCTATGAGGACGCCGATCTGGTTGTGGTCAACAAGCCCGCAGGCATGGTGGTGCATCCTGCGCCGGGCACGCCTTCTGGGACGTTGGTGAATGCGCTGCTGCACCATTGCGGCGATGATCTGTCGGGTGTGGGCGGCATGAAGCGGCCCGGTATCGTGCACCGGATTGATAAAGAAACCAGTGGTTTGCTGGTGGTTGCCAAGTCGGATGCAGCACACCACGGGCTTGCGGACCAGTTTGCTGCCCACACCGTCGAACGCTACTATCGTGCCTTGGTCTATGGGGTGCCGGATGCCAATGATCCGCGTCTGCGTGGAATCAGGGGCGCATCTTTCGAGCCGGGTAATATCCTGAAACTGACAACCCAGTTGGCACGGCACAAGACCGACCGGCAGCGTCAGGCGGTGCTGTTTCAGGGTGGTAGGCATGCGGTGACGCGGGCGCGCACAGTAACACGTTATGGCACGCCCGAGGTGCTGGCGTTGATGGAGTGCTGGCTTGAGACCGGACGCACGCACCAGATTCGCGTGCATATGGCACATGCCGGTCACGGGCTGGTGGGCGATCCGGTCTATGGCGGAAAACGCAAACTGCCCAAGGGCGCGTTGAGTGATGCGGCTTTGGTCGCGCTCAACGGGTTTTCGCGTCAGGCGCTACATGCAGCGGTGTTGGGCTTTGTTCACCCGGTCAGCGGCGAAAATATGCGGTTCGAGGCCGAACTTGCGCCGGACATGGCTGCATTGCTGGACGCGCTGGCCTGAATTTGCTGTGATTGGGTCCGACGGAACCACAATGCCTCTGCGTTCATTGGTTGTTAGGGCGTGCGTGCCACGGCTGTGTATTACAGCCCTCGCACTTGTGCGTGAGTGCACTGTTTTGACGCTAACATCCGGCAAGCGTTTATGTATGCTGGTTCGCGAAAACGCCCTTACTGCCTCTTGCAAGGCCGGAGCGGGCGCACCATATCGATGTTAAGCCCGTAAACATCGGGGAGAGAGGACAGAAATGGCGAATTATGCAAATCTGCCGGCACCGACGCCGGAAGGCGGTCTGAACCGCTATATGCAGGAAATCCGGAAGTTCCCTTTGCTGGAGCCGGAAGAAGAATACATGCTAGCCAAACGCTGGGTCGAAGAACAGGACACAGAAGCGGCGCACAAGATGGTGACCAGTCACCTGCGACTGGCGGCCAAGATTGCGATGGGGTACCGCGGCTATGGTTTGCCGCAAGCCGAGGTGATTTCAGAGGCCAACGTCGGCCTGATGCAGGCGGTCAAACGCTTTGACCCCGAGCGCGGCTTTCGTCTGGCGACCTATGCGATGTGGTGGATTCGCGCCTCGATTCAGGAATATATTCTGCGGTCGTGGAGTCTTGTGAAACTGGGCACGACGTCGGCGCAGAAAAAGCTGTTTTTCAACCTGCGCAAGGCCAAGGCCCGTATTGGCGCGCTGGAAGATGGTGATTTGCGCCCCGAGAACGTCAAACGGATCGCCACCGATCTGGGCGTGACCGAGGACGAGGTGATCAGCATGAACCGGCGGATGTCGGGCGGGGACGCGTCATTGAACGCTACCGTCGGCTCTGAAGGCGAAGGCACGATGCAATGGCAGGACTGGCTGGAAGACGAAGACGCCGACCAAGCTGCCGATTACGAGGAACGCGACGAGTTGATCGTGCGCCGCGAAATGCTGGCCGAGGCGCTGGATGTGTTGAATGACCGTGAAAAGGACATCCTGACGCAGCGGCGCTTGTCCGACCAGACGGTGACACTGGAAGACCTGTCAGGCCAGTACGACGTCAGCCGCGAACGTATCCGCCAGATCGAAGTGCGTGCCTTTGAAAAGCTGCAAAAGCGGATGCGGGATCTGGCCAAGGAAAAAGGTCTGATGGCCACAGCCTGATCGCAGCGATTGCAACGGAACCGGAATGCTCTGCCCCGCAAGGGGTGGGGCATTTTTTCTATATCCTGCACCGCGTTAAATGTGACAAATCAAGCAATGCACATAGCGTTGGCGGCGCGACAGGCATAGGGTGCAACCAATGTGGCATGAGACGGATGCCAATCAACCAAAGGCGGGGCGTGAATGAGCCGGATTGTCTTTCATGTGCCACGTTCGTGGCTGGGGCCGCTGGGCGGTGGGTTGATGCCGTTCTATACGCGGCTGACCGAAGGGCTGGCGGCACTGGATGTACCGTTCGAGGTGGTCGATCTGGACCGCGACAGCGTAATGGCCGAGGTCGAAGCGGATGCCGCATTTCACATCATAAACCACGGGCGGTTCACCCATGCGCGTATTCTAAACGCGGGCGTGGCCTATATCTATCCGTTTTGGAACATGGACTCGACCGGCATCCGCGCCTTTTCGTCCATCGGTGGGCAACCGTTCAAGCCTGCACAGATAGAAGCTGAGGCAGCACGGGCATTTTTCCGCAAGCTCAGGGCGCGGTTGGTTGGTGCGCGTACCTCGCGATACACGCAGCCCGAGGAAGAGGCCGACGTGCCCGATGGCGGTACGGCGGTGTTCTTTCAGTCCGAAGTGCATCGCACTGTGGATGAGACCATGTGGCTGGACCGCTGGGAGATGCTGCAAGGCGTGCTTGACGCTGATCGCGGGCCGGTGATGGTCAAGCCGCATCCGCGCGATAACGATCCCAAGACACGTGCACGCCTGAAGAAAATGGCGGGAGTGACCGTGACCGAGGGCAACATCCACGACATCATCGCCGCCAGTGATCGCGTGGTTACAATCAACTCTGCCGTGGGAATCGAGGCCTATTTGCACCGCAAACCGGTGATCTTGTGCGGGCAGGCCGATTTTGCCCACATCGCTGACGAGGCGCGCGACCGTGCAACCTTGGTTGATCTGTTGCGTGTGGAACCGTCGCGGCGCGCCTATGACAAATACATCTGGTGGTATTTTGCCCACCAATGTCTCAGCACTACCGAGCCGGATCTGGCCACGCGGTTTCTGGACCGCGTGCGCGCAACAGGTTTTGCAATCTGACGCTTACTTCAGCCGCGCCTTGAGCACCCGAACCATGTTTTCGCCGGCGACTTTGCGAATGTCGGCTTCGGAAATCCCGGCCTCGATCATGGCATGGGTCAGCGCAGGCAGTTCCGATGTGTCAAAGGCGGTTTCGACCGACCCGTCAAAGTCCGACCCCAGCGAGACGTGATCCGCGCCCACGGTGGCGATCCCTGCCTTGATCATCTTGGCGATGCCCGAGGGTGTGATGTCGTTACAGGCCACTTCGGCCCAATAGCCCATGCCGATAACGCCACCCGATGCTGCAATCTCGCGCATCAGATCATCGGGAAAGTTCCGCTTTACCGGGCAATTGCCGTGGATGCCGGTGTGGCTGACAATCACTGGCATATCGGTCATTGCCAGCACGTCGCGGGCCACTTGTGGTGATGAATGTGCCAGATCCAGCACCATGCCGCGTTCGGCTACGTCAGCGACAACAGCGCGGCCGAACTCGGTCAGGCCCAGATTGCCCTCGCCGTGTAGGGACCCGCCCAAAGCGTTGTCAAAAAAGTGTTGCAGGCCGATGACGCGGTGCCCTGCCGTTTCGATCTTGTCGAGGTTGGCCAGATCACCCTCAAGCGGGTGTGCGCCTTCGATGCCAAGAATGGCACCAACGGCGGTGCTGCCTGCGGCACGGGCGGCCAGATGTGCGTCAAGATCGGCGCGGGTTTTGATAATGGTCAGATTCGCAGGGTCTTTTGCGGCGGCTTTGTGCAGCTTTTCGGCCTGATACAGCGCGCGCTCCAGAATGCTGTTCCACGTACGCACCGGCCACAGTTGGCCGATAGCCAGCGGGGTGATGTTGTCAAAGGCCTCTGCCGAGTTTTCCTCGTAGTTCTGGCCGGCGGGGGATTTTGTGACCGCGGTAAAGACCTGAATGGTGACGCCGCCTTCGATCAGGCGGGGCACGTCCACTTGCCCACGGTCGCCACGTTTTGTGATGTCGCGGTTCCACAGCAGGCTGTCGGCATGCCAGTCGCCCACGATCATTTCGTCGTGCAGGGCGCGGGCCACGTCGGAAACCGGGTAGGGGTCATGCGGCACCACCGCGTTGCGGGTGCTCTCGACATAGGCAGGGGCAAAGGTAAAAAACGCTGCTACGGCGAGAACAATAAGGGCTGCGATGATTTTAAGAGCGGTGCGCATGATCTGGTCCTTTCAGGCATGTTGGCGCAGAGTAAACATACAACCGTTAGCTTCCAAAGGGTGACGTCAGGGCGTGTCACCCTAGATATATCGTAAAGACAGAGGTGCAAAATGGCCGGAGGATGGGCAAAAGACGGCGCAGTGTCCGAACAGATCGAAGCGTCGATTAATGACGAACTGGCGCGGATGAAAGCGCGCAAAGCGCCAGTGGGCGAAAGCCTGAAGTATTGCGCGGAATGCGAAGAGGAAATTCCCGAACGGCGGCGCGTCGCGCTGCCGGGGGTCAAGTTGTGCGTGGATTGCGCGTCAGAGCGTGACGGGCGCCAGCAAGACCGCGGCGGTTTCAACCGGCGCGGCTCCAAGGATTCGCAGCTTAAATAGTGTGCAGCGGCAGGCGCAGAATGTGCTGGGGTCCCGCGCCGCCATGCGGCCACTGGTTGCCGGTGTCGATAAAGCCGCCTTTGACATAGGCTCGCACGGCACCCGCGTTCAGCACATTTACTGTTAACCACAAGCTGTCGGCCTTGGGGTAGAGGCGGGCCAGATAGTTGGGCAACGCATGGCACAGCGCTTGGCCGATCCCCTGACCCTGATGGACCGCATCCACCATGACCGCACGCAACCCAAGTGCGGTTGGCGGGGCGAAGTCGTGGATAACGCTGTACGCGCGGTCGATTTTGAAAAATCCGACAACTTTGGGGCCTTGCTGGATTGCATGATAATCCATCGAAGGCTCGGGGGCGGCAAAGGCCTGTTCTATAGTGCCTGAGAATTTCACCTGCTCAGGATGCACGGTAATATGTGCCACGCGGGAAAAATCGTCAGGTGGCAGGGGGGATAGTGTGATCATTCAGCTATCAGTTTTGGCAATGTGCGGGATCATTACGGACCATGCGAGGGGCGAACGGCTCTCCATGAGCGGGCGGAAGGGCACCGACGCAAGTCATATCCCGCGCCGGTGCGGATGGGTCAGTCTTCCATAGCTTCCAATTCGTCGATGAAGCCCGAGATCATCGCCAGACCCTTGTCCCAGAACGCAGGATCCGAAGCGTCAAGACCAAAGGGGGCCAAAAGCTCTTTGTGGTGTTTCGATCCGCCTGCGCGCAGCATGTCGAAGTATTTATCTTCGAACCCTTCGGCGCCTTCCGCGTAGACGGAATACAGCGCGTTCACCAAGCCGTCGCCAAACGCATAGGCATAGACATAAAATGGCGAATGGACAAAGTGCGGGATATAGGCCCAGAAATGCTCGTAGCCGTTCATGAAGTCGAAGGCCGGTCCTAGGCTTTCACCCTGAACGCTCATCCACAATTCACCGATGTCTTCGGGCGTCAACTCGCCGCTGCGACGGGCAGCGTGCAATTTACATTCGAAATCATAGAACGCGATCTGGCGGACGACCGTGTTGATCATGTCCTCGACCTTGCCCGCCAGCAGAACCTTGCGCTGGGCATTCGTTTTGGCCCCGTCCAGCATCTTGCGGAAAGTCAGCATTTCACCAAAGACCGACGCGGTTTCGGCCAGTGTCAGCGGGGTCGACGACAGCATTTCGCCCTGATCGGCGGCCAGAACCTGATGCACGCCGTGGCCCAGTTCATGCGCCAGCGTCATCACGTCGCGCGGTTTGCCCAGATAGTTCAGCATCACATAAGGATGCACGTTCGTAACAGTGGGGTGGGCAAAGGCACCGGGTGCCTTGCCGGGTTTCACCGGCGCGTCGATCCAGCCCTTGGTAAAGAAGGGGGCGGCGATTTCGCCCATGCGCGGGTCGAAGGCGTTATAGGCGTCCATCACCGTCTTTTCTGCGGCCTCCCACGGCACTGGTTTGGGGTCTTCCAGCGGCAGCGGCGCGTTGCGGTCCCAGACCTGCATCCGGTCCAGACCCAACCACTTGCGCTTCAACTCATAGTACCGGTGGCTGAGCTTGGGATAGGCATTTACCACGGCAGTGCGCAGCGCCTCGACCACTTCGGGTTCCACATGGTTGCTGAGGTGCCGTCCGGTCTGGGCCGTGGGCATCTCGCGCCAGCGGTCCATGATTTCTTTTTCCTTGGTCTGCGTATTGTGGACGCGGGCGAAGGTTTTGATGTTCTTGCCAAACACATCCGCCAGTTCCTCGGCGGCGGCTTGGCGTGTGTCGCGGTCGGGGTCGGTCAGCAGGTTCAGCGTGCCCTCGATGGTCAGCTCGTCCCCTTGCACGTTGAATTCCAGCCCTGCAATGGTTTCGTCAAACAGTCGTTCCCATGCATCGCCGACCACGCCCAGATCGTGCAGGAATTTTTCCATCTCGTCGGACAACTGATAGGGCTTCATCGCGCGGATGCGATCAAAGACCGGCTCGTAGCGGGCCAGATCGGCGTTCTGGTGCATCAGTTTTGACAGGTGGTCATCGTCCAGCCGGTTCAGTTCCAGCGTGAAGAACACCAGCGGCGTGGTAAAGTTGGTGATCTTTTCCTGCACGTCGGACATGAATTTCGCGCGCCCGCCATCGGTGGTTTGCTGGTAGTACCGCAGACCGGCATAGGACATGATGCGCCCCGCGATCTGGTTGATTTTTTCCTGACGCAGGATGCAGTCCAGTAGCCCTTCGGCATCAAGGCTGGCCAGATTGTTTTCGAAATCATGCGCAAAGCTGGCGCAGGCCTCTTCCAGCCAGTCCAGATCGCGCTTCAGTTCGGGGGCGTCTTCGCCTGTATAAAGGTCGTCGAGGTTCCATTCGGGCAAGTTGCCCAGCGGTTTGTCACCACCGGCTGCGTTGGCGTCACGGACAGGAAAGGGTAGCTGGAACATCGGGAAACCTCTGATTTGTGTTCGCTCATAGGTATGTGCGTGAATGAGTGAGGGCAAGGCTAGCCGTAGAGGCCAAGCATTTCGTTCAAATCGTCCAGAGTATTAGCCTCTTGTACGGGCTTGTCCTGCCGCCAGCGGGACATGCGCGGAAACCGCAGTGCGACGCCGGATTTGTGGCGCGGGCTGGCCTGAATGCCCTCAAAGGCGATCTCGAAGACATGGTGCGGGGTGACCTGACGGACAGGGCCAAATCGTTGCAGGGTGTTTTTCCTGACCCATGCGGTGATCTGGCGAAATTCGTCGTCGGTCAGGCCCGAGTACGCCTTGGTGAAGGGCACCAGATCGTTGCCGTTCCAGACGGCAAAGGTGAAGTCCGTGAACAAATTGGCGCGGCGGCCTGCGCCTGATTGGGCATAGATCATCACCGCGTCGATGGTCAGCGGGTCCAGCTTCCATTTCCACCAGTCACCTTTTTTGCGACCTGCCAGATAGGGGCTGGCGGCGCGCTTCAGCATCAACCCTTCGGCCTGAACATCGCGGGCGGTGGCGCGCAATGCGTGCAGCTGTGCCCAGTCGTCGAACGGGATCTTGGGCGATTGGATCACCGGGGCATCAGCGGGCAGACCGGCAGTCAGCCGCTCCAGACGCGCGCGACGCTCGGACAGGGGCAGGCTGCGGATATCCTGCCCGCCGTCTTCCAGCAGGTCATAGGCATAGAGGATCACCGGCGCTTCGGTCAGCAGCTTTTTCGGCACCGTCTTGCGCCCGATCCGTTTTTGCAGCGCGTTGAACGATTGCGGCGCACCGTCGCCCCATACCAGCAATTCGCCGTCCAGAACGGTGCCGTCGGGCAGGAAATCCAACGCTCGGGCAAGCTCGGGAAAGCGGTCGGTCATCAGCTCTTCGCCGCGCGACCAGACAAAGTGCTGACCACCGCGCAAGATCAGCTGGCCACGGACGCCGTCCCACTTCCACTCTGCCTGCCAATCACTTGGTAGGCCAAGGTTTTCCGGTATTTCGTCTAACCCGTAAGCCAGATAAAACGGATAGGGCCGCGCGGCGTCGGCGGCGGGATCTTCGGCTTCGATTAACTGGTGCCACGTAATACTGTCGGGCTGCCAGTTCCCCATCAAACGGTGTGCCAGTTCCGCCTCGTCCCGCTGGGTGGCACGGGCCAAGGCGCGGGTCATCAGTTTTTGACTGATCCCCACGCGAAACCCGCCGGTGATCAGCTTGTTGAACAAGAACCACTGTGTGTCGGGCAGTTGGTCCCATGCGTTCAAAACAAAGGCTTTTCGATCTTCATCGTTGGTATCAGGAAGGCCGCGCAAGGCATTGATCCAATATGACAAACTGTGATCGGTTTGCGATGTCGGCGGGGGCAGAACCAGTGCAATGGTTTCCGCCAGATCGCCGACGATGGGATAGCTTTCCTCGAACAGCCACAGCGGGATGCCCGCGCGTTCTGCTGCCCATTCGCGCAGGCGCGTTGTAGTCACCGCACGTTTGGGGCGGCGGCCCGAGAACATGGCGATGGTCCAGACGCGGTCAGGCTCGGGTGCCTGGCTGAAATAGTCAGCCAAAGCAGTGACTTTCGTGGTGGTCTTGGTGCTTTGGTCCAGTGCGTTGAAGAGAGCGGCAAAGCGGTTCATGCCGCGTCTTCCCCTTCAGTGCCGAATTGGGTGGGTATCACTTTGGCGTTCCATCCGGCAGAATTCAGGTAACGTGTGAATATTTCGGTGTAACCATGTGTTACATATATGTTTTCAGCGCGCGTTTGTTCGATCGCCCATAACAGGCCTGACCAATCCGCGTGATCGGAAATGACAAAGCCGCGGTCCTGCGCACGGCGCCGCCGGATACCGCGCAGCGCCATCCACCCCGAGGCAAATCCGGTCTGGCGCCCGCCGAATTTGGCCGCCCATTTGCTGTCGGTCGCTGATGGCGGCGCCAGCAGCAACGCGCGCGGGTGCTGTTGCGGGGCGACCTCGGCAATGGCGTGGATGGTATCGGGCAGGGTCAGCCCTTGGTCGCGCAGGATCGCGTTGGTGTTCTCGATGGCAGTGTGACACAGGATCGGGCCGATGGCGGGGTCCAGCATCGACAGCAGGCGCTGTGCCTTGCCCAAGGCATAGGCCCCCAGCACGGCCGTCTGCCCCGCATCCGCGCAGGCGGCCCACCATGCATTCAGATCGGCCGCCACCTCGGCTTGCGGCTTCCAGCGGAACACCGGCAGGCCAAAGGTGCTTTCGGTGATAAAATGATGGCAGGGCACCGGTTCGAACGGGGTCGACAGCCCGTCATCGACCACCTTGTAATCGCCCGAGGCGACCCAAACCTCGCCGCCATACGCAACACGGATCTGTGCCGAGCCGGGCACATGGCCAGCAGGGTGAAAGGACACCGAAACACCACCGATGTCGCGTACCTCGTTGTAGCGGACAGTTTCCAGCGGGATGCCGCCCAGTCTGTGCCGCATCACGGGGGCGGCCAGGTCAGTGGCCAGATAGTGGCCCATACCTCCGCGCGCGTGGTCGGCGTGGCCGTGGGTGATCAGGGCACGGTCAACGGGGCGCCACGGGTCAATGTAAAAATCGCCCCGCGCGCAATAGATTCCATACTCGGTGAATGTCAAAAGTGGATCGGCCATGCCGTCCAACCTAGCACGTCGCCAAAAGGTTCCTAGGCCGCAGCAAGGAAGGTTTGCACCATTTGATCGAAGATCGGGCCGCGCTTGGCCGGTCCTTCCATGATAATCTCATGCTCGCCATCCTCGACCATGATCAGATCACCCTTGGGCCAGTTTTCCATGCGCTGGATCACGCGTTCGGTGTGTACGATCCGCTCATTGGTACCCATGAAGGCGATGCAGGGCAAATCCGGCGCTGCCATCTTGGACAGGGTCTGCGTTTCGAACAACGCTTCGCGCAGCCATGCGATGCTGGGTCCACCAAGCGCCAGTTCGGGGTGGGCGTTCAACTGGTCCACCATCATGTCCCACATTGCGCGGTCGCGGGTCAGCAGGTTGTCTTCGAATGGGTCGGACATGACGTAGGACGACAGTTTCGTGCCGGGGGGCAGGCGGTGCCCCTGCCCCAGCTTGGGCATAATGTGCGAAAGTGCCCAAGCAACAGGCCGCAAGTGTCCGGCGATACGGATACCCCACATTGGCCCGGTAAAGGCTGCCGCCTTTACCGGAAGACCTTCGTAGAGCGCGCGTAGGCCGATACACCCGCCCATCGAGTGGCCCAGCAGAAACCAAGGTTGCGGCAGCTTCATTTCGTGGGCCAGTGCAACCATACTGGCCACGTCTTTCTGATAATCCATAAAATCGACGACATGGCCGGTGCGAACCTCGTCCAGCATCCGGTCGGCTAACCCCTGACCACGCCAGTCGATCGTAACGGTGGCAAAGCCGCGCGCCGCCAGTTCGCTGGCGGCGGGGGCGTATTTTTCGACGTACTCGGTGCGTCCGGGGAACAACAACACGGTGCCCTTGGGCGCCTTGGCATTCCAGTGGGCGACCCGCACCCGCAACCCGTCTGACGTGGTGGCCCAATGGGCCTGTCCCCCCGGCGGACCCGGGTGATGGTCGACGAACAGGGGTGCGGCCTCAAATGTCATCAGGCCAGAGCCGATGCCAGCTTCATCGCCATGCCCATGTCACCGTCAACTTTCAGCTTTCCGGTCATGAAGGCTGATGTGGGGTTGGTGTCGCCGTCGATGATGCCCTGAAACGTCTCGGCGTCGGCTGTCAGCGTCACATCGGCGTCTTCGTCACCGACGTGGGCACCGTCGCTGTCGATAATAACCGATCCTTCGCCCTCGATCTCGAACTTCGCGGTGCCAGAAAAATCCTGCCCCTGCATCTTTTCGTTAAGAACTTTTACCGCTTCTTGAACCACATCACTCATCTGTCATGCCCTTTTTGTCGATTGCTGCTGCCGATGTCTGGATTTGCACGGCCAAGCTGTTACATTCGAGAATACTATGGGCATCAAAACACTCCTTCGCCACCTTATCGTTGCGGCAATCGCACTGACAGTCGGGAATTCCATACCCGCGCTGGCCCAAGGTGATGTTCCTGCCTTGCTTGAACAGTTGCAAACCGCCGACGCAGCCCAAGCCGCACAGATCGAACGCGAGCTTGAGCGCACATGGGCGCAATCGGGATCGGTTGCGATGAACATGCTGTTGGAACGGGGCCGCAAGGCGATGGAGCAGCAGGATTTTGCCGCCGCCATCGACCATCTGACCGCCCTGACCGACCACGCGCCGGAATTTGCCGAAGGCTATCACGTCCGCGCGATGGCCTATCACCAGTCGGGCCTCTATGGCCCCGCACTAGAGGATCTTTGGCGCACGCTGGCGCTGAACCCTTATAACTATAACGCGATTTTCGGGCTGGGCGTGATGCTGCAAGAGTTTGGCGACAGCATCGGGGCTGCCCGCGCCTTTGGTCATGTTCTTGAGTTGAATCCCGGACACGAAAGCGCGAAGGATGCGCTGATGCGTCTTGAAGCGGACGGAATCGGCCGCGCACTTTAAGTTAGATCGGGGATCGCAACCGTGGCACAAGACAGCCGCGTCGTGGCCGTATTAGGTCCGACGAACACGGGTAAAACCACCTATGCCATCGAACGGATGCTGGCCTATCGCACAGGTGTGATAGGTCTGCCGCTGCGTCTGCTTGCACGCGAGGTCTATGACCGCGTTGTTGCCCTGCGCGGACCGTCGGTGGTGGCACTGGTCACCGGCGAGGAACGCATCGTACCGCCGCGCACGCAATACTGGATCTGCACGGTCGAGGCGATGCCCGAGGGCATGGGCTGCGATTTTTTGGCCGTCGATGAAATCCAGCTGTGTGCCGACCCCGAACGCGGCCATGTCTTCACCGACCGGTTGCTGCGGGCGCGGGGGCAACACGAGACGTTGTTTCTGGGTGCCGCCACCATGCGCGGGCCCATCGCAGCACTGGTGCCGCATGTGCAGTGGATGACCCGCGAACGCCTGTCGGACCTGACCTATGCAGGCGAGAAAAAGATCAGCCGTATGCGGCCACGGTCAGCCATCGTCGGGTTCTCGGTCGAGAATGTCTATGCCATCGCGGAGCTGATCCGCCGTCAAAAGGGCGGCGCGGCTGTGGTCATGGGGGCGCTGTCGCCGCGCACCCGTAATGCGCAGGTCGAAATGTACCAGTCGGGCGAGGTGGATTACCTTGTGGCGACCGACGCCATTGGCATGGGGCTGAACCTTGATGTGGACCACGTTGCATTTTCCAGCCTGTCGAAATTTGACGGGCGGCGGATGCGTCCCTTAGCGCCGAACGAACTGGCCCAGATCGCGGGCCGTGCGGGGCGGGGGCAGAAAAACGGCAGTTTTGGCGGGACCGGCGATGCGCCGCCACTGGAACCGGGCGTGGCGCAGGCGATTATGGACCACCGCTTTACACCGCTGTCCAAACTGAACTGGCGCAACCACGCGCTGAAATTCGCCACCATCGACACGCTGATCCGCAGCCTGGAGGCGCAGCCCGACCACGAGGTGTTGGTGCGCGCCCGCGAGGCGGATGATCTTAAAACCCTGCGCTCTCTGGCGCAGGCCGACGAGGTTTTTGCCCGTGCCAGTGATACGGCTTCAGTGAAATTGTTGTGGGATGTCTGTAGGATACCCGATTTTCGCGGCATCAGCCATCAAGAACATGCCAGCCAGTGCGAGGTTATTTTCAACTATCTGCATCAGGGCGGCGTGCTGCCCGATGACTGGTTGGCGCGACAAATTCGCAGAATCGATCGAACCGACGGGGACATTGATGCGTTGTCTAAACGTCTTGCGTTCATACGAACGTGGACCTACGTGGCGCAGCGGCAAGGGTGGACAAGTGATCTTAGCCATTGGCGCGATGCGACGCGCCATGTAGAAGACAGGCTGTCGGATGCGCTTCATAGCGCGCTGACGAAACGATTTGTAGATCGGCGCACCAGTGTTCTGCTGCGCCGACTGGGCCAGAAGGAGGCCATTGTGGCCGATGTAAATGACGCCGGTGAGGTGACTGTCGAGGGTGAATTCGTGGGCAAGCTGGAAGGCTTCCGCTTCACTCAGGATAAGGGCGCGGGTGCCGCCGAAACAAAGACCATCAAGACGGCTGCTTTGCAGGCGCTTGCACCGCACTTCCACCTGCGGGCGGACCGGTTCTATAACGCACCGGACACCGAGATCGATTATACCGAACAGGGCGGCCTTATGTGGGGCTCGACCGCTGTGGGCAAACTTGTGGCAGGGTCCGACCCGCTCAAACCGCAGGTCGAAGCCTTTGTCGACGATGTGGCCGGACCGGATGTTACCGAAAAGGTAAAGCGCCGCTTGCAGCACTTTATCGACCGCAAGATCGCCGCATTGTTCGAACCATTGTTGAACCTGTCGAAAGACGAGGCGCTGACCGGGCTGGCCCGTGGCTTTGCCTTTCAGATGGTCGAGAATTTTGGCGTCGTGCCGCGCGGCAAGGTTGCCGACGATGTCAAATCGCTGGATCAGGACGCGCGTGGCATGTTGCGTAAACATGGCATCCGCTTTGGCCAGTTCACCATTTTTATGCCGTTGCTGCTGAAACCGGCACCGACACGTTTGCGTCTGGTTTTGTGGTCGCTGGCCAACAATCTTGATGACTTCCCCGAGGCGCCGCCGCCGGGACTGGTCACCATTCCTGCGCCGGTGGGTGCGCCCGATGGGGCCGATACAATGGCCGGCTACCGTCTGGCAGGCACACGGGCCATCCGCATCGACATGTTGGAACGTCTGGCAGACATGTTACGCGCCGAAGACAGCCGTGGCGGGTTCGAGGCCAAGGCCGATATGTTGTCGATCACCGGTATGACGCTGGAACAATTTGCCGACCTGATGAAGGGGCTGGGCTATAACGCCGAGATGGGCGAACGCGAAAAGGTCAAGGCGACTGATGCCGTTGTGACCACGGACGCGGGCCAATCTGTCGCCGATGTGCCGGTCATGGATGCCGCCGAAGGCGTGCTTCCAACGGCGGCTACGGGCACCGAGGAAACTCCGCCAGCAGCCGATGACGTACCTACCGAAGTGGCAGCTATCGACGACGAGGGTATCGCCCCCATCGCCGAAGAAACCGCCGAGACACCCGAAGTCAGCAACCACATCCCCGACGCCAGCGAAACCGAAGTGCCCGTGGGCAAAGCCGCTGACGCCGAAGTGGCTGGTCCCGAAACCGAAGTCTTCTATACCTTTACATGGGCACGCCCCGCACGCAGTGGCGGCAACGCGCGCCAAGGCGGCGGTCGCCCCGCTGGTAAGGGTCAAGGACAGGGCAAACCCCGTGGCAAACAGGGTGGTGGTCCGCGCAAGGGTGGCAAGCCGCAAGGCGGCCAGAACTTTAGCGCCCGCCCCCCGAAAAAGGAAAAGGCCATCGATCCGGACAATCCTTTTGCCGCAGCCCTGATGGGGCTGAAGGACACCAAGTAAGTGAGCACAGCCGACGCGCCCGCCGCAAAACTGCGGCTGGACAAATGGTTGTGGTTCGCCCGATTCTTTAAAACCAGATCTTTGGCAGCCACGCGCGTGGCTGCCGGAGATGTCCGCGTAAACGGCGATCGTGTCACCAAGCGCGCTACCAACATCTCCGCAGGCGACACATTGACCTTTGCTCAAGGCGACACAGTGCGCGTGATCCGCGTGTTGGGCATTGGCACACGGCGTGGCCCCGCCCCCGAGGCGCAGGCGCTGTACGACGATCTGACGCCAGCCGCACCACCACTCAAGGACAAACCGCCTGAAAATCCGGCCTATGAGGGAAAAGGACGCCCCACCAAGCGCGATCGGCGCAAAGCCGATCTTTCCCGGGCGCGACATCTTGAATGATCCGCTGGGCTGATTTAGCTAGGCGTCAAATTCGCAAACAAGGTTCTTCTGCATGACCTATATCGTCAACGATGCCTGCATCGCCTGCAAATACACCGACTGCGTCGAAGTCTGTCCTGTGGACTGTTTCTACGAAGGCGAGAATATGCTGGTGATTCACCCCGATGAATGCATCGATTGTGGCGTGTGCGAACCTGAATGCCCCGCCGATGCGATCCGTCCCGACACCGAGCCGGATATGGAAAAATGGGTTGAGTTCAACCGCAAATATTCCGAGTTGTGGCCGGTCATCATCACCAAAAAAGAACCACTTCCCGAGGCAGAAGAGCGCGATGGCGAAGAGGGCAAGCTGGAGAAATATTTCTCCGAGGCCCCCGGCGAAGGCGGCTGAGCGAATCAGTTGGCTCTGTTGGTGCGTTTTATCCGTCGAAAATGCGTGAAAAATGCAGCTTAAAGCGCTGAAACGCTTTGGGAAACGTCGAATTGACCCAAGGTGAACTTTCGCAGGGCCTGTTTTTGTGTTATGTTGATGTTTGTATGAAACGACAGATGCAGCATTCATCTCGGGTCAGCCACTGGCCCGATTTTTAATTCACTGACCCAATTCCGATTGCGGTGCGGCCCTTGGTGGTCATGCCACAGTTGGTTTTTCGTGTCTGAACCCCAAAATGCAGCAGCCTGTTTGCGAGGATAAAAATGACAAAATCCAAATCTCTTGATTTCCGCCCGAACGAATTTGTCGTCTACCCCGCCCACGGCGTTGGGCAGATCGTCTCGATCGAAGAGCAGGAAGTTGCCGGAATCTCGTTGGAGTTGTTCGTCATCTCTTTCGAGAAAGACAAGATGACCCTGCGGGTGCCGACCCACAAGGCAACCGAAATCGGCATGCGTGCGCTGTCCAGCCCCGACGTCATCAACCTTGCGATGAAGACGCTGAAGGGCAAGGCAAAGGTAAAGCGCGCCATGTGGTCGCGTCGCGCGCAGGAATACGAGCAAAAGATCAACTCGGGCGATCTGATCGCGATTGCTGAAGTGGTGCGCGACCTGCACCGCACCGACGACCAGCGCGAGCAAAGCTATTCCGAGCGTCAGCTGTACGAAGCTGCGCTTGAGCGTTTGACACGCGAAGTGGCTGCCGTCAGCGGTGGCGACGAAATGGCCGCCTCCAAAGAGATCAACGACGTGCTGGTCAGCCGGGCTCCACCTGCTGCTGCATAAACGACGCCACGTCTAACAGGGTGGCAAAGCCGCGTCCCGTCGTGGGGCGCGGCTTTTTTTGTTGAACGGTTAAACTTAAACGTCATCCACGCACGGCGCAAACCCGATGCGTGCAGCGGAACGTGCCCATTGGGGCGAAGTTGCATCAGGGGATCAACACCAATAGGATTACCAATTCGGCAACTTGCTGTGCGGCCCCCAGAATATCTCCAGTCTGCCCCCCGATCTTGCGATGCGCCAGTGCGGCCAGCGCTGCCACGGCCAAGGCAGCCAGAACCAGCGCCCAGATCACTCCCCAGCCCGCGAATACCAGCGCCAGCACCACGGCCATCCCCAACGCGGCCAACGCCACGTTGCGATCCGGTCGCCCCACTTGATGTGATAACCCTGTGCGTCGTGCGTGCGGCATCAGCGTCATTAGCGCTGGTAACAGCCCGCGCGACAGCACTGCCGCCGCAATCATCGGCCCCACACCCACCGCCAGTGTAGCGCTTAGTGCCACCCAGCGCAGGCCGGTGCCCAACCCCAGCGCCAGCACGCCGTAGGTGCCGATGCGGCTGTCCTTCATGATCTCCAACCGGCGCACGGCATCAAATCCACCCCACAGCCCGTCCGCCGTGTCGGCCAGCCCGTCCTCGTGCATTGCACCGGTCGTGAGGACCAACGTGGTCAACATCAGCCCCGCAGTGATCGGCGTTGGTAGGTCCAGTGCCATGCCAATCCACCCGACCAAAGCCGCAGCCAGTGCAACCGCCAGCCCCGCCAGCGGAAAGGCCCACGCCGCCTGCGCCTGACGGGCAAAGGCCGTCTTGGGCGCATGGGGCAGGGGCAGGCGGGTCAGCAGGGCCAACGCCACGATCACGTCCCACTTTGCGCTGTTGTCGTCTTTGATCATCACGGTGCCTTTTGCTGCTCTTGTCCTATGCGCGCCAACGGGTAAACAGGCCGCAACCCCGAGGCAAGCGAAAGGATTTTACGCAATGGCACCTACATTCGAAACACTGGAGGCATTCGCCGAACTGATGCGGACCGCGACGGGCCCCGACAAGGTGGCGTATGACGGCGCGACCGAGCGCAACGGCCAGTTGACCAAACCCCCCGGTGCCTTGGGGCGTCTCGAGGATCTGGCGATCTGGTATGGTGCATGGCGTGGTATGGCGCGTCCGGTTCTTGTGGCCCCGCAGATCGTGGTCTTTGCAGGCAATCACGGTGTGGCGGCACGCGGCGTGTCAGCTTTTCCGTCAGAGGTAACGGCGCAGATGGTCGGGAATTTTCAGGCAGGTGGGGCCGCGATCAACCAGTTGGCCCGCACGTTCGGTGCGCGCATGCGGGTTGAGGCGTTGGAACTGGACCGACCGACAGCGGATTTTACCGAAAGCGAAGCATTGGGCGAGGCCGATTGCGTGGCCGCCCTGCGCGCGGGCTGGGATGCGGTGGACCCTGCCGCCGATCTGTTGGTGGTTGGCGAGATGGGCATCGGCAACACCACGGCGGCGGCAGCGATTGCAGCGTCCCTTTATGGTGGTGGTGCCGAGGCTTGGGTCGGGCGCGGGACCGGTGTGGACGACGCGGGCCTTGCGATCAAACGCGACGTGGTTGCGGCGGGGCTGAAACGGCATGGCAGCGTGCGCGGCCTTTCGGCGCTATCGGCCTTTGGCGGGCGCGAGATGGCGGCGATGGCTGGCGCGATGATGCGCGCGCGCATCGAGGGAATTCCGCTGATCCTCGACGGATTCATTTGCTGTGCAGCAGCGGCCTGTCTGGAAACCGAAGTGGCGGGCGCGCTGGATCATGCTGTGGCCGGCCATCAAAGCGCCGAGGGCGCGCACGGCACGTTGCTGGCAGAACTTGGCAAAGAGCCATTGTTGCAGTTGGGGCTGCGTCTGGGCGAAGGGTCTGGTGCTGCGCTGGCGATTGGCGTGATGCAAGGGGCCGTGGCCTGCCTGAGCGGCATGGCAACCTTTGCCGAAGCGGGCGTTGCGACAGGCTGAGATGAAGCGCTGGGCGGTTCTTGCGCTGTTGCCAGTCCTTGTGGTCCAAGGGCTGTGGGTGCGCATAAAAGTTCCCAAACTGCCCGAGGCGGGCGGCCCGCGCGCGGGCACCACAGGCACGGGCGCGCCGCTGCGTGTGCTAATCGTGGGAGACAGTTCGGCCGCAGGTGTCGGCGTGGCATTGCAGAACGACGCGCTGTCCGGGCAGTTGGCGGCGCGGCTGGGACGTGCGCGTGCGGTGACATGGCAACTAAGGGCGCGCAGCGGCGCGACCACGGCGCAGGTGCTGGCAGAATTGCAGGGTGCCGAGCCTGATCATTTTGACGTGGTTGTGGTGGGGCTGGGCGTAAACGACTGTAAGAACGGCGTGCCGCTGGCGCGCTGGGTGGAACAAAGCCGCAGCCTGTATGATCTGCTACGCGAGCACTACGGGGTGCGGTTGATCTGTGCCTCGGCCCTGCCGCCGATGGGCGATCTGCCCGCCCTGCCACGTCCGCTGTCGACGGTTCTGGCCGCGCGGGCAGCGCTGTTTGATGCGGCCCTGATGGGTATGGTGACCGAAATGCCGGACCTGCGCCGTGTGCACCCCGACATGGCAACCCACGTGCAGGTGATGGCAGCCGACGGCTTTCACCCCGGTCCGTTGGTCTACACCGCTTGGGCCGAGGCTGTGGCTGCAGAGGTCGAAACGCTGCTGTAAGGGCAAAGGCGGGAAGGGTCTGCATTCCCTTTGCAATCTCAGGCGGGGGACTTTGAACCGCAGAACCAGAAGGTCAGGCCCGCTTCTGCCCGGTCTCGCGCGACAGCAGGGCGGTTTCCAGATCGCGTTGCAGTTCCTTGGCGCGTTCGATGTATTCCTTGTTCTGTTCGATTTTGACGCCGGGTTTCCACAGGCCCGCAAGTTCGCGAACGGTATCACGGTCGTGGTGGTAGAACACGCGTTCGGCTTCGGCGGCCTCGTATTCCGTCAGCCCCACATTCTCCAGCACATAGCGCCCCGCACGCAGCGAGCTGTCAAAGGTTTCGCGCACGATGTCGTTGGCGCCCGCCTGATACTGACGGTAAGTGTGTACGCGGTCGTGGGCCCGCGCGACGATGTGCAGGTCGGGACGCAGTTTGCGGGCATAGGTCGTCAGTTTGATCGCGGCCTCGGGATCGTCAAGCGCGACGACCAGAACGCGCGCGTCCATGATCCCTGCGGCGGTCAGGATGTCCGGGCGGGTGGGATCACCCAAAAAGCCTTTGACGCCAAAACGGCGCATCAGCTGGATGGTTTCCATATCGTGATCCAGCACCACCGTCTCAAAACCCGAGCCTTGCACCAGCCGGTTCACGATCTGACCAAAGCGGCCAATGCCCGCAATGATCACCGGACCCTTTTCGTCGATCTCGTCGGGTTCGTAAGGGGCGCTACCTTCGGCCAAATGGCGGCTGATGACCTCGTAAAGAATGAACAGCAGCGGGGTGATCAGCATCGACAGGGCAATCACCAGCAACAGGGTTTCTGCGATCCCCTTGGGCAAGATGCCCTGACCCACCGAAAAGCTGACAAGAACAAAGCCGAATTCGCCCGCTTGCGCCAAAGACAAGGCAAAAAGCCACCTGTCGCGGCCTTTGATGCGAAAGATGATGGCCAGAACCCACAGGATCGCGCCCTTGAGCAGGATCACCAGCAGGGCCATCGACAGGATCGCAGGCGCATTTCCAAAAAGCAGCGGAAAGTTGATGCCAGCGCCGACGGTGATGAAAAACAACCCCAGCAACAGCCCCTTGAACGGTTCAAGGTCGGTTTCCAGCTCGTGGCGGAATTCCGAGCTGGCCAGAACCACACCGGCCAGAAACGCGCCCAATGCAGGTGACAGGCCCACCAGCATCATCAGGAACGAAATGCCCACCACGATCAGCAAAGCCAGCGCGGTATACATCTCGCGCAGACGGGCCGAGTGAATAAAGCGGAACACGGGCCGCGTCAGAAAAACACCCGCCAATATCACCGCCGCCACAGCGCCGATGGTGACCAGCGTAACGCCCCATGCGGGCAACCCTTCGACCAGACTCATGCTGTGGTGGTCGTCCGTGCTCAGAACGATCGCCCCGTTTTCGGTCAATGACACCGGAATGGTAACGGCGATCAGGGGCAGAAAGGCCAGTATCGGGATTACCGCAATGTCCTGCGTCAGCAGAACGGAAAACACCGAGCGCCCGCCGTTGGTCTGCGTCAGCCCCTTTTCCGACAGTGTTTGCAGCACAATCGCGGTGGACGACAGCGACAGCGTCAGACCAATAGCCAGAGCCACGCCCCAAGGTTGATCATAGGCCATCGCCAGACCCATCAGCACAACGGTGGACAGGGTTACTTGCAAACCACCCAGACCCACCAGCTTGTGACGCATGTCCCAAAGGGCGCGGGGTTCCAGTTCCAGACCGATCAGGAACAGCATCATCACCACGCCAAATTCGGCAAAGTGTTGCAGGCTTTCGGTTTCCGACCCAACCAGACTTAGAACCGGTCCGATCAGAATGCCCGCAGTCAGATAGCCCAGCACCGATCCCAGCCCGAGACGGGCAGCGATTGGCACGGCGATCACAGCCGCAAGAAGATAGATTGAGGCCTGGTAAAGAAAGCTTTCCACTGGCACGGTCTCCTGAAATGGGTTGCGGCCATATTGGCTGGGATCGACGACAAGAACAACGCCAATGGCTGCGACGCAGGGCTGCTGAGAGTGCTTTTTGTGCGATGTCGTGCGGTGGGTCAGGTGGGCAGGGGGCCGTCGCGCTTGAGCTGGTCCATCACGATCTGGCTGTGGACGCGCGCCACCGCCGGATGGGGCAGCAGCACCTCGTGGATCAGCGCGTTCAGCGCGGGCAGATCGGCGCAGAAGACCCGCAGAAGATAATCGGCATCGCCGGTCATGGTCCATGCGCTGGTAATTTCGGGGCGGCTGTGGACCAGACGGGCAAAAGCTTCGGAATGGTCGGGGCCGTGGGTGCCAAGATGCACCTGCACAAACCCCTGAACGTTCAGCCCCAGTTTCGCTGGGTTCAGCCGCGCGGTGTAGCTTTCGATATAGCCTGCCGCCTCAAGTCGCTGGCGGCGGCGTCCTATCTGGCTCGAGGACAAATGCAGGATTTCGGCCAGTTCCTGCGCTGTGGCCTGACTGTTCTTTTGCAGGGCTTCCAGAAGTCGCGTGTCGAGATCGTCAATCATGATGCGTATTTTCCGCAAGGTTCGGGCAGATTATGCGTGAACTGCGCGAATATTTCCAGATGGATACGCGATAATGCGCAGAAAACGCACTGGATGGGGCTTATTATCACCCCAAGAGTTGATCATCATTACATTCAGGAGGGTTGCCCAATGGGTCCGTTCCCGCACGATGCACCAAAATCCACGATCACCGAAGATAACCCCGCTGGCACCGACGGCTTCGAGTTTGTCGAATTTGCCAGCCCCGAGCCGCAAGAATTGCGCGATCTGTTCACCCGCATGGGCTATACCAAGGTGGCCAAGCACAAGACGCAGGATGTCGAGCTGTGGCAGCAGGGCGATATTACCTATGTGCTGAACGCCGATACCGACAGCTATGCCGCGAAATTCGTGGCCGAGCACGGGCCGTGCGCCCCGTCGATGGGCTGGCGTGTGGTCGATGCACAAAAGGCCTTTGATCATGCTGTGTCCAAAGGGGCAAAACCCTATGAGGGCGGTGGCAAGGTGATGGACGTGCCTGCGATCTACGGCATTGGCGACTCGCTGATCTATTTCGTCGACCAGTATTACGAAACATCGCCCTACAACGCGGAATTTGAATGGCTGGAGCAGTCCAAGCCGCGCGGCGTCGGGTTCTTCTATCTCGATCACCTGACCCACAACGTCCACAAGGGCAATATGGACACTTGGTTCAACTTCTACGGTGACCTGTTCAACTTCCGTGAAATCCGGTTTTTTGACATCGAGGGCAAGTTTACCGGATTGCTCAGCCGTGCCCTGACGTCGCCCTGTGGTCGTATCCGTATTCCGATCAACGAAGACCGTGGCGAGACGGGTCAGATTGTGGCTTATCTGAAGAAGTACAAGGGCGAAGGCATCCAGCATATTGCTGTCGGGTCTGATAATATTTACGACAGCACTGACGCAATTGCAGAAAAAGGTGTGAAATTCATGCCGGGTCCGCCGGACACGTATTACGAGCTGTCGAAAACCCGCGTCGTTGACCATGACGAACCGATTGATCGCATGAAAACCCACGGCATCCTGATTGATGGCGAAGGCGTTGTAGACGGAGGCGAGACTCGTATCCTGCTGCAAATCTTCTCGAAAACCGTGATCGGGCCAATCTTTTTCGAGTTCATCCAGCGCAAGGGTGACGACGGCTTTGGCGAGGGCAACTTCAAAGCGTTGTTCGAGAGCATCGAGGCCGAACAGATCGCCAATGGCGAATTGGAAGGCGCAGAGCCAAACTGAGTTTTTGGCTGGTTATGATAGAAAAGGCGGTCCTGCAGGGCCGCCTTTTTGCGTTTCATGGGGCCGGTTGCGTTTGGCGATCAGGTCTCAAGGTTGAGATGCTTTCAGCGTAGACCCGCAATAACGACAATCACCCTTGTGGCATTTTCAGGATCACGTTGCGCCCGCCTTTTTGATAGCGCAATTCGCTGTCCCCGATGGCAGATACGCGGCCACCGTCGATAGTGTCGCCGACTTTTACCTTTTGATAACGGCCATTTGACAGGCGCACCAAGGCACGGCGTGACGATGGTTTGCCATAGACGCCGATCAAGTTGACCTTGCGCAGGTTGATGGCGTTCTTGACTGTCGCCTCGCGCTGGACGCTGGTTTTGGACGGGATCTTGGGGGCCACCGTCACCGGCGCTATGGTACGCGCGGGGGCGACGGCGGCGGCTTGGGTTTCGGGGGGCTGTGCGGCACGGGTACGTGCGACAATGCGTTCAAAATTGCGCGGACGGGTGCTGGGCCGGAACGACACAGCGGTGGCCTGCGCGGTCGGCACCTCGTTTTTTTCTTCTTCGACCTTGGTGACGGCGGGGCGCAGTTTCGGGCGCACCTCGCCCAATTCATTGCGGGTCAGACCGCCCAGATTGGCGCGTTCGGTGTTTTCGATCAGATTGCCCGGCCTTGGGCGCGGGCGGACACGGGCCAAACGGTCCAGCTCGGGATTAAGCTCGGGTGTCTCGGCGAACCGTGTGGGTGTGGGCGGTGGCACAACAGCGGGGCGGCCCTTGTACAAGGTCACGCCATTGGGGGTTACCGCGCCTTCTTCCGTAGGGATCACACGGCCTTCGCCGTCCAGCGCAAAGTTGGTGCCTGCAGCAGCGGGCGAGGGCATGGCAACCAAGGCCAGATCGGTGTCGAGTGCAGCAGGTGCGGGCAGCGCCACCGCATCGCGCGCGGGGCTGACTGGGTCGATCGAGGCAACATAGAGATCTTCCAGCGGCACGATCTGGACGGGTTCCGGTACCTCGGGGGCCAGCGGCCAGATACCGGTCACCGCATAGCGCGCTTCGGCGGCCTGCCGGTCACGTTCGGGGTCTTCGATGACCTGTTCAGGCTCGGGTTCGGGCTCGGGCAACGGATCGCGTATGGCGTCCAGAACGGCGGTGTCTTCATCTGTCAGCGCAGGGTCGATGCTGGCCACATCCACGTCGTCCTCGACCTGTTCGGGGTCCGCTTCGGGCAGGATTTCGGGTGGTGCTTCGACGACCACGGGATCTTCTGCGCGGTTGAAGAACCGCGCCAGGCCCTCGTCCATAAAGACCGAGGCCCATGCCGCCACACCGGCCAGAAACACAAGCAAAGCCGCAGTCAGAACCAGCCCCAGAAAACGCGGCTTGCCGCCGACTTTTACAGGTTCTTTGCTGCGCGCGCCAAAGACCGTCATCCGCTGGGCTTCGCTGGTGGGTGGATCGGCGATGGTATGGGCCACTTGGGCCGCTAGTACTGGCGACGCTGCGGGGTTGCTGCGCTTGGGCTTGCTGCGGCGGCTCATGAAACCTGTGACACTGGCCTTGGCCAGTGCCATCGGATTGGCCTCGCTGTCCGGATCATCGCTGGTTGGGGCGAGGGGCGTTTGGGGGCGGCTTGCAGTTGCGGATTGCAGCGGAGGTGGCGGTGTGATCCGCGGGTCGCCGGATGCAGGCATGGCCGAAACCACGGGCGGCGCGGTGCGTGCGGGCGGCGTGTCTTTGCGGTTGGCTCCGCCGAGTGCAGGGGGATTGGCCGCATGTGTGCGGCGGCTGGAAAAGCCCATCGGAGCGGGCTCAGGTGCCGCGTCTTCTTTGATCTCAGGGGGGGGATCAGCCTTGGGCGTTTCGGGCGCGGGTTCTTTTGTGGGCGCAGGCGGCGCAGTCTCCGTCACAGGGGTGGGGTCGGCTGCTGGTGTTTCTTCGACGTCGTTTTTGGCCGGATCGGGCGTAACCGCATCCTCGGCACCAGTGGTTTCCGCAGGTTCGTCCGTTTCCACCGCGGTGGGCAAATCCGCGTCGGTTACGACGGGGCCCACAGGCGTCTTGATGTCGCCGATCACCACAACCGCAATGCCGTCGGGCGCTACGCTGTCGTCCGGTTCCAGCAGTTTGGCCGCGTGGCTGGTGACGCCCAAAAATGGTTCGCCCAGAAATCCGGCCTTGTCCGGAACCGATACAAAGCTGACCGGATGAAACCGGTGCAGCATGGCAAAATCCTCTGCCTCGTCCAGCGTTTCGCGGGCGACGGCGGCGACGTGGGTCAGTGCGCCGTCGGCACAGATATCAACGCTTAGCTCGTCCACCGCATAGGGCGTCGCCCCTTCGAGTGCGGCAAAAGCGGCAGACCAGCGCGCGTCGTCGTCCACATCGCCGCTTTCAACGGTCAGATAGCGGATTTGCTCGTCGGGAATGATCAGTTTGCTGCGCACACCGCGCGGCTCAAGATCGGATGCGGTCTTGCGCAATGCGGCCAGTTCTGCGGCCATGTCTTCGGCGGCAAGCGACACTTCGCCGACCACGCGCCAGCCGCCCGCTGCACGGTGCAGCAGACGAATGCCGTCAAAAGACAAGCTAAGCGCGAAATTTGGCTTCATATCATGCTCTTACCCTTCGAACCGGAACGAAGTCGCGTTGCCGGTCGTTTGATACAGAATAGAACAGCCAGCGGCGCATTAAAAGGAAAAGACCATAAGGTCTGGTCAATGCGCGGATGACCACACATCTAGGGGCAGTGTATGTATATTACACCAATGAGACTAACTGCAAAGGAACGCGAGACATGCGCAATATGATGATGGCCAGTGCACTGGCGCTGGCAGCAATGACGGGCGGCGCAATGGGCCAGCAGGCGGGCAATACGACCCCGCCACAAATTGAAGTGCAAGGGCAGGGCGAAGTGGCCGTGGCCCCCGATATGGCCGTGATCAGCTTGGGCGTGACTCACCGCAGCCCACAGGCACAGGACGCGGTGACGGCAGTCAATGAAAACATGGCGGCGATTCTGCAGCGTCTGACTGAACAGGGTGTCGACGCCTCTGACGTGCAGACCAGCCAATTGACCGTGGATGTGGATCGCAGCCAGCAGATGCGCAGCGCAAGCGACGAAAACGCCTTGGACAAGCCCCAGCAATTTGTCGCAACTTCGCAAGTCAGCGTGCGCGTGCGTGATCTGGACAATTTGGGCGGTCTGCTGGATTTGGTGCTGCAAGACGGTGCCAACCAGATGTCGGGCCTGCGTTTCGACGTGCAATCCCCCGCACCCTTGGAGGCACAGGCGCGTGAACGCGCGGTTCAGAACGCGATGGAGCAAGCCGCGCAACTGGCCGCCGCCGCAGGTGTCGAACTGGGATCGGTCCGCCGGATTACGGCCTATAACAACGGCGGCCGCCCCAAGATGATGGAAATGTCGCGCAGCAGCGACGGCGTTCCGGTCGCCTCGGGCGAGGTGACGATTGATGCGCAGGTGTCGGTAATTTTCGATATTGCGCAGTAACATCAGCGCATTGCGATGATACGGGCGGGGGCAATCCCCGCCCGTTTTCGTTCAGGCGGTCGCCTTGCTCAGCGCCTGATCCAGATCGGCAATCAGGTCGTCGGCGTTTTCAGTGCCGATTGACACGCGCACCACTTCGGGCGCGGCCCCTGCCGCAATCTGTTGTTCTTCGGTCAACTGACGGTGCGTAGTCGACGCCGAGTGAATGATCAACGACCGCGTATCGCCAAGGTTGGCAACGTGGCTGAAAATCTCCAGACTGTTCACCAGCTTGATGCAAGCGTCGTAGCCGCCCTTGACCGCAAAGGTGAACAGACCACCTGCGCCGCGCGGGCAGATCTTCGCGACCCGTTCGTTATAGGGCGAAGATTTCAGGCCAGCATAGGTGACATAATCAATGCGTGGATCGTTCTCCAGCCACGCGGCGACTTTCATCGCGTTCTCGACGTGCCGGTCCATGCGCAGCGACAGGGTTTCGGTGCCCATCAGCGTGTAGTGCGCCGCCTGCGGGTTCATCGTCATGCCCAGATCGCGCAGGCCGATGGCGATGCCGTGAAAGGTGAAGGCCAGCGCGCCGAATGTCTCGTGAAACTTCAGCCCGTGATAGGCGGGCTCGGGCGCACTCAGCGATGGGAACTTGTCCGATGCCGACCAGTCGAATTTGCCGCTGTCCACAATGCAGCCGCCGGTGACGGTGCCGTTGCCGGTCAGGTATTTGGTGGTTGAATGTACGACCAGCGTCGCACCATGTTCGATGGGGCGGCACAGATACGGCGTGGCCGAGGTGTTGTCGACGATCAGCGGAACGCCCGCTTCGTCCGCAATGGCGCTGATCGCGTCCAGATCGGTGATATATCCGCCGGGGTTGGCGATTGCCTCGCAGAAGACCGCACGGGTCTGGTCGTCGCAGGCCGCCTTGACCGCGTCGAGATCGTCGAAGTCGACGAATTTCGCGCTCCAGCCAAAGCGTTTGATGGTGTGGGTGAACTGGGTAACCGTGCCGCCATACAGGCGTGTGGAAACCACAACATTGTTACCCGGCATCATTAGCGGGAATAGCGCCATAATTTGCGCGGCGTGACCCGACGAACAGCACACAGCACCCACGCCCCCCTCAAGCGTCGCAATGCGTTCTTGCAGAACGGCGACCGTTGGGTTGGTCAGGCGCGAATAGATGAACCCGACCTCTTGCAGGTTGAACAGTGCTGCTGCGTGGTCGGCGTCGCGGAACACATAGGCCGTGGTCTGGTAGATCGGCGTCTGCCGTGCGCCCGTGGCCGGATCGGGGCGTGCGCCCGCGTGAATTTGCAGCGTGTCAAAGCCGTATGATGTTTCATCTGTCATGGCTGTCTCCTCCAGGGTTTCTGCGCACATGGGTAAGGGATCGGTGTGGACCCCGCAAGCTGGTGTGAGCGCCTGTGAAAGGAAAGGCGGGCGCGTCTAGCGCATCCAGAAGCCTTCGGATTTTATCCGGTTGCGGATCGCCTGTTCGCGGCGGGGCAGGTTGTTCTGGTCAAACAGCGCGCGCACTTTTTCGCCGCGCCCTTGATACACCATGCGTTTGATCGGTTCGGAGCCTTTCAGCACTTTTTTCAGCTTGTTGGGGGCTGCGATCTCTTCCAGTGTGGCGATCACGTGTTCGGCTTCGCGCGCATAAAGCAACGGCAGAAGGCGGTAATGGCAGCTGATTGTGCCATCCAACAGACCGGGTGGCAGCGTATCGCGCCCGCCGCCAAGGCTGTGAATGACCAAGGGCAGGGCGATCTGGTCCAGCCACGGATCCAACTCTTGGCAGCACAGCTCAACCGGCGTGTCGTCGCGGATTGCCAGCGCATATTCGCGAAAGCGGTCGCCAAAGACGCGGGGGCATTTGTAAAAGAAATAGCCCGCGTTGAAATAGAGGTAGCGCGCCCAGTATTCGTCAGGTTCGGACGGGTCGGTGCTGGACGCGAAATCGAGCCCGAATTTATCATAAAGCGATTGCCACAGCCCCGTATAGCCGGGGCCGTAAAGTTCGGGTTTGGGCCACGTGCCGGTGCGGCGCAGCGACGCCGAGGGGCGGTTGAAATCAAAGGGCACCGATGTCAGTTCGCCGGTGATCAGCGTGTCGGTGTCAAAGAACACGAACGGCGCGCCCTCTGGCAGGGCCGACAGCAGCTCGATCTTGTTGCCATAGGGGTAGGCCGCGCCAAAGTGGGCGCTGTGAAACGGCACGATCTCGGCACCCAAACTTTCAAGTGCTGCGCGCACGTCGGGTTTGATGCGCGGATCATTCGGCCACAGCGGGCCCGGTTGCGGTTCGGCCACCAGCAAGCGGCCTGCGAAATCGGGGCTGTGATGGCGCAACGAGGCCGCGAACAGGATCGCCTCGTACCCCAGCCGCCCGGACTGGCCGACAACAACGACGTTGTAATCCTGTTTTTTGACCGGTTTGCGTGCCATAATTGTATCTGCCCCGATACCCGCTGTTGTCTTTTACGACGACTATAGTGTGGTTGTGTCAACGGCAAAAGGCGAGATTTGAGAGAGGTTTTTCTATGTTGGATATTCTTGTGGCGATTATCGCGATGGCCGGTGGCGGGGATGATGCGCCACCGCCTAAAGTCTCTGCAACACCTCCGCCGGCGATTGACCGGATGGCTGGCGCAGATGAAACACGCGGCAACCCAACCCCGACACTGCGCCCCGATCTGGTGGCCGAAGAACAGGTCGCTACGGGCAAGTTCCTGACCGCGCTCGAGGTCAAACCGATCCTGACCGCGACCAAATCGAGTTGGGTGGCGGTGCGCGATTACAACGGGCAGGATCTGGTTTATGTCACGCACCTGTGGTCGTGGCGTTGCGGATTGTTGCAGATCGAAATGGCCTTAAACGGTGGCGCGATGGAGGTCTGGCCGATGCCCGCGTGCCATCTGGACAGCAATGCACCGGCGGCCATCACCGACGCAGACGGGCTGCCGTACCGCGTCTTTGCAGCGGGTTCGGTGCAGCAGTTGGATGTGCGCATCACCTATGATGATCTCAGCGTCGATACGATATCGGTCGAGCGCAAGGCAGTACTGATGCCCTAGGTGCTGACGTAGCCCGCGACCACCTGCAACAGTTTGAACGCGGTGGTGGCGTCGTTTTCGACTACGGCCAGAAACTCTTCGACGCCGATGCGCAGGCAGGTCAGGTCGGTCTTGGCCTGCATGTCCAGCGCCCGCGGCTCGTTGCGGATCAGGCCCAACTCGCCCACCAGCGCACCGGCACCGACGGTGGTGATCAACTGGTCGTCCTTGTCCGCATGGGGCAGCCACAGGTCCGCCTCGCCCTCGAGGATCATATAGGCCCCGTCGGCGGGCGGATCATTCTTGTGAAACACGTAATCGCCAGCACGGCAGGTGTACCAGCGCGCGCCAAATGCCAGCAGCCGCAGCTGTTTGCGCGACACGCCTGAAAACAGATCGGTTGATCCCAGCGCCTGCACCTTGCGCGCCAGATCTGCGCTGGTGGCGCTGTCCTCGCTGGCGGTCTGCGCAGTGGCCCCGCCCACGATGCGTCCGTCGACTAGTTCCAGTTGCATGTCAAAAACATCCTCGTTTTCAAAGCTTGGAGCGATGAACACCAGCGTGGTGTCGGGCAGCAAGTCTCGCAGGTTCTCGAACATGGCCTCTTGAATCGAGGCATCGAAACTGGCCAGGGCCGCTTCGAGGATCAGAATATCTGGCCGTTTGATCGCTGCACGGCTGACGGCGGCGGGTTCGGCATAGAACGCAGGCAGGTTCGCGCCACCCAGCGCAATCGGCACATCAAGGATCAGACGCGTCACCTCGCGGCCAAGGCCGCTGTTCTGCATCACTTCGGCCACTTTGGAACGCACTTCATCGCCCTTTGATCCGGCCCCGTCCGAGATTTTGCCGAACAGGGCGTTTTCCAGCACGGTCAGCCCTGCTACGATCTCGCCCGCGTTGATCGGCGCAAAGGCCGTTCCCATGCTGGCCCGAAGCGCTGCTGCGTGTAGACCGCGCATTTCCAGCACGCGGGCTTTGATCTCGTCGGGGAAGCCCGCGCCGATCTGGTCCGACGTGATCTGGAACGGCACCGTCAGTAGCAGCGCCGTGTCGTCGGCTGTCAACTCGGTGCCCTCGCGCTGGCGCGACAGGATTGCCACGGCGGCCTCGTAGGTTTCGGGCGCAAGTGTCAGCTTGCGAAACAGCGGGTGATCGGTGCCGTCGATGCCGAAAATCTGCCGCAACAGGTCGATCACATCGCGGGTCAGCGCCAGCAGGTCGCGGTCCAGATCAAGTTTGGCCAGCAATTCCAGAAACTCGGTCTGCCCCGCGATAAAGGCAGGCGTCACCGGCTGGCGTGCGGTGGCGAACAACAGGTTTTCGGCCACGGGAAGAGCAGGGTTATAGGTGTCGTCGCTGAAGATATAGGCATGGCGGGTCAGATCGGCCTGCTCAAGTGCTGCGGTCACCTCGGGGCGCAGATCAACAAGACGTCGCGCCAGTTCGGGTTGGCGGGCCGGATCAATGCGCAGTTCGGTGGCACGGCGAAACAGCGCGGCAGAGCTGCCCATGCCGTTGACCAGCGCCAGCCACCAGTCCAGCAGCCCGTCGTTGTCCTTGGTGCCCGCACGGTCCAGATCCATCCAGAGCGCGTCCAGCATGTCATCAGTGTTGCCTGCGCGCAGCGCTTCGGTGGCAAAAGCGGCATCGCTGCCCTGTCCGTGCGGCTGGTGTTTCAGCGCCATCATGATGTTGTCGCCAAACGTGCCCTGAAACAGGACGGGGCGCGATGTGGCATGGCCGATGCGCGCGGCGATCACGCCCTGATGCAGGTCGTTCAGCGCATGATCACCGATGCGCACATGGCCGCTGGTGGGGATGGTTTCGCGGGTCAGCACCTGCGCCAGCGCGCGGCGGTCTTCGTCGCTGGGTGCGGTGATGGCGATGCTGCGACCTGCGGGCAGGGTGGCGGTGATGTCTTCGAGCACCGCATTGCCATCGGCGTCGCGCACGGTCACCCCGTCCAGCACCACATCGCCGTCCAGATGCGGCAGGCAGTCGGGCTGGCCATAAAACTTGTCTTCGTCGATCATGCCCGAGGGCGCAAACCGCTCGGCGATGGTTTCCCAGCGCAATTGCATGTCCTGCGCCTGATTGTAGTAAACCAGTAGTTCTTTCCAAGGGCTCGACAGGTCTTTGTAGGCCGCAAGGGCGGCGACCAGCGCACCAAGGCTAACCTGACCCTGAATGACCAGATATCCCCCGATCGAGAAAAAGAAAAACGGGGTCAGCTGGGTGATGAAGTTGTTGATAAACTTCATGAAGAATTTCTTCTGATAGATGTCAAAGCGGATCTCGTAGAGCCGCCCCAGACGGTCGGTGATCATCGCCATCCGGTAACGCCAGCCGCCGTTGACACGCAAGGTGGCCGCGCCCGACGCGCTTTCACCGATCTCGGCGGCCAGCGCGCGCACTTGCACCACGCGCTTTTTGTTCAAAAGATTGATGCGCCTTTGCAGTTTGGGGATCAGCCACGCCTGCAACGGGATCAACGCACAGGCCGCGATCCCGAAGGTGAAGGACTGCGCGAACAGAAACCCCAGAATCGTCAGCATTTGCCCGGCCTGCAAAACAGGTTGCGCCAGCGCATCCCCCATCAGCCCGCCCATCGGTTCGCTTTCCGAAGTGACCATGCTGACCAGTTCGCCCTGTGACGTGCGTTCGAAGTAGGGTTGTGGAAACCGCAAGATTCGCGCGATCAACCCATAGCGATACCGCCGCAGCAAACGCTCGGACAGTACTCCCTTCATGGTATTGATGCGCATCTTCATCAGCCCGTGACCGATCACCGCCAACAAGAACAGCCCGCACAGGATCAACAGGAAATGGATCTGGCTGAACGACATGCCATAATATTCAACCACATCCGAACGCGCTGCGATGGCGTCGTTGATGATCCGTTTGGGCAGCTCCAATGTCAGATAGAGCAGCGGAAACAGTGTCAGCGTGACCATCAGCAGGATCAGTTGGTCGCGTTTGGAATGCTTGAAGATAAAGCTGAAAATGCTGCGTTCTATGGGTCTGTCCAGACATTGTCATCGGGCAAGGGCCCGATTGGGCGCCAGCGTTTAATGGCGTTAACTTAGCAAGCAGCGCGCGCGTCGGGCAATGGGAATTGTGCAGGCTTGGTCGCCTCATAATCATTGGGATGCCACAATGATGGACGAAAGGGAATCCAGCCTCTAGTCTTGGCACAACACAGGAGAAGACGGCCCTTTGACCGCCACGATGACATCCTTGCTGATCCTGCTTTTTCTGTTTCAGATCAAGCATATGTTTGCTGATTTCTTTTTGCAGACACCGCGTATGCTGTCCGATCGCGGGCGCTATGCGCATATGGGGCGGGCGCAACACGCGGGCGTTCATGCGCTGTTGTCGGCGCTGGTGCTGTTGATCGTCGGCGTATCGCTTCCGCTGATACTGGCGCTTGTGGCGATTGAATGGGTCGCACATTACCACATTGATTGGGCCAAGGGGTGCTGGTCGGACCGAACCTGCCACACCCCGCAAGACGGTGGATACTGGCGGGCGATGGGCACCGATCAGGCGCTGCACCAGCTGACCTATCTGGCGATGGCTTGGGGCTGGACGCTCTGGGCTTGAGAGGGGGCGTCTCGGAAAGCACCTTCCTCGCAAAGCTGTGATCTTAAATCGTTTGACCTTCCCCTTGCTGGAGGGTGTAGCCGGTGCTGAACGCAATCCGCCATTCTGATAATCTGTCTGGCTATGCCAACATAAGGTTGCATATGAACCGACGAACTTTCCTGGCCTCTGTCTCTGCCGTTTCCCTGCTGCCTGTGCGCGGGTTCGCGGCGCAAAACGCCCTGCACCTGAAGGCTCAACAGGTGACCCGCCAAATTTTGCCACAGGGCGAGGGCGCGACCGCCATGCTGGGCTTTAACGGGTCGATGCCGGGGCCGGAACTGAGACTGCGCCGCGATGCGCGGATCGCGATTGATGTGCACAATGCGCTGGACGAAGGCACGGCGGTGCATTGGCACGGTATCCGGCTGGAGAACATGATGGACGGCGTGCCGATGCTAACCCAAGAGCTTATCGAGCCGGGCGATACCATGACCTACAGCTTTGTGCCGCCTGATGCGGGAACCTATTGGTATCATTCGCACTATATCTCATACGAGCAGGTCGCGCGGGGCATGATGGGGCCGCTGATCGTCGAGGACGACGTGCCTCCGGACGTCGATCATGACATCACTGTGCTACTGTCGGACTGGCAACTGGACGAGACCGGTCAGTTGCTGGATGCCTTTGCCGACATGCACAGCGTGGCGCATGGCGGTTATATGGGCAACTTTGCCCGCGCTTTTCTATCCCAAGAACGTGTCAGCACGGGTGATCGCATCCGGCTGCGCCTGATCAACGCCGCAACGAACCGCATCTTTCCGGTTGCGGTCAGTGGCGTCAGCGGAGCGGTCGTGGCGTTGGACGGTATGGCCCTGTCCGCACCACGGGCGCTTGGCGATCTGGAACTGGCTCCGGCGCAGCGGGCCGATCTGATCGTGGATGTTAAGGGGCCTGTGGGCTTTGATATGGTAACCCGACAAGGCGCCTACCGTCTGGCTGAGCTGATCGTGGATGGCAGCAATACAACGCGACACGCAACATCGATCAAGTCGCTTGCACCGCCCGATCTGCCGACACCCGACAAGCCCGCACAGCACCTGACCCTGACGATGATGGGGGGCGCGATGGGTGGCAGGCATCAGGGCGACAACATCTGGTCGTTCAACAACACTTCCGACCTGCAGGCCGATCCGTTCGGGTCATTCCGCCGCGGCGAGACTGCCCGCATCACGCTGGTGAACGACACAGCCTTTCCGCACGGCATCCACCTGCATGGCCACCATTTCTACGAGACCGATAAGGACGGTACCTTGGGTGATCTGCGCGATACGACGCTGGTTCACGCTGGCGAAAGCCGCGATATCATCTGCGTCTTTGACAATCCCGGACGCTGGTTGCTGCACTGCCACATGCTCAGTCACGCGGTGGGGGGCATGCGTACTTGGGTGAACGTGGCATGAGGTGGTGTATTGCTGTCCTGATGTTTTCGGCCACTGTGACTGTGGCAGGCCACAAACTGGAAGGCCGCGATACGGCGACGGGTCGCTTGCTTTATACAGAGCATTGCGCATCATGCCACGGGGCCAACCTCGAGGGGCAAGCTGAATGGCGGACCCCCGACGAAAATGGCGTGCTGCCCGCACCGCCACATGATGCAACGGGTCATACCTGGCACCACGACAATGCGCTGTTGTTCGAATACACCAAACTGGGCGGCAAGGGCACATTGGCGGCGCGTGGCATCACGGATTTCAACAGCGGGATGCCCGGATTTGACGGGGTAATGTCCGACGACGAAATCTGGGAGGTGCTGGCCTTTATCCGGTCCACGTGGCCCGATGACGTGCAAGCGGCACAATCGAGCCGGAACCCGCCCCACTGATGGTGCGCTCTAGCAGGTTGCCGGTTCGACCGCAGACGGTGCGCTGCGTGTTCGGACATTGACGGCGCGGAACCTCGCAACTGGCGAATTTTCAGAACGCTGCGAAAACCCGTTTCGGGGCGCTGGCGCATTTCACCAGAACGCGCAGCGTGCTGCCATATCGGCACGCTGGAAAAGCGGAATGCCGTCGGGTGATAAAGAGATAAAGTGGTGGGCGACCCTGGAATCGAACCAGGCGTGCGTCTCCGCGAGGGAGTTACAGTCCCCTGCCACACCTTGCGGCCTGTCGCCCACTTTAGCCCATGCGCATTGCGCTGGGCGTGGGGGCGTGATTACAAGCGGTCCAGAAGGGCGTCAAGGCAGAATTTGGCCTTTTGCCCGGGTTAAGGCACAGGCGCGAACATTGTCTTCGTGCGGCGCGCATCAAAGACGAGGTTCAGCGATGAATAAAGTGAAAAAACCCAAGTGGGTCGTGGCCAAGGAACAGGCCAAAAAGGTCGAGGCGGCCACCACCGTCTGGCTGTTTGGTCTGCATGCGGTGCGTGATGCGCTGGTGAACCCCAAACGCGAAAAGCTGCGCCTGATCGTGACGTTGAACGCGCACAACAAACTGGCCGAGGCGATCGCAGAGGCCGGTATCGAACCCGAGATTGTCGATCCGCGCAGCTTTAGCGCGCCGCTGGACCCCGGATCGGTGCATCAAGGGGCCGCGATGGAGGTCAAGCCGCTGGAGTGGGGCAGGCTGGCCGATGTGGCGATTGGCGCAGAAGTGCCGCGGGTAATTCTGCTGGACCGTGTGACCGACCCGCACAATGTGGGCGCGATCCTGCGGTCTGCCGAAGTGCTGGGCGCGTCGGCAGTGATCGGCACACGCCACCATTCGGCCCCCGAAACAGGTGCGCTGGCCAAAACCGCCAGCGGTGCGCTGGAACGCCAGCCCTATTTGCGGGTGCGCAATCTGGCTGACGCGATCACCGAATTGCAAGATATGGGCTATCTTGTGTTGGGACTGGATGGCGAGGCCGAGCAGACCATCGAAGCGGCTGTGGCAGGGCGCACAAGCGAGCCTGTGGCGTTGGTGCTGGGCGCCGAGGGGCCGGGACTGCGGGAAAAGACCAAAGAGACCTGTGACGCGCTGGTACGCATTGACGCAAGTGGCGGGTTTGGCTCGCTCAACGTCTCGAATGCTGCGGCTTTGGCCCTATATGCCACGAAGGCACGTAGCTGACCAAGGGCTTCTTCATGAGTTATCCGACCAAGATTGCGACCTGCTGTTATTGCGGGACGCGGGCCGCGCTGGTTCTGGACCGGACGCGACATGAGCTGACTTGCGTGCAATGCGGCGCGCCCTTGCACAATCTCAAGATGCTGCGCACGGATCATCACGCGCGCGAGAGCGTCGCGCATAAGCCGCATCCAGTGATGGGGCAACAACCGGTGAAGTTGAAAAAACCGCGTAAAATCAAACGCAAAAAAGCATTCGGGTTCAAAAATCTGATCGAAGAAGTTTTTGATGTGGTTGAAGACATCTTTGACTGAACCGGTTTCTAGCGCGGTTTTGAGCGAATTTCAGCCCAAGGTTTTACGTTTCGTTCACACAATTGCGACAAGGTCTTCATAACCCGAAAGATGATATTATCTTGGGGTCATAGGCAGCAGGTCCGGAACTCCTGATGCCCCAAGCACTGTCCCTCGTTCCATACCTTGCGCCCCATGCCAAACGGCTTTGGGGCGCTTTTTTTATGTCCTGAACCGGTGTAGGAAAATGCAAACAAGGAGTGGCTATGCATTATTCGGATGATCTGCTGAAAAACGTGTTGCAGCGCACGCGGGTGATCGCGGTTGTGGGTGTGTCGACCAATCCGGTGCGGCCCAGCCACTATGTGGCCCGCTATCTGTCACTGCGGGGCTATCGCGTGATCGGGGTGAATCCGGGGGCGGAAGGGCAGATGCTGTTCGGCCAGCGAATCGTGGCCAAGCTGTCGCAGGTTGATGCGCCGGTGGATATGGTCGATATTTTTCGCAAATCCGAAGCCGTGCCTGCCATCGTGGACGAAGCGCTAGAGGTGTATCCGGACCTGCGCACTGTCTGGATGCAGATCGGAGTGGAACACGCCGAAGCTGCCGCCAAGGCTGAAGCGCGGGGGATCACGGTGATCCAGAACCGGTGCCCCAAGATCGAATACCAGCGCTTGTTCGGTGAATTGCGCAAGGGCGGGTTTGCGACGGGAATCATCAGCTCCAAGCTGTGATTGCGGAATTTCGGGGCTCTGCCCCGTCGTTTGCGCGACTCCCCCGGGATATTTCGGGCCAAAAGAGGACCTGGCGTGTCACGTCAATCGCGGGCGGCTTTTTCTTCGATGCCGGAACGGGACTGGCGACGGTCCAGTTCGGCCAACACATCGTCAAGCGGGACGTCGCGGGCGGTGAGCATGACCAGCAAATGATATAGTACGTCTGCCGCTTCGCAGGTCAGCGCGGCTTTGTCGTCGCGGACGGCTTCGATGATGGCCTCTACAGCCTCTTCCCCGAATTTTTCGGCGCATTTTTCCGGGCCTTTGGCCAGAAGCTGGGCAGTCCAGCTGCTGGCAGGATCAGCAGATTTTCGGGCGACGATCGTGGCGTAGAGGTCGTTCAGGGTCATGTCAGCCTCATGTTCAGACCGGCAGCGGCCATGTGCGCTTTGGCCTCGGCGATTGTATATGTGCCGAAATGGAAAATCGACGCAGCAAGCACGGCAGAGGCGTGGCCTTCGCGCACGCCGTCGACCAGATGGTCAAGCGTGCCGACACCGCCCGACGCGATCACCGGAACCGTGACGGCATCGGCGATGGCGCGGGTCAGGGGCAGGTTGAAACCCTGTTTGGTGCCATCACGATCCATCGAGGTCAGAAGGATTTCACCGGCGCCTTTGGCAGCGGCCATAATGGCGAATTCAACCGCGTCAATGCCTGTGGGTTTGCGCCCGCCGTGGGTGAAGATTTCCCAGCGGCCGGGTTCAACCGTTTTGGCGTCGATGGCGCAGACGATGCACTGGCTGCCGAAACGGTCGGCGGCGCGGGCCAGCACGTCGGGATCGGCCACGGCGGCGGAATTGAAGCTGACCTTGTCGGCACCTGCCAGCAGCAAGTCGCGCACGTCTTCGGATGTGCGCACGCCGCCGCCAACAGTCAGCGGGATATAGCAGGCTTCGGCGGTGCGGCGCACCACGTCGAACATGGTGCCGCGATTCTCGTGGGTGGCATGGATGTCGAGAAAGCACAGCTCGTCGGCGCCGGCGGCGTCATAGGCGCGTGCGGCATCGACCGGATCGCCTGCGTCCACCAGATCAACGAAATTGACGCCCTTGACCACACGGCCATCAGCGACATCAAGGCAGGGGATGATGCGGGTTTTAAGCATGGGGTTGCTATAGGCGCGCGCGAGCAACGGGGCAAGCCCGCAGACGCGCTGCCTAGTCTTGGGCCAGTGCCCTGAGCGCCTGTGCCAGATCAATCGCACCGTCATACAGCGCGCGGCCCGAGATGGCGCCCGAGATGACGCCCGTGGCCTTGAGTGCTTGCAGGTCGTCCAGTGACGACACACCGCCGCTGGCGATCACGGGGATCGACACGGCCCGGGCCAGATCGGCAGTGGCGTCCACGTTGGGGCCACCCATCGCGCCGTCGCGCATGATGTCGGTGTAGATGATCGCGGCAACGCCTGCATCCTCAAAGGATTTGGCAAGATCGGTCACCATCACGTCGGTTTCTTCGGCCCAGCCTTTGGTCGCAACACGGCCATTGCGCGCGTCGATGCCCACAGCGACCTGTCCCGGAAACGCGCGGGCGGCTTCGCGAACCAGATCGGGATTTTCAACCGCCACCGTGCCCAGAATGACGCGCGCCAGCCCCTTGTCCAGCCAGCTTTCGATGGTGGCCATGTCGCGGATACCGCCGCCCAGTTGGGCAGGGACGGGGCATGCCCTAAGGATCGCCTCGACGGGGGCTGCGTTGACGGGTTGCCCGGCAAAGGCACCGTTCAGATCGACCAGATGCAACCATGTGCAACCTGCATTGACAAAGGCGCGCGCCTGCGCTGCCGGATCGTCGTTGAACACGGTGGATTGCGCCATGTCGCCGTGTACCAGACGCACGGCCTGACCGTCTTTCAGGTCGATTGCGGGGTAGAGGATCATGGGCGCACCTTTCATTTTGGACTGCTTTGGCACGGGTCCGCCGGATTTGCAACGCGACCTTACGGCAACCTTGCCAGACGATGGTCACCTGCATCAGGATGAAGTGGGAAACAGGGAGAAGATTCAGATGAAACGCTTTATCATCGCGGTTGCGGCGGGTGTTGTTATGGCAGGGACGGCACTGGCCGATCCGGTCTTGGGCACGTGGAAAACTCAAGTGGACGATGGCGCCTATGCCTATGTCAAATTTGCACCCTGCGGTGCGTCGTTGTGCGGCACGATTTCGAATACATTCAATGATACCGGCGAATACAAGTCCGAGAACCTTGGCAAGAAGCTGGTGTGGGATATGAAGTCCGATGGCAGTGGTAAATACAGTGGCGGCACTATCTGGCAGCCGTCCTCGGGCAAGGAATACCGGTCGAAAATGGCGCTGTCGGGCAACACGCTGAAAGTGTCGGGTTGCGTCGGGCCAATCTGCAAAAAGCAGACATGGAGCCGCGTGAACTAAGCGCCAAACATTGCGAAAACCTGTATCCGGTTGCCTGCGGTGGCCGGATTTTTCATGCCGCCCGACACTTCTGGCGGCATTCCGCACAAGGGGCCACAGCGTCGCGACTTGTGCCAGGAACATTTCGATCGTGGGCGCGTTGGTTCTACATGGCCTTATTTGGTCTGGGCATTTGGCGCGATTCGAACCCGCGGTTCAGGTCGCTATCTCCAGAAGGATTTTATTGATGCTTGCGATGTCAGACACCTGTTCCGACGCCCTTCAGCGAATGGGCGCGCCTTTGTTGGGTGGTGCTTTGATACTGGCCCTGTGGACGTCGCTGGCAGACGCTGCTTCGCCCGAAGGGACATGGCACACCGAGCCTGACCAAAAGGGCCAGACTGCTTATGTGGTGGCCAAACCTTGCGGTGATGCGCTGTGCGGCACCATGACCCGTGCATTTGATGCGAACGGGAACGAGATCAACCACCCCAATGTAGGCAAACGCCTGTTTTGGGGGATGGTCCCGGAAGAGGGCGTTTACGTGGGCCGTGCCTATGTTCCTGCGAAAGACCGCGAATATCCGGGTACGCTTAGGGTTCAGGGCAACACGATGAAGGTTCAGGGTTGTCTTGGCCCGATATGTCAAAGCCAGACATGGAGCCGTGTGGACTGATGGCCAAACAGGCCCGCCTGAACGGCGTCTCAGGGCTTCCAGCTCAGGAAGTTCGCGATCATCTGCAAACCGGCACGCTGGCTTTTCTCGGGGTGGAATTGCATCCCCAGCATGGTGCCCGTGCCGATGACAGCCGTGACATCGCCACCATAGTCCACATGCGCCAGTCGCTGGGCGGGGTCGGCGACTTCGAAATGATAGGAATGCACGAAATAGGCGTGATCGCCGGTGCTGATGCCGTCAAAGACCGGATGCGGCGCGTCCAGAACCAGATCGTTCCAGCCCATGTGCGGCACCTTCAATGCAGGATCATCGGGCGTGATCGGCACAACCGCGCCCGCGATCCAGTCCAGCCCCGGGGTGTCGCGGTATTCACGGCCCAATGTCGCCATCAGCTGCATGCCCACACAGATGCCCAAGAAAGGGCGGGCTTTGACCTCGACCGCTTCGCGCAGGGCGGCCAGCAGGCCCGAATGCCCGCTCAGTGCCTCCCAGCAGGCCGGAAAGGCGCCATCGCCGGGCAGCACGATACGGTCGGCCTTTGCAACCACATCAGCGTCCGAGGTGACGCAGACCGTGCCGTTGCCAGTTTCCGACGCCATCCGCTCGAACGCCTTGTGGGCCGAATGCAGGTTGCCGCTGTCGTAATCAATAATCGTTGTCAGCACGTTACAGCGCACCCTTGGTCGACGGGATGGCATCGGCCTTGCGCGGGTCGGTTTCGACCGCTTGGCGCAGCGCGCGGGCGACAGATTTGAACGTGGCTTCTGCGATGTGGTGGCTGTTCAGCCCGTGCAACATATCAACATGCAACGTGATACCGCCATGTGTGGCCAGGGCGGTGAAGAATTCACGCACCAGTTCGGTGTCGAAACTGCCGATTTTCGCGGTCGGCAGGGCGACGTTCCAGATCAGATAGGGCCGCGCCGACAGGTCCAGTGCTGTGCGCACCTGTGCGTCGTCCATCGGCAACAGGCAACTGCCATAGCGCACGATGCCGCGTTTGTCGCCCAAGGCCTGCGCCAGCGCCTGACCCAGCGCGATGCCGGTGTCTTCGACGGTGTGGTGATCGTCGATGTGCAGATCGCCCTTTGCGCGGATTGTCATGTCGATCAGCGAGTGGCGGGCAAGCTGGTCAAGCATGTGGTCGAAAAAGCCGATGCCGGTCTGGTTGTCATAGGAACCGGTGCCATCAAGGTTGATGGTGACTGAAATCTCGGTTTCCGCCGTCTGGCGGGTGATGGTAGCGCTGCGCATTGGGTGCCTCACATGACTGCGCCGCCCTTATAGGCGCACGATCCGCGCAGGCCAAGAGCGTGCAGCAGGGATTGCGCAGCCCTGTGTATTTGTGCCAGCAATACCACCACACCAACCGCCCGACCGGAGGCCCCATGTCCACATGCGTTTTCATCCAGATCCAGTGCAAACCGGGGACGACCTATCAGGTGGCCAAGGAAATAGCCCTGCGCGAAATCCACTCTGAACTGTATTCGACCAGCGGACATTATGAATTGATGATGAAGGCCTATATTCCCGAAGGGGAAGACGTGGGCAAATATATCAACGATCATTTGCTGGACATCGACGGCATCGAACGGTCGCTGACCACAATGACGTTCAAAGCATTCTAGCCTGCTGCTTTTGCAGTGGTGTTTCCGGACAGGCGGACCTGTCCGGAAGCTGGTCTTAGAACGGGCTGTCGGGATAGTAGAACTGCGCCGCGTTCTCGGCTGTGATCAGAACCGACCCGATGGTGAACGTACCCGAAACCGGGGCGTTCGACGTCATGCCCACGGCTGTCATTTCAATCGCGGTGGCGATCATCGACGGTGGATAGGTCACGTCGGCGGGGATCATCTTGTCGCCATCCATGACGCGTTTGACCATTTCCTTCATGCCGGCACCGCCCAGCACGAACTGGATGTCGTCGCGGCCTGCCGCGTCAATCGCGCCCAGAACGCCCACGGCCATGTCATCGTCCGACGCCCAGACCGCATCAATCTGCGGGTGTTTGGACAAAAAGTCCTGCATCACGTTGAAGCTGTCATCGCGGTTCCAGTTGCCGTGCTCCATGTCGATGATCTCGATGCCCGACCCTTCGATGGCTGCCTGAAATCCTTCCACACGCTCGTTGTCGATGGTTGTGGGGATGCCGCGCAACACGACGATCTTGCCGCCGTCTGGCATCTGGTCAACCATATAGTCACCCGATACGCGGCCAAAGCCGGGGTTGTCGCCCGCGACGTACAGATCCTCGATGCCTTCGATGGACAGGCCGCGATCTACAACGGTGACCCATGCGCCGCTTTCAGCGACGGCCTGAACCGGCGGGGTCAGCGGGGCGGATTCGAACGGCAAAACCACCAGCGCGCTGATGTTGCGCGTGGCCACCATGTCTTCGATGTCGTTCACCTGCTTGCCCGCGTCAGAGGCCGTGGCAAGCACGAAGTCGAGGTTGGGATAGACTTCTTCCAGCCGGTTGACAGTTTGCTGGGCGTGAAAGTTCATGCCACCGGCCCAACCGTGGGTCGCAGCAGGAATCGACACGCCGATCACTTTGACCTCTGCATCCTGCGCAAAGGTGGCCCCTGCGGTCAGGGCGATGGCCGTGCATCCGGCAAGTACTGATTTCATGTAGGACATATATCTTCCTCCCTAAAAATGGCGCGGCTTTCAGCCTTTCGCCTTGGCTTCGCGCTGCAAGATTACAGCGAGAATGATGATAACCCCTTGAATCGCGCCGTTCAGATAGGGCGAAACCAGGTCGGTCAAATTCAGAATATTGTCGATCAGGCTCAGGATCAGCACGCCGATCACCGTGCCCCAGACGCGGCCAAAGCCGCCCTTGAGGATGGTGCCGCCAATGATCACGGCTGCAATCGCTTCCAGTTCCCACAGCACACCGGTCGACGCCGACGCCGAGCCAAGGCGCGGAACGTACATGATTGTGGCGACCCCGACCAACATACCCAGCATCGCATAGGTCAGCAGGCGGGTGCGGTTCACGTTGACATTGGAATAATGGGCGACGTGTTCGCTTGATCCAGTGGCAGCGCAGTGGCGGCCAAAGCGCGACCGGCTCATCAGGATTTCACCGATGATCACCATTAGCGCAAAGACGATAATCGGCCAGCTGATGCCTAGAATTCCCTCGTAATAGACAGGGCGGTAAAAAGTGCGCAGCCCGAAATCAAGGCTCAGGGTGCCGCCGTCGGCCAGCCAAGTCACAAGGCTGCGATAGATGCCCATCGTGCCAAGGGTGACAATAAACGCCTCGATCCCCAGCGTGGTTATCAAAAACCCGTTCAGCAGCCCCGCCAGTATGCCCGCGACCAGTGCCACAGCCATGCCCAGCAGGATGATCGGCACCCCCACGCCCAACGTCGGCAGGGCGGCGTTCATCACCAAAATCATCAATCCCGCGATAAAGGCCGCCATCGACCCCACCGACAGATCAAGCCCGCCTGCAGTGATCACAAAGGTCATGCCGACCGCAATGATCCCGATAAAGGCAGAGCGCGCCAGCACGTTGCTGATGTTCGCAGCACCCAGAAAGTTCGAGTTCATCGCGGCACCGATCACAACCAGCACGACCAGTGCGATCACGGGTCCAAGCACGCTCATCGACGGCAACGTCCGGCGGGCACCTGTTTTCAGGGTTTCGGTTGTCATTATGCCACCTTTTCAGAACTGTTTGCGCCCACGCCCATAGCGTGCCGCACGATTGCGTCTTCTGTGATCCCGTCGCCCGACAGCACGCCCGCCACCTTGCCCGAGCGCATGACCATCACACGGTCCGACAGGCCGATGACCTCTTGCATCTCGGACGAGATGACGACGATCGCATGGCCCGCATCGGCAAGTCTGCGCAGGAACATATAGATTTGTTGCTTGGTCCCGATGTCGATGCCCCGCGTCGGTTCGTCGACGATCAAAATCACTGGTTCTGACTGCATTACCTTGGCCAGTAACAGCTTTTGCTGGTTGCCGCCCGACAGATTGCCAACACGGATGCCGCGGCGTCCGGCGCGAATGTCGAAATCTTTTATCGCCTGATCCAGCGCACGGTTCTCGGCGGCCTGATCGACAAGAAACCCGCCGAACCTGTGCAGCGCCTGCAGGGTCAGGTTTTCGCGCATGCCCTTTTGCAACAGCAGCCCGCGCAATTTGCGGTCTTCGGTCAGATAGCACAGCCCGTGTTCCAACGCGTCCGAGGGGCGCGCGATGCGCACCGGTTTACCTTCGATTTCAAGCGTACCGATTGAGGCAGGGCGCAGACCGCACAAACCTTCCATTGCCTCGGTCCGGCCCGACCCGATCAGCCCAGCAATGCCCAGAATCTCGCCCCGTTTCAGCTCAAAGCCGATGCCACTGGCATAGTCCGGCACATTCAGATCCGCGACGCGCATAATCGTCTCGCGGTCGGGGGCAGCGGCCGGTTTGTCGGGAAACAGGTCCGACACATCCCGTCCGACCATTGCTGTGGCCATCGCGTCTTCGGATGTGTCCCGGGCAAGCCCGTGATGCACCACCGCGCCATCACGCAGAACGGTGACGCGGTCGGCAATCTCTGCCACTTCTCCCAGCTTGTGCGATGTGAACAAAATGGCCGTGCCCGCCGCCTTGATGACGCGCACCTGATCGAACAGGATACGCGCCTCGGAACCGGTCAGCACGGCAGTCGGCTCGTCCATGATCAACACCCGCGCGTCGCGGCTGAGTGCCTTGGCAATCTCGACCATCTGCTTGTCCGAATTCGACAGTTTCGACACCAGTGTGTCTGGATGCACATGGCAGTTGACCCGCGCAAGATATTCGCGCGTCAATTGGCGCATCCGCGCCTTGTCCAGCAACCAGCCACGCTGCAATTCACGGCCCAGAAAGATGTTCTGTTCAACGGTCAGCTGTTCGGCAAGGTTGAATTCCTGATGGATCATCACGATCCCTGCATCCTCACCCGCGTGCAGCGTGTCGAACTGCACCTCTTCACCATCCAGCAGGATGCGCCCCGATGTGGCGGGCTGGTATCCGGCAAGAATTTTCATCGTCGTGGATTTTCCGGCGCCGTTTTCCCCGATCAGCGCCAGAACCTCGCCGGCTCGCAGATCCAGATCAAGGCCATGCAAAACCTCGACCGGACCAAAGCTTTTGGTCACGTCCCGCAGCGAAAGGACAGGTGGCGGCGTCACAACGTGACCCATGCCGCATTGTCGCGAGACGACGCAACGCAGGCGCGGATGAACGACATGCCTTCCAGTCCTGCGGCGATCCCCGGCAGCTTGCCCATTACGGCGTCGCGCGATTGGCCGTCTTGGACGGCACGGATTGCGCTTGCGGCTTCGGTGTAGATATTGGCGAACCCTTCAAGGTAGCCTTCGGGATGGCCGGGGGGAATGCGGCTGACCGACGTGGCCGCGTCAATCGCGCCCGCACCATTGCGTGTAATCCGCCGCGTGGCGTCGCCATGCGGTGTGAACCACAGATAGTTCGGATCTTCCTGCGCCCACTCCAGCGCGCCTTTTTCGCCGTAAACCCGCAGGCGCAGCCCGTTTTCACAGCCCGGAGCGACCTGACTGCACCACAGCATCCCGCGCGCACCGCCTTTGTAGCGCAGCATGATATGTGCGTTGTCGTCCAACTGCCGCCCCGTGCCAAAGCTGTGCAGGTCTGCCGACAATTCCTGCCCCGACAGGCCAGTGACAAAGGACGCGAGGTTATAGGCATGTGTGCCGATGTCGCCAATGGCCCCACCTGCGCCGGATCGCGCGGGGTCGGTGCGCCATTCGGCCTGCTTTACGCCTTCGGTTTCGACCGCGTCGGTCATCCAGTCTTGGGGATATTCCATCTGCACGACACGGATCGTGCCGATCTGGCCGTCTGTCACCATCTGCTGCGCCTGACGGACCATCGGATAGCCGGTGTAATTGTGCGTCAGTACGAACAGCGCGTCGGACGCGGCCACAGCCGGGCCCAAGGCCTCGGCATCTTCGAACGTCGCTGTCAGCGGCTTGTCGCAAATCACATGGATGCCCCGCGACAAAAACGCCTTGGCAGCAGGGTAGTGGACGTGGTTCGGCGTCACGATACTGACCGCTTCGATGCCGTCCTCGCGGGCGGCTTCAGCCTCGGCCATCTCGTCGAAACTGCCGTATGAGCGCGCTGGGTCCAGCCCCAGCGCCTCGGCGCTTGCGCGGGCCTTTTCTGGGGTCGAGGACAGCGCGCCCGCGACCAGATCGAAATGCCCGTCGATGCGGCTGGCAATGCGGTGGACCCCGCCGATAAAGGCGTCGTTGCCGCCGCCGACCATGCCCAGTCTGATGCGTTTCATATCAATCAATCCCCAGCAGCTTTTTGTTGGTCGCCTCGTCGATGTCGCCACCGGCAAAGTCGTCAAAGGCGTGCGGTGTGACGCGGATGATGTGATCCTTGACGAATTGCGCCCCCTCGCGGGCCCCGTCTTCGGGGTGTTTCAGCGCACATTCCCATTCCACAACCGCCCAGCCGTCGAAATCAATCGCCGCCATCTTCGAGAAAATCGCGCCGAAATCGACCTGACCGTCGCCCAGACTGCGGAAGCGTCCCGCGCGGTCGACCCACGGCTGGTAGCCGCCGTAAACGCCCTGACGGCCGGTCGGGTTAAACTCGGCATCCTTGACGTGGAACATCTTGATCCGCTCGGCGTAGATGTCGATGTTCTCGAGATAATCCAGACATTGCAGAACGTAATGCGACGGATCGTACAGCATGTTGCAGCGTGCGTGCCCGTCAAGCTGTTCAAGGAACATCTCGAAGGTGACCCCGTCGTGCAGGTCTTCCATCGGGTGGATCTCATAGCAGACATCAACGCCGCAGTCCTCGGCGTGATCCAGAATGGGACGCCAGCGGTTGGCCAACTCGGCAAAGGCGGTTTTCACCATACCCTGTGGCCGCTGCGGAAAAGGGTACATGAAAGGCCAGCACAGCCCGCCCGAAAACGTTACATGCTGCCCGATCCCCAGATGTTTCGAGGCGGTCAGCGCCTTTTTCACCTGTTCGACAGCCCAGGCGGTGCGTTCCTTGGGCTTGCCCTGCACCTGCGGGGCGGCAAAGCTGTCGACCCATGAGTCGTATGCGGGGTGTACCGCGACAAGCTGGCCCAGAATATGCGTCGACAGATCGGTAACCTCGACGCCGTTGTCGCGGGCTTGGCCCACCCATTCGTCGCGATAGGCCTCCGACGTGGCCAGCTTGTCCAGATCAACCAGCCGTGCATCCCAAACGGGCACCTGCACGCCCTTATAGCCACAGTCGGCGGCCCATTTGGTGATCCCGCCCCAGCTGTCAAACGGGGCCTCGTCGCCTGCGAATTGTGCCAGAAACAGCCCCGGCCCTTTGATGGTCTTCATGATTTCCTCCCTTGCGTCGTTCAGACGTAGCGATTCACGATATTTTCCAGCTTTTCCTGCTGGCCCGAGCGTGGTTCGGGATTGATCCCGCCGCCTTCGACCCGCGCTGCGACCGTCGCCAGATCGCTGGTCAACATGGCCTGTGCCTCGGGGGTTTCCCAACCGGCATAGCGCGCACGACGCGGCGCTTCGAGCGCGTCATCCTCCAGCATCCGCGCCGCAGCTTTCAGACCGCGCGCGCAGACATCCATCGCCCCGGCGTGTGCTGCGATCAGATCGGACGGGTCCAGCGACTGGCGGCGCAATTTGGCGTCAAAGTTGGTGCCACCCTGTTTCAGCCCGCCCGCCTTGAGAATTTCGTAATAGGCCAGCGCAATTTCCGGCACGTTGTTCGGGAACTGGTCGGTGTCCCAGCCGGACTGGTAATCGTTGCGGTTCATGTCGATCGACCCCAGAATGCCCAGCTCGCGCGCCATCGCCAGTTCATGTTCGAACGAATGACCCGCCAGTATCGCGTGCCCCTGTTCGATGTTCACCTTCACCTCTTTCTCCAGCCCGAACCGCTGAAGAAAGCCGTAAACAGTGGCAACATCGTAATCATACTGGTGTTTGGTCGGCTCTTGCGGCTTGGGCTCGATCAGGATTTGCCCTTTGAAACCGATCTTGTGCTTGTAATCGACGACCATCGACAGAAAGCGGCCCATATGGTCCAGTTCCTGCCCCATGTCGGTGTTCAACAGCGTCTCGTACCCCTCGCGACCGCCCCACAGAACATAGTTCTGCCCCTTCAGGCGGTGCGTCGCATCCAGACAGTTTTTCACCGTCGCCGCAGACCACGCAAATACATCAGGGTCGGGGTTGGTGGCCGCGCCCGACATGAAACGGCGGTTTGAAAACAGATTGGCCGTGCCCCACAGCAATTTGGTTTTCGAGCTTTCCATTTTCTCTTCGAACAGATCAATGATCTCGTCAAAGTTCCGCTTGCTCTCCTCGAATGTCGCACCCTCGGGGCGGATGTCGGCGTCGTGCCAGCAGAAATAGGGCGCGCCCAATATCTCGAACATTTCGAACGCGATTTCGGCCTTCAGCCGCGCTCCATCCATCGTCTCGCCCCACCAGGGCCGGTCAAAGGTCTGGCCGCCAAACGGGTCACCACCGGGCCACGCAAAACTGTGCCAATAGGCAACGGCAAAACGCAGGTGGTCTTCCATCCGCTTACCCTGAAGCATTTCGTCGGGATTGTAGTGCCGGAATGCCAGACCATCGGCATCGGGGTCATAGGTCAGGGGGGCGATATCGTTGAAAAAGCTGCTCATTTCGGCGGCTCTCCTGCTTGTGTGCTTTGTGTATCTTGGGGAAGGTTTTCACGAACGTAGATCGTCGGAACAATCGGATCGGTCATGAGCGGGTCGCGCCGGTCGGCCAGCAGGCGCAAGCTTTCGATGACGCGGGCCACCTCTTCTTCGGGGCGCTGGTCAATGATGATGTCGATAAGGTCTTGTTCCAGTGCGCTGCGGGTATTGGCCACAAGTTCGTGCAGCACCACGATGGGGCGCGGGCGGTCTTGGGGCAGGGACTTTAGCACACGCACCAGACCTGAATTGCCGCCACCCGCGCTGTAGATGGCGGTGATCGACGGGTCAGCCTTTAGAGCATCCGCAACAAAGGTTTCGACCAGATCAGAACGATCGCGCCCTTCGATCACCGGTGCCAGCGTGATTTGCGACGGCACAGTGTTGCGTAATCCCTGCATCCGGTCGGCGTGGTCGCGTGCCGAAAGCCCGCCGACAATCGGCAAAATCCGCCCGCTGCGTCCGCCATGCGCCAGTGTGATCAACCGCGCAACGGTGCTGCCCGCGACGGTGTTGTCGATCCCCACATAGGCCGCGCGGTTTGATCCGGGCACTTCTGATACCAGCGTCAACACCGGAATACCGCCGTCGCGCAGGGCGGCGATGGCGTCTACGGTTGAAACATCATCACTGCCCACGAGGGCAATGCCATCCACACCTTCGGCAGCCAGCGATTCCAGCCGGTCGCGCAAGGCGCCGGGGTCGAATGCGGCAACTGTTTCGATGGTCAGATTTACACGGTCCACCAACAGCCGTTCAGCCGCAGCCCCAAGCAAGGCGCGCATCCGCGCAAAGAACGCATTGGTTCCTTCGGGCAGCACGGCGGCAAAGCGGTAATACCTCTGCTGGGACAGATTGGCCGCAGCAACATTGCGCACATAGTTCAGATCACTGACTGCTGTGCGCACGTTGCGCACGGTCTTTTCCGACACGCCACCACGCCCGTTCACGACGCGGTCTGCCGTCGCATAGCTGACGCCCGCGCGCTGCGCGACGTCTGCCAAAGTTGGCCGCCGACTGTTCATTGATCTCTCCCTGTGACGTGTAGAGCAGTCACGATGATAGACGTCAATCATTTTTTGAGAGACGTCTATCATTCTGGGGGAGTCGGCGCGGGTGGAAAGCGGGAGCCGATGCGTTGGATATGCGACAGTAATATTGATCGGGGTGGAGGGCACGGCACCCCAAACAGCAGAAAGGCCGCCCGAAGGCGGCCTTGTCTGTTTCCTGCGTGGGTGGGCAGGACCAAATTGGAGCGGGCGAGGCGATTCGAACGCCCGACCCTAACCTTGGCAAGGTTATGCTCTACCCCTGAGCTACGCCCGCTTCCTTTTGGTAGGGCGGATGTACAAACGCGGGCATCCGGCTGCAAGTGGAAAATTGAGGTTCTTTAAAAAAAGTTCACATTTGCCCCGTGGCTGACATGGCGGGGCAGAAGTGACGGGGCAGGTCAGGGGGCGGGTTGCGCGAACTGGATCAGATCCCAGCGGTTGCCAAAAATGTCCTGCATGACAGCAACTGTTCCATAGGGCTCGGCGCGCGGCGATTCTTCAAAGCTAACGCCGGCGGCACGCAGCCGCGCATGGTCAGCGGCGAAATCGTCGGTCTGTAAAAACAGCCAGACCCGCCCGCCGCCCTGATTGCCGATGGCGGCGGTTTGCTGCGGGCCCACCGCTCGGGCGAGCAAAAACGCGGTCTCTGCCCCCGCAGGCGCCACCCGCACCCAACGCTTGCCTTTGCCCATGTCGGTGTCTTCAAGCAATTCGAACCCCATCTTGTCGACGTAAAAGGCGATACCCGCATCATAGTCGGGCACCAGCAGGGAAATCAGGGCAAGGCGTTGCATGGGGGCTCCGGTGTGTGGCTCTGCCCGAAAGTCCCGGACAGAGGTTGTGGCGTGTCGATCAGCGCTTTTGTCACTCCAACTCGATCAACAGATCTTTGGCGTCGATCTGGCTGCCGGGTTGCACGTTCACCGCCTTGACCACTGCATCGCGTTCGGCGTGGATGCCGGTTTCCATCTTCATCGCTTCGATGGTCAGCAGCAGATCGCCCTCTTTCACCTGTGTGCCTGCGGATGTGGCCACTGTCGCCACCACACCGGGCATCGGCGCGCCGATGTGGTTGGGGTTACCCATCTCGGCCTTGGGGCGCTGTTGGGTGGTGGATTTTACCAGACGGTTCGGCACACGGATCACGCGCGGCTGGCCGTTGAGTTCAAAGAACACCTTAACCTCGCCGTCTTCACCGGTGTCGCCCACAGCCTGCAGGCGGATTTCCATCGTCTTGCCGGGGTCGATTTCAACGCTGATCTCTTCCGCAGGGCTCATCCCGTAAAAGAACGTATGCGTGGGCAGGGTCCGCACGGGACCATAGGCGCGGTGACGGCCCATATAGTCCATAAACACTTTGGGATACATCAGATAGCCTGCCAGATCCTCGTCGTCTACGGTCTTGCCTTCCAGCTCCTTGCTGACCTGCGCGCGGGTCTCTTCGATGTCTACAGGTTTCAGATGCTTGCCGGGGCGGTCGGTCGAAGGTTTTTCGCCCTTCAGCACCTTTTTCTGGATGCCTGCAGGAAACCCGCCCGGAGGCTGGCCCAGATTGCCGCGCATCATGTCCACGACACTGTCGGGAAAGGCCACGTCGGTCTTGGGGTCTTCAACCTGATCGCGGGTCAGACCCTGACTGACCATCATCAGCGCCATGTCGCCCACCACCTTGGACGAGGGCGTGACCTTCACGATATCGCCGAACATCTGGTTCACATCCGCATAGGTCTGCGCCACCTCGTGCCAGCGGTCTTCCAGCCCCAGCGAGCGCGCCTGCGCCTTGAGGTTGGTAAACTGCCCGCCGGGCATCTCGTGCAGATAGACCTCGGACGCAGGGGCCATCAGCCCGGCCTCAAAGGCGGCATATTGTGCGCGCACACCTTCCCAGTAATCCGACATCTCGCGCACGGCAGCCGTGTCCAGACCGGTGTCGCGCGGGGTGTTGCGCAGGGCCTCGACGATGGACCCAAGACAAGGCTGTGAGGTGCCGCCCGAGAAGGCATCCATCGCCGCATCCACCGCATCAACGCCCGCATCGGCAGCCGCCATGACCGTGGCCGCAGCCGCCCCCGACGTGTCGTGGGTGTGGAAGTGGATCGGCAGGCCGACCTCTTGTTTCAACGCGCCGATCAGCGCCTTGGCGGCAGCGGGTTTCAACAGTCCCGCCATGTCTTTCAGACCCAGAATATGCGCGCCTGCGTCTTTCAGATCCTGCCCCATCTTCACATAATATTGCAGGTCGTATTTCGCGCGGTCAGGGTTCAGCAGATCGCCGGTGTAGCAAATCGTACCTTCGCAGATCTTGCCGCTGTCCACCACCGCGTCCATTGCCACACGCATGTTTTCCACCCAGTTCAGGCTGTCGAACACACGGAACACGTCGACACCGCTGTCGGCGGCCTGTTTCACAAAGAACTGCACCACATTATCGGGATAGTTGGTATAGCCCACGCCGTTCGACGCACGCAGCAACATCTGCGTCATCACGTTGGGCATCGCCGCACGCAGATCGCGCAGGCGCTGCCACGGGCATTCCTGCAAGAACCGGTAAGCCACATCAAACGTTGCACCACCCCAGCATTCGACGCTGAACAGTTGCGGCAGGTTGGCGGCATAGGCAGGGGCCGCGTGGATCATGTCGATTGACCGCATCCGCGTGGCCAGCAACGACTGGTGCCCGTCGCGCATGGTCGTGTCGGTCAGCAGCAACTGCTTTTGTGCCTTCATCCAGTCGGCAACGGCCTGCGCGCCGTGTTGTTCCAGCATGTTGCGCGTGCCCATGTTCGGCTCGTGCGCGGGGGCGGGCGCCTTGGGCGCGCGGGCATTGGCGGGCAGGGGGCGGTCCTTGGTCTCGGGGTGACCGTTCACGGTAATATCCGCAATATAGGTCAGAACCTTGGTGCCCCGATCGCGGCGGCGCGAGAACTGGAACAGCTCGGGCGTCGTGTCGATAAACTTGGTGGTATAGCTGTAATCCAGAAACGTCGGATGCTTCAGCAGGTTCTCGACAAAGGCAATATTGGTGCTGACGCCGCGAATACGGAATTCGCGCAGGGCGCGGTCCATACGGGCGATGGCCATTTCGGGCGTGGGGGCCTTGGCCGTGACTTTGGTCAGCAGGCTGTCGTAATAGCGGGTGATAACCCCGCCACTGTAGGCGGTGCCGCCGTCCAGACGAATGCCCAGCCCCGTCGCCGACCGATAGGCGGTGATGCGGCCATAATCGGGGATAAAGTTGTTCTGCGGATCCTCGGTGGTGATCCGTGTCTGCAAGGCGTGACCGTTCAGGGTTACGTCGCTTTGGCTGTCCTTGCCGGTCGCCTCGGCAATGGTTTTGCCCTCGGCGATCAGGATCTGTGCGCGCACGATGTCGATGCCGGTGACTTCCTCGGTGACGGTGTGTTCCACCTGCACGCGCGGGTTCACCTCGATGAAATAGAACTTGCCGTCGTCCATATCCATCAGGAATTCGACGGTGCCTGCACATTCGTAATTCACATGCTTGCATATCTTGTAGCCAAGCGCGCAAATCTCCTCGCGCTGTGCGTCGGTCAGATAGGGGGCAGGTGCGCGTTCCACGACCTTTTGGTTGCGCCGTTGCACGGAACAATCGCGCTCATACAGGTGGTACATGCCGCCATGTTTGTCGCCAAGAATTTGTACCTCGACGTGGCGCGCGCGCAGGATCATCTTTTCCAGATAGCCTTCGCCGTTGCCAAAGGCCGCCTCGGCCTCGCGACGGCCTTCCAGCACCTTTTCTTCCAGCTCTTCGGGGGCGTTGATCGGGCGCATGCCCCGCCCGCCGCCGCCCCATGACGCTTTAAGCATCAGAGGATAGCCGACCTCGGCTGCCTCGGTCCGGATCGCGTCCATGTCGGTGCCCAGCACCTCGGTCGCAGGGATCACCGGCACACCCGCCTCGACCGCCACGCGCCGTGCGCTGGCCTTGTCCCCCAGCGCGCGCATGGTTTCGGCTTTGGGGCCAATAAACGTGATGCCCGCCGCATCACATGCGTCAACGAAATCGGGGTTTTCCGATAGCAGCCCATAACCGGGGTGAATCGCATCCGCGCCCGACATGCGGGCCACGCGGATGATCTCCTCGATGCTCAGATAGGCGGCCACCGGCCCCATCCCTTCACCGATCCGGTACGCTTCGTCCGCCTTGAACCGGTGCAGGCCCAGTTTGTCCTCTTCGGCAAAGACGGCAACCGTCTTTTTGCCCATCTCGTTGGCCGCACGCATGATGCGGATGGCGATTTCGCCACGGTTGGCGATGAGGATTTTCGTGAATTCGGTCAAAGCAGGACATCCTTTGTAAAAGCGGACTGTGGGCGGTCACGCAATGTCTAAGGTGAAACATGCAGTTCGTACACCCGCTGACTGAGGCATCGGATCTGATGGCCGTGACTTTCACCTTATGCCGGATATAACAGGTGTCACTGGCAAGCTGTGCGGCTCTGGCTTTGAAAAGTTGCGACAAGGCGCGGATGCGGCGGTGGCAAAGCCCCCAAAACGCGCAGCCATTGGTCCAATGCCAAACTATTGGGCAGACCTTGCAGAATGGCAGACCCCAACACGATCCGGTACTGCCGGATTGTCAGTTGATTGTCAGGCAGTTCGCGGTCAGTCGATCAATTGCTTTTGCTGCGGGCCCTGCATTTGCAAGGCATCCCCGACCAGATCAAGCAGAATACGCACGGCTTGTTCCGATGTGGCCAACCGTTGAGTGCGGCAGTGCCGCGTGGTTTTGAACTGCACAGTGGCACCCTGCGTCTTGGACACCGACAACCGGTCTTCAGCGACTTTGCGGATGTCATAGAGGTTTTCGGTGATCATCCGCAGCAGACCATCCATCGCCTGCGCCGAGTTGATCAATTGAGTGGGGGTAACGTCGTGTTTCAGTATCGCCTCGGTCAGGGCGCTGAGCTTGCTGATTTTATACGTGGCATCAACGGCATGCCACTGCACATCTTCGAACGCCGCCGTCTCGCGCATGTCGTGCCCCAGCTTTTGCAGGCATGTGGCGCTGCCGATGATGCGTTTACAGGTGGGGCCTGCGTCCAGAAAACGCAGCGTGGTGTCCCAGACAATCGGGCCTTCGGGCAGGTTCAGAATTTCGCTGTATTGGGTCAAACCCCTACGGTCGACGCACTCTCCATAGTGGCGGTTCACCTCGCGGGCCTGATCGGCGGGCAAAAGCTCCGAGGGGCGTCGCATGGTTAAGTCTTCCAGCCGCAGGCCCGTGATCTGTTCATGCAGGGTATTGTTGGCCAGCAGCACAAATTCGTCATGGTCGGCGTCATCGCGCCGTTCCGCCACGAACATCGGCAGATCGAATTCATCCAGAATGTTGCGCAGTTCTTTTGCATCGGTCGTGAACAGCATGGCGGCTCTCTCGGGGTTGAACAGAGGCAATCAGGCGCGACTGGCTGAAAGCGTAGGGTCGCAATGGTTAAGATTTGGTTACCGATGGTTAACAACCCGCAAAAGACACTCGAATTCAGACCAAACCGCCAGATTCCCGCGCCATCGGCCCCGCGTTCATAAATTCGCAAACCGAATCGGAACATTTTGGGAACATGGCTTTTCTTAATGTGCGTTCCGATTTATGTAGGGGGGATGAGCAATTTCGATGAAATGGACGCCTTCGAGGGCGCTTCGCTGTCCGCACGCGCGATGGCCGCGCGCCCGCAACCCTATCTGGACGGTCTGAATCCGGCCCAACGTGCCGCAGTTGAACAGATGGACGGCCCCGTGCTGATGCTGGCGGGGGCAGGCACCGGCAAGACCCGCGCGCTGACCGCGCGAATCGTGCATCTGCTGATGATGGGTCGTGCGCGCCCTAACGAAGTGCTGGCGGTGACCTTTACCAACAAGGCCGCGCGCGAGATGAAGAACCGCGTGGGCCAGATGCTGGGCCAGCAGATCGAGGGGATGCCCTGGCTGGGCACCTTCCACGCGATCTGCGTCAAGCTGTTGCGGCGGCATGCGGAACTGGTGGGGTTGAAGTCGAACTTTACGATTCTGGACAGAGATGACCAGCTGCGCTTGCTGAAACAACTGGTCAGCGCGTCGGGCATCGACGACAAACGCTGGCCCGCGCGGCAACTGGCCGGTGTCATCGATGCGTGGAAAAACCGCGCTCTGACACCCGACAAGATTCCGGCAGCGGATGCGGGGGCCTATAACCACAAAGGCGTAGAGCTTTATGCCCAATACCAGCGTCGCCTGATCGACCTGAACGCCACCGATTTCGGTGATCTGCTGTTGCACATGGTCACGATCTTTCAAAAGCACCCCGACGTGTTGGAGCAATACCAGCGTTGGTTCCGCTACATCCTTGTGGACGAATACCAAGATACCAACGTCGCCCAATACCTGTGGCTGCGGCTGCTGGCAGGTGGGCACAAAAACATCTGTTGCGTGGGTGACGACGACCAGTCGATCTATGGCTGGCGCGGCGCCGAGGTGGGCAATATCCTGCGGTTCGAAAAGGATTTTCCGGGCGCGCATGTTGTCCGGCTGGAACAGAACTACCGCTCGACCCCGCATATTCTGGCCGCCGCTTCCGGCGTGATCGCAGGTAATGCGAACCGTCTGGGCAAGGAATTGTGGACGGAAGAGACCGAAGGCGAACTGGTCCGTCTGATCGGCCATTGGGACGGCGAGGAAGAGGCCCGCTGGATCGGTGAAGAGATCGAGGCCGCACAGCGCGGCACACGCGGTTTGCGGGCGATGAACCTCGACGAAATGGCCATCCTCGTGCGCGCCTCGCACCAGATGCGTGCCTTCGAGGATCGGTTCCTGACCATCGGTCTGCCCTACCGCGTCATCGGCGGCCCGCGTTTCTACGAGCGTTTGGAGATCCGCGACGCGATGGCCTATTTCCGCATCGTGGTGTCCAACGACAACGACCTCGCGTTCGAGCGGATCGTGAACACCCCCAAGCGCGGACTGGGCGACAAGGCACAGCAGACCATCCAGATCACCGCGCGCGCCAACGGCGTCAACCTGGTCGAAGGGGCGCGGCTGGCGGTCGAGCAGGGGTTGATCAAGGGCAAGGGCGGGACCGAGCTCCGCAAGCTGGTCGAGGGGATCGACCGTTGGTCTGCCATGATGCGCGCCAGTGGCACCCGGATCATGGACGACGACGACAGCGTGGTGGACACGGAAACCGACACGCCGCCCGACTACAACCATATCGAACTGGCCGAAATCATCCTCGACGACAGCGGCTATACCGCCCACTGGCAGAACGACAAGACGCCCGAAGCGGCGGGGCGTCTGGAAAACCTCAAGGAACTGATCAACCAGCTGCACAACTTCGAGAACCTTCAGGGGTTTCTGGAACACGTCAGCCTGATCATGGACAACGAACAAGAGGGCGAGGGCGCCAAGGTCAGCATAATGACCCTGCACGCGGCCAAAGGTCTTGAATTCCCGATGGTCTTTCTGCCGGGTTGGGAGGACGGTCTGTTCCCCTCGCAACGCTCGATGGACGAAAGCGGGGTCAAGGGACTGGAGGAAGAGCGCCGCCTTGCCTATGTCGGCATCACCCGTGCCGAAGAAGTCTGCACAATTTCCTTCGTGTCCAACCGGTTCGTCTTTGGGCAATGGCAATCGGCGCTGCCGTCACGGTTCATCGACGAATTGCCATCGGATCACGTGGACGTTCTGACCCCGCCGGGCCTGCACGGTGGCAACTACGGCGCTGCCGGTATGGCGGGTGTCAAATCCCGTCTGCACGAGGCCGCAGCCGAGGCGAACGTCTATAATTCGCCCGGATGGCGGCGGTTGCAGGCGCGCAGCCAGGACCGGTCGGTCAGCCAGCCACGCGAAACCCGCAACACCACAATCGACGCCAGTGCGGTCAGCAGCTTTACCGTGGGCGAACGGGTATTCCATCAAAAGTTCGGCTATGGCGCGGTGGTGGGGATCGAGGGCGACAAGCTGGAGATCGACTTTGAAAAGGCGGGAACCAAGAAGGTCGTGTCGAAATTCATCACCGGCACGGACGACATTCCGTTTTGATCCCTGCCTGCGGGCGCGTCTGAAATGATCGCCCGCAACCGCCTTTGCGCTTGCTGTGCGCAGGCCGCCCGCCTAGTCTGAACATCCAAGGTGCCGCCCACGGGCGGAGAATTGGGAAGCCGGTGAAATGCCGGCGCTGCCCCCGCAACGGTGAGGGTGGGATGTGATTGGCAATACCACTGGGGAATACCCTTCGGGAAGGTGTCAGTCGCGGGCCGCAAGGCCACCCGCCCCAAGCCCGGAAACCAGCCTTGGATGTACGTGAATCGCGGGTGGCGATGGAAGCGGCTGTGTACGGGCGCGTCCCCGTGCTGCCCTTCCTAAGCTGTCCGCACAACTCAATACGTCACGGGGCGTGGCGGGAAAGGGCGACAGATGTTTTCAAGGATCGTGGCAGGGCTTGCCGATCTGGATAATGCCGGTTGTGGTGCCACCTCTGACGGGGCTGCCGCGGCACGGGCGGGGTTTCTGGAATGGGTGTTTACCCTGCCGCAAGATGTGCGGCCCGGACAAGCGGCGCGTGACGTGCTGGCCGGTTGGGATGATGACAATCCCGGCCCTGCAGTCAGCGCATTTCTGGACCACATCCATGCGGCAACACGCTATGTGCCTACGCCTCATCGGCGTGGCGGTGCTGCGGGTCGGCGGCAGATGCACTGACGCTGCCCGCGCGCGTTTCGACGATAAAACCGGCAATACATAAAAAAACGGCGGCCCCGGGAGGATGGGACCGCCGCCTTTGCAATTGTCGGGACCAGGGAGGAGGAGAGGCCCGACAATTATAGGGTGCGACGACACCTGGGAGGAGGGACCGCCGCGCTGTTTCACCACCGGGCCAGGGAGGAGGAGAGGCCAGGTGGCGATCTATATCCCCGTTTGATCGGGGTAGAAGGTGCGACGACACCTGGGAGGAGGGGCCGCCGCCTTGTTCACCACCAGGTCAGGGAGGAGGAAAGACCCGAATGGCGATCTGTGCCCCCGTTTGACCGGGGTATCTTGTGCGGCGACACCTGAGGGAGGAGCGGTGTCGCCGCGTTAGTCACTGCGCAGGTCAGGGAGGAGGAGAGACCCTGCAGCGATGTCGTATCCCCGTTTGATCGGGGAAAAAGTGCGGCGGCATCAGGGAGGAGGAGAGATACCGCCGCGTTGTGACGGACATTTCCGGGAGGAGGTGGAAATGTCCGAACTCTATTATTTGTCGCCGTAGGCTGCTTCTGTCGCAATCCGGCGGATGTGTGAGCGGTGCAGGCCGAGATCAGCGAGATCGCGATCACCCAAGCTTGCCAGCTCGTTAAATGTTTTGCGGTAGACAGCGCGTTTTGCCTGGCGTTCAGCTGCGGCGTCCAGAATGCGGGCAGTTGTTGCCAGCAGGCGCTCGGTCAAGCTGCTGTATGTTGTTGCGGTCTGATTCAGGTAGGCCATGTTCTTCGGTGCCTCGGATGTGTGTTTGATGTTCGTTTGCGTTCGTCTTGCAATGAATTTAGCGTAATGCTGCGCTTGCACAATAGACGTATCAACAATGCTGCCATGCAGCAAATGCATAGGGAACGCTGACCTATTTTTGCAAACTGCCCAAGGCTTGTGCAGGTCTGCCGATAGGGGTTGCACATGCGGCCCCAAGTGCCACAACAATGGCTCCGAACAGAGGTTACACATGACACTTACTCCCGATCTGATTTCCGCCGCGCTGAAACGAGTCGCCCTGCCTGATGGTGGCGACCTCGTCAGCAACGATTTGATTCGTGCCATCCAGATCGACGGAAGCGCCGTGCGCTTTGTCATCGAGGCACCGACACCCGAGGCCGCACAAGCGATGGGCCCTGTGCGCGATGCAGCCCAGGCCGCTGTGGCCGCCGTGCCGGGAGTAGAAAGCGTGCAAGTGGCGCTCACCGCCCACGGACCTGCTGCAAAACCGTCCACACCGCCACCCAGCCTGAAAATCGGGGGTCACCCCAAACCGCAGGCCGGTCCGACAAAACCCTCCGGCGTCCAGCGTATTCTGGCCATCGGCTCGGGCAAAGGCGGCGTCGGAAAATCCACCATCTCATCGAACCTGGCCGTGGCGCTGGCCAAACAGGGCCGCAAGGTTGGCCTGCTGGACGCGGATATCTACGGCCCTTCGCAGCCGCGCATGATGGGGGTAAACAAACGCCCCGCATCGCCCGACGGCAAAACCATCATTCCGTTGCACGCACATGGCGTCACTCTGATGTCCATCGGTTTCATGATGGAAGAGGGCAAGGCCGTCGTCTGGCGCGGTCCGATGCTGATGGGGGCCTTGCAGCAAATGCTGGGGCAGGTGCAATGGGGCGAGTTGGACGTGCTGATTGTCGATCTGCCACCCGGCACCGGCGATGTGCAACTGACCCTGTGTACCAAATCCGAACTGACCGGTGCCATCGTGGTCAGCACGCCGCAGGATGTGGCATTGATCGACGCGCGCAAGGCGCTGGATATGTTCAAGACGCTGAAAACGCCGGTATTGGGTCTGATCGAGAATATGTCGATGTTTATCTGCCCGGATTGTGGCGCCCAGCACGAGATTTTCGGGACAGGGGGCGTGGCCACCGAAGCCGACAAGATGGGCGTGCCCTTGCTTGGGGCCTTGCCGATTGATCTGGAAACGCGACTGGCGGGCGACAACGGCACGCCCGTGGCCGCAGGCGACGGTCCGATGGCACAGGCCTATGCCCGTATCGCCAAGGGGCTGATCGACGGCGGCATGGCCTGATCCCGAACCTCGCCACCGTACAGTTTTCTACACTATATGTACAAACCGCGCCCGGCGCTTGGTGCCGATTTCCCTTTTACCCGACCAAGGCGCGCAAGTTCCGGGATTTCATGGGAACAGCATGCGCGTACACGGGCATTGTGGGAAATCATGGGACGTTTTCATGAATTTGACCTGAAAAACCGAATCACAGGGCTGTGACCCGGGTATTTGGAATTGATTCCGCCGCCGTTTGGCAAAACCGTTTGAGAACGTAACGGAAACATGGAATACCACCTGCTTCTGTGGGTAAGTTTTTTGGGAATTCATGGGTCCGTAGTTTGTGGAGCATGGCTGCACTAGATATTGTGGTATAGCCTTTGAATTAAACAAATTAAGCCAAAATCCGCCGATATTTACCCACAATATGTTGTGCGCAACATCTCGTTCGAACCACAGTTAGTGGCTCTGTCCCATAAAAAACTATTGCCGCCCATGATTTCCCATGCCATCAATTGTTCATCGGATGAGATCGAGACAAGGGGCACCAAACGACCCCACGCAGACAAACAAGACTCTAGCAGGTTTCATACAGGCACCTCGCTTTCATCAGACCAAAGATCCGGCGCGCGAGCGAGCAGACATCCCCCCAGGTGGCGCGCGCAGCTGGACATCCCGCCAAGCGGGACAGGCGGCGGGTTGATCAGTGGCAGCAGATCAACCCGCCGTTTTTAATTCCAGCACCGGGGACAGCATTCGCGGGGGCGCGAGACACACAAAGCCCGATCCAAACGGGCGCAACATTGGGACGGACCAGGCCAGATGGCACGCAGGTTCAGAGGCGAAAGCGACCACAAGGTGGACGCAAAGGGCAGGGTCTCTATCCCCGCCTCGTTTCGCCGTGTGATCGAAGGGTCCGACCCCGAATGGAAAGACGGCCTGCCGCCCCGCATCATCATCGTCTATGGCGGCAAAACCCGCGATTACCTCGAAGGGTTCACCATCGAAGCTATGGACGAGGTTGACGATAAAATCTCGAAACATCCGCGCGGCTCGGCCAAGCGCAAGGCGATGGAGCGTCTGTATTCGACGCAGGCCATCGAGACCGTGGTGGATGACACAGGCCGCATCGTTCTTTCTGCGAAATTGCGTGAAAAGATCGGCCTGACCGACATGGCACGCTTTGCGGCCTCGGGTGATACGTTCGAGATATGGAACCCCGACAGGTTCGATGAAGTGCATGACGCGCTGGAAGAAGAAGGCTTTGATCCAGACCTTGATCCGTCCGTATATCTGGACGGGGAACTGGACTAGATCATGGCTGGGGGGCCACATATTCCGGTTCTGATCAACGCCATTCTGCGCGGCTGCGCACCCATCACAGGGACATGGCTGGACGGAACCTTTGGCGCAGGGGGCTATACCCGTGCGCTGCTTGACGCTGGTGCCGACCGCGTGATTGCCGTCGACCGCGACCCGCTGGCCTTTGACATGGCTGCAAGCTGGGCGGGCGATTATGGCGACCGGATCGTGATGCAGCAGGGCGTGTTTTCCAAGCTGGATGAATATGCACAGGATCTGGACGGTGTTGTACTGGATCTGGGTGTCAGTTCCATGCAACTGGACCTTGCCGAACGCGGCTTTTCGTTCATGCGCGATGGACCACTGGACATGCGGATGAGTCAGGATGGCCCGTCAGCTGCCGATCTGGTTAACACCGCAGACGAAGCTGTGCTGGCCAACATCCTGTTCCACTATGGCGAGGAACGCGCCAGCCGCCGCATCGCCAAGGCGATTGTTCGCGAACGCAATGTGGCACCCATCACCACAACCCTGCGTCTGGCCAAGATCGTCGAATCCTGCCTGCCACGGTCCAAGCCAAACCAATCGCACCCCGCCACCCGCAGCTTTCAAGCGTTGCGTATAGCGGTAAATGACGAATACGGTGAGCTTTATCAGGGACTTATGGCGGCTGAGCGGGCGTTGAAATCCGGCGGGCAACTGGCCGTTGTCACCTTTCATTCGGTCGAGGACCGGATGGTCAAACGCTTTTTGACGGCCCGCACCGGCAGTCAGGCCAACGCCAACCGCTATGCCCCTGAAACCGAAACCGAAGCCGCACAATTCAACCAGAAAACCCGCAAAGCCATCGCCGCCGACGCGGACGAGGTTGACGCCAACCCCCGCGCGCGCTCGGCCAAGCTGCGGATTGCCACGCGCACCGACGCGCCTTCGGGCCGGATTGACGCAAAATCCATTGGTATGCCGCACACGGCAGGAGTGTTCGAGTAAATGAGATCGGTCTTTTACATCCTGACAGTTCTCTCCGTCATAGGTTTGGCTTTTTGGGCTTACCGCGAGAATTACGCGACGCAACGGGCAATTGCCGAAACCGAACAATTGCACCATGACATCCAGCGCGCCCACGCGCGGCTGGCTGTGTTGCGGGCCGAGTGGGCCTATCTTAACCGGCCCTCGCGCCTGCGCGATCTGGTCGACATCAACTTTGACAATTTGGGCCTGTTGCCGCTGGCCCCTGAACAATTCGGTCTGATTGATCAGGTCGCCTATCCACCCCCCGTGGAATTGCCGATCACCAATCCGGTGGATGTGTCCACTATGGAGGCAAGCGAATGATCCGCGTTCCCCTGCGCCCGCTGGCGCGCATCCTGCCCGCCCGCGCCAACGGTGAAAACCCGGATGCGATCGAGCGCGAGAACAAGCGTATCCGCCACGAGGAAATGCGTGACCGGATGCGTGCGCGCGCCGAAAGCCGCTTGTTGATCCTCGGGCTGTTCTTTGTCTGCGCTTTTGTCGTGGTGGGGGCCCGCATGGGCCTGCTGTCGATTTCCGAGCCGATGGAGCCGCGCGCCTACGCGCCGGGGTCTGCGATTTCTGCCGCCCGCGCCGATATTGTCGACCGCAACGGGCGGCTGCTGGCCACCAACTTTGAAACCCACGCGCTTTATGCGCAGCCGCCCCATATGATCGACCCGACGGGTGCCGCTGAGAAGCTGGTGCAAATTTTCCCTGATCTGGATCACGACCGACTGGTTCGTGACTTTACAGGCAAGCGCAAGTTCCTGTGGATCAAAAAGAAAATGAGCCCCGAGCAGATGCAGGCCGTACACGAGATCGGTGATCCGGGGCTGTTGTTTGGTCCGCGTGACTTGCGTCTGTATCCCAACGGCACGTTGGCGGCCCATGTGCTGGGCGGCGCCTCTTTTGGCAAAGAAGGCGTCAGCGCCGCCGAGGTGATCGGTGTGGCAGGTGTCGAGAAATACTTTGACGACTATCTGCGCGCCCCTGCAAATGCGGGCAAACCACTGACCCTGTCATTGGACCTGACCGTTCAGGCCGCTGCCGAACAGGTGCTGTGGGGCGGCATGAAGCTGATGAACGCCAAGGGGGCCACATCAATTCTGATGGATGTTCATACCGGTGAAGTTGTCTCGGTGGTGTCGCTGCCCACCTTCGACCCCAACGACCGCCCGCGCCCTGCGCTCACAGGCGACCCGTCGGACAGCCCGCTGTTCAACCGGTCGGTGCAAGGGGTTTACGAACTTGGTTCGGTGTTCAAGATTTTTGCAGCCGCCCAAGCGGTCGAACTGGGGTTGGTAACGCCCACAACCATGATCGACACCGCGCCGCCGTTGCGGGTGGGCGGCTATCCCATTGGTGAGTTTCGTCAAAAGAATTACGGTATGCTCAGCGTGTCCGACGTGATTGTGCATTCGTCCAACCGTGGCTCGGGCCGGTTGGCGCTGCAAATCGGGGTGGAGCGTCAGCAGAGCTTTCTGAAATCGCTGGGCTTTCTGGACGCCACACCCTTCGAGATTGTCGAGGCCGCCCAAGGCAAACCCTTGTTGCCGAAAAATTGGACTGATCTGAGTGCGGTCACCATTTCCTATGGACACGGGCTTTCTACTTCGGCGATGCAACTGGCTGCGGGGTATTCCGCGATTGCAAATGGCGGCTTTGCCGTGCGCCCCACCATCCTCAAGCAAGACGGGCTCACCCCGAAAGGCGAGCGGGTGATGAGCGCGCGTGCGGCCGAAGCTGCCCGCGCCATGCTGCGCAAAGTGGTCACTTCGGGTACTGCCAGCTTTGGTGAGGTTCCGGGCTATTCGGTGGGTGGCAAGACAGGGTCAGCAGATAAACCCAGACCGCAGGGCGGCTATTACAAGGACCGGAACATCGCGACCTTTGCCAGCATGTTCCCGTCGCATGATCCGAAATATGTGCTGATCGTTACGCTGGACGAGCCGGTGGAGACATCCGGCGACAAACCGCGCCGCACCGCAGGTTGGACTGCCGTGCCCGTGGCTGCCGAGATGATCCGCCGACTGGCACCGCTGTTGGGCCTGCGACCAACCGTTGAACCGACCACACTGGCTGATATAACGCTGACCAGCAGCAACTAAGCCGAAAAGGCATCTCTATGGTCACGCCCCGCAGTATCACGTTGAATTCTCTGGGGCTGATGTCCACGTCGGGGGCGAATCCGCCGCTGGTCAACCTGTGCGTTGACAGCCGCGACGTCCGCGAGGGCACGTTGTTCGCCGCCATGCCCGGCAGCCGCGTTCACGGTGCCAGCTTTATCGAGGGGGCATTGCAGCGCGGTGCCTCGGCCATTCTGACCGACCCCGTGGGGGCAGAGCTGGCGCGCGACGCGCTGGCCGGTTCCGACGCTGCGCTGGTGGTCTCTGATACACCACGCGAGACACTGGCCCGCACTGCCGCGCTGTTTTTTGGTGCGCAACCGCAGGTGATGGTGGCTGTCACCGGAACCAATGGCAAAACCTCGGTCTCGACCTTTGTGCGCCAGATCTGGATCGAAATGGGGTTGGCTGCGATCAACCTTGGCACAACCGGAGTCGAGGGCGCATGGACCGCGCCATTGGCCCACACCACCCCCGAACCGATCACCCTGCACCGTACCCTGACTGCTGCTGCCCAGCATGGTATTAGCCACGCCGCGATGGAGGCCTCGTCGCACGGGCTGGACCAGCGGCGTCTGGACGGCGTTGTGCTGCGCGCCGCAGGTTTTACCAATTTTACGCAGGACCACCTGGACTATCACCACAGCTTTGACGCCTATTTCGACGCCAAGGCAGGATTGTTCGCGCGTGTGCTGCCCGAGGACGGCATCGCCGTGATCAACATCGACGATGAACGCGGTGTCGATATGGCCGCCATCGCCAAGGCACGCGGCCAGCAGGTGATGACGGTGGGGCGCGCGGGCGGTGATCTGCATCTGGCAGGCCAGCGTATGGACGCCACGGGGCAGGACATACGGCTGGTCTATCGCGGCAAGGTCTATCAGGCGCGGTTGAACCTGATCGGTGATTTTCAGGCCGACAACGTGGCTCTGGCCGCAGGTCTGGTCATCGCCTGTGGGGCCGAACCGGATCATGTGTTCGACACGCTGCCGCATCTGGTCACGGTCAAGGGCCGGATGCAGCTGGCCGCCACCCGTGAAAACGGGGCTGCGGTCTTTGTTGATTATGCCCACACCCCCGGCGCGGTTGAAACCGCGCTGTCGGCAATGCGCCCGCATGTGATGGGCCGCCTGATTGCCGTTGTGGGCGCTGGCGGTGACCGTGACGCGGGCAAACGCCCGCTGATGGGCGCTGCGGCCGCGGCCAATGCCGATTTGGTGATCGTCACCGACGACAACCCGCGCTCAGAAGATCCGGCCATGATCCGCGCGGCGGTTATGGCAGGTTGTCCAGATGCGCTGGAAGTCGGGGACCGCGCCGAAGCGATCCTGCGCGGTGTTGATATGCTGGAACCGGGCGACGCGTTGCTGATCGCAGGCAAGGGCCACGAGACCGGGCAGATTGTCGGCGACGATGTGCTGCCATTTGACGATGCGGAACAGGCCAGTCTGGCTGTCGCTGCTTTGGAAGGACGTCTGACATGACCAACCCGCCCCTATGGACTGCTGCAGAAGCCGCAGAAGCCACCAGCGGCACCGCTACGACCGACTGGATCGCAAACGGTGTATCGATTGACACCCGCACCATCGAAAAGGGCGATCTGTTTGTGGCGCTGAAAGACGTGCGCGACGGCCATGACTTCGTCGCCGCAGCGCTGGAAAAAGGCGCCGCTGCCGCGTTGGTCAGCCATGTGCCAAAGGGCGTGGCTGATGATGCACCGCTGCTGGTGGTGCCGGATGTGCTCAAGGCGCTGGAAGCTTTGGGCCGCAAGGGCCGTGCCCGCACCCGTGCCCGCGTTGTGGCGGTCACGGGCAGCGTCGGCAAAACCTCGACCAAAGAAATGCTGGCTGCGATGTTGGGCGACCAAGGGCGCACCCATGCCTCTGTCGCCAGCTATAACAACCATTGGGGCGTGCCGCTGACGCTGGCGCGGATGCCGCAAGATACCGAATATGCGGTAATCGAGATCGGCATGAACCACCCCGGAGAGATCGCGCCGCTGGCCCGTATGGCGCGTCCGCATGTGGCGATGATCACCACCGTTGCCGCGGCCCACCTCGAGGCGTTTGACGACATCACCGGCATCGCCGTCGAAAAAGCCAGCATCATCGACGGGCTGGAATACGGCGGCTCGGCAATCCTGAACAACGACGTGGAAACCGCTGCCATCCTTCAGGCCAAGGCGCTGGACGCCAAACGCAAGGATGTGGGCTTTGGCTGGCACGGCTTTGATTACGTTCTGAAAGACGTGCAATTGCACAGCGACACCACCGTGGTGCAGGCCGAAGTGGACGGCAGCCCGCTGGTGTTCAAAATCGCCACGGCAGGCCAGCATTTCGCGATGAACGGGCTGGGCGCGCTGGCCGCATGTGCCGAACTGGGTGCCGATCTGGCACTGGCTGCCCAAAGCCTTGGCCGCTGGACCCCGTTCAAAGGGCGCGGCGCGCGCGAGACGATATTCCTTGATCCGGTAGAGCGCGATCTGACGCTTGAGTTGATCGACGACAGTTACAACGCCAATCCAACCTCGATGGCTGCCGCCCTTGACGTGTTAGCCGCCGCCGAAGTCACCCATGACACCGGTCGCGTGCGCCGTGGCCGCCGCATCGCGGTGCTGGGTGATATGATGGAACTGGGCAGCGATGCCAAGAAACTGCACGCAGGTCTGGCCGATCTGGACGCGATGGAAAAGGTCGACCGCGTGCATTGCATCGGCCCGCTGATGCGTACGCTTTATGATACGTTGCCCGAACACCAGCGGGGCCGCTGGTGCGAAACCTCGGAAGAAATGGCGAAAGTGCTGCGTTCGCGGCTGGATGCTGGCGATGTTGTGCTGGCCAAAGGCTCGCTCAGCATGAAACTGGCGCTTGTCGTTGACGCTATCCGCAAAATGGGCCATCCGGTCGAAAACGCCTGAACACAGTTCGGGCCACAAAAGAATGAGTTGGAACACCTGAAATGCTCTATTGGTTGACCGCGCTGTCGGACGGTGGCGATTTTTTTAACCTGTTTCGCTATATCACGTTCCGCGCTGGCGGAGCCTTTCTGACGGCGCTGCTTTTCGGCTTTATCTTTGGTCTGCCGCTGATCAACGTGCTGCGCCGCACTCAGGGCAAAGGCCAGCCAATCCGCGATGACGGCCCCGAAGGACACTTTGTCAAAGCGGGCACACCAACGATGGGCGGGCTGCTGATCGTGGGCGCGTTGCTGACCTCGACCCTGCTGTGGGCGCGGCTGGACAACCCATTCATCTGGATCGTGCTGTTTGTCACGATGTCTTTTGCCCTCATCGGTTTTGCCGATGATTACGCAAAGGTGTCCAAGCAGACGACCGCAGGTGTTTCGGGCAGGGTTCGCTTGTTGCTGGGCTTTATCATTGCGGGCATCGCGGGCTATGTCGCGGCGCTCTACCATCCTGTCGAGCTTCAAAACCAACTGGCCCTGCCGGTGTTCAAGGACACGTTGATCAATCTTGGGTATTTGTTTGTACCCTTCGCGATCATTGTAATTGTCGGATCGGCCAATGCGGTCAATCTGACCGACGGTCTGGACGGGTTGGCCATCATGCCGGTGATGATCGCCGCAGGCGCGCTGGGCGTTATTGCCTATACGGTGGGCCGCGTCGACTTTACCGAATACCTTGACGTCCACTATGTTCCCGGCACCGGCGAAATTCTCATCTTTACCGCTGGCCTGTTCGGCGGGGGCTTGGGCTTTTTGTGGTACAACGCACCACCCGCAGCGGTGTTTATGGGCGACACCGGCAGTCTTGCATTGGGCGGCGCGCTGGGGGCGATTGCGGTTGCCACCAAACACGAACTGGTGCTGGCTATCGTTGGCGGTCTTTTTGTGGTCGAAGCGCTGAGCGTCATCATTCAGGTGCTTTATTTCAAACGCACCGGAAAACGCGTGTTCCTGATGGCCCCGATTCATCACCACTACGAGAAAAAGGGCTGGGCCGAACCGCAGATTGTCATCCGCTTCTGGATCATCTCGCTGATTTTGGCGATGATCGGTCTTGCCACGCTCAAGCTTCGGTAATCATGCTGGTACATGCCCCTTTCCGGATTGAAACAATGTCTGGTGGTCACTGTTCACAAGGGCAGGACAGGGGCCGCTGCCCCGCACCATATATCACAAAGGATTGCGTTCGATGATCCCCGTTCAAGGTTTGCAAGGTGCGCGTGTCGCTGTTCTGGGGCTGGGCCGTTCGGGTCTGTCTGCTGCCCGTGCGCTGGCCGCAGGTGGTGCCGTGCCCCTGTGCTGGGATGACAACCCCGCAGCCCGATCCAAGGCCGAGGCCGAAGGTCTTTGCGTTCAGGATTTGCACCATCCCAGCGCATTTGAGGACATCGCGCGGCTGATTGTCAGCCCCGGAATCCCGCATCTTTACCCCACACCGAACGCCATCATCGCCACCGCCCAAATGGCGGGCGTGCCAGTCGACAATGACATCGGCCTGTTTTTCCAAAGTTTTGCCACGGGCGCATGGGCATCCTTTGACACGGCCCCGCGGGTGGTTGCGATCACCGGTTCAAACGGCAAATCGACCACATCGGCGCTGATCCATCACATCTTGACCGAAGCGGGCCGTGACAGCCAGTTGGCGGGCAACATCGGGCGCGGCGTGCTGGACATCGACCCGCCCGAAGACGGCGGCGTGGTGGTACTGGAGTTATCATCATACCAGACGGATCTGGCCCGCAGCCTGACGCCTGACGTGGCCGTGTTCACCAATCTCAGCCCCGACCATCTGGACCGGCACGCGGGCATGGGTGGTTATTTTGCGGCCAAACGCCGCCTGTTCGCCGAAGGCGGCCCCGACCGCGCGGTGATCGGCGTGGACGAACCCGAGGGACGCTTTCTGGCGGGGCAACTGGCCGAAGGGCCAACCGATGACCGCGTGATCCGCATTTCCGTCGCCGCCAAACTGGCTGGCCCCGGCTGGAACATCTTTGCGCGCAAAGGCTTTCTGTCGGAATATCGCAAGGGCAAACAGGTGGCATCCATCGACCTGCGCAGCGTCAAGGGATTGCCGGGCGCGCACAACCACCAGAACGCTTGCGCAGCTTTTGCCGCCTGCCGCTCTCTGGGGCTGGCTCCGCGCGTGATCGAGGCCGCGTTCCACAGCTTTGGCGGCTTGCCGCACCGCAGCCAGCTGATCGCTGAGGCGGGGGGCGTGGCCTATGTGAACGACAGCAAGGCCACCAATGTGGACAGCGCGGTCAAGGCGCTGGAAGCGTTCCAGAACATCCGCTGGATCTGCGGCGGCTTGCAAAAAGAGGGCGGGCTTGGTCCGTTGAACGCCGTGTCGGGGGCAGTGCGCAAAGCCTATGTGATCGGGCGCGAGGCTGCGGCCTTTGCCGTGCAACTGGACGCCGAAGCGCAGGTTTGCGGCACGATGGCACAGGCGGTCGAGGCCGCGATTGTCGATGCCGAACAAGGCGATACCGTGCTATTGGCCCCTGCGGCGGCCAGTTTCGACCAATACGACAGCTTTGAAAAACGCGGCGATGATTTCGTGGCCGAGGTCAGGGCGCGGCTGGGATTGGATCCGGTCGAAACAGTCTAAAGCGCTGCAATCGCCCGCGCTGCCGCCATGCCCGACGCCCAGGCCCACTGAAAGTTGTAGCCGCCCAGCCAGCCGGTCACATCCACCGCTTCGCCGATGACATAAAGGCCCGGAACATCCTTGGCCTGCATGGTTTTCGACGACAGCGCATCGGTGTCGATGCCGCCCAATGTGACTTCGGCGGTGCGGTAGCCTTCGGTGCCGGAGGGCATCAGCTGCCAGTTCTGGATCCGATCCACCAGCGCGTCGATGCGGGTATCGGACTGGTCTGCCAGATTGCCGGTCAGCGCCCAGTCGTCCTTCATGAACTCCACCAGCCGCGATGGCAGATGTGTTGCCAGTTCCGTCGTCAGGTTGCGCCGCCCGTAGTGCTGGCGCTGCGCGCGCAGGGCAGGGGCGATGGTGTCGTCGGGATCAAGGTTGAGCGTCACGGGATCGCCCTCGCGCCAATAGCTCGACACCTGCAACACCGCAGGGCCGGACAGGCCGCGATGGGTGAACAGCACCGCCTCGTCAAAGGCAGGTCCATCCGCCACCATCCGCGACGGGGCCGCGACCCCGGCCAGCGGCACAAACCGCCCTTCGGCAAAGGTGAATGGCACCAGTCCGGGTCGTGTGTCAGTGACAGGCAGGCCGAATCGTCGCGCGATGTCATAGGCCAGACCGGTCGCACCCATCTTCGGGATCGACTTGCCGCCCGAGGCCAGTACCAGTTGTCGCGCCTGGATTTGCAAAGCGCCGTCGGGAGTTTGCAAAGATACTGCAAACCCCCTGTCAGACTTTGCAACATGGGTGACTGAAGTTTGCAAATGCAACGTCACCCCTGCATCGGCCATCATTCCGGTCAGCATCGCCACGATCTGTTTGGCCGATCCGTCGCAAAACAACTGACCCAGCGTTTTCTCATGCCAGGCAATGCCGTGCCGGTCGATCAGGTCGATAAAATCCCATTGCGTATACCGTGCCAGAGCCGATTTCGCAAAATGCGGGTTGTGCGAAATGAACGCTTGTGGATCGCAATACATATTGGTGAAATTGCAACGCCCCCCGCCCGAAATGCGGATTTTCTCGCCCGGTGCCTTGGCATGATCGACCACGACAACGCGCTTACCCGATTGCCCGCCAGCATGGGCGGCGCACATCATTCCGGCTGCTCCGGCGCCTATTATCAACGTGTCGATTTGCATCGCTCTGCCCTGCCTGATTGTGCGGGTGCGGTCAAGAAACCGCTGAAAGGCTTTGATGATGGCCACCCAAGGCATAGGTAGGGTGCAACGCAATTCTGAAAGGACCGCCCCATGATCGCACTTGATGCCGGTACACCATTCCCCCAGATCCAGTTGCAAACCGTCGGGGGTGGCGCCCGCACGCTGGGCAAGCCGCACAACGGCCACGAATGGCAGGTGGTGGTGGTCTATCGCGGCCTGCACTGTCCGATCTGCAAACGCTATCTGTCGCAGTTGCAAGAGATGGCTTCGGCCTTCTACGATCAGGGTGTGGAAATCATCGCCGTCTCGGCGGACCCGCTGGATAAGGCGCAGACTATGGTGCAGGATCAGGCACTTGAGCTGCCCTTGGCCTATGATCTTAGCCCCGACCAGATGGCGCAACTGGGCTTGTATATCTCGAACCCGCGCAGCGCGCAGGAGACCGACCGCCCCTTTGCCGAACCGGGCACATTCGTGGTGAATGCGGACGGAAATCTGCAAATCGTTGATGTGTCGAATGCCCCTTTTGCGCGCCCCGATCTTGACGCGTTGCTGCGCGGTATCACCTTTGTGCGCGAAAAGAATTATCCCGTTCGCGGCACCCGCGCGCGCGGGTGATCGGCGGTGCTGTGCCAAGCGACAGGCTAAGGTGAAACACACTAGCCCGTAGCGACTTTTCCCGCTATGATGAAGCTTAGACCCCGCAAAGGGGCGACCCGAGGCAGTTCTAGGCGGTTTGACATGACAGAAATGGTGTATGGTGCAGCACCGGTACGCGATGGCGAACCGATTTTACCGAAATGGTGGCGGACCATCGACATGTGGTCGATGTCGTGCATTCTGATCCTGTTCACGATCGGCCTGCTGCTGGGGCTGGCCGCATCGCCGCCGCTGGCCGCCAAAAACGGGTTCCAAGCGTTTCACTATGTACAGCGACAGGCCTTTTTCGGCTGCTTTGCGCTGATTGCGATGATGCTGACGTCGATGATGACGCCGGTGATGGTGCGCCGACTGGCGGTTCTGGGCTTTCTGGTGACCTTTGTGGCGCTGCTGTTCCTGCCGTTCTTCGGCACCGATTTTGGCAAGGGGGCGACGCGGTGGTATTCGCTGGGCTTTGCAAGCCTGCAACCTTCTGAATTCCTCAAGCCGGGGTTTGTGGTTGTGGCCGCATGGATGCTGGCCGCAGGGCAAGAATTGAACGGGCCTCCGGGGCGGATGTGGTCGTTTATCCTGTGTATCATGATCGTTTTTATGCTGGCGTTGCAGCCCGACTTTGGTCAGGCCTGTCTGGTGCTGTTCGGCTGGGGTGTGATGTATTTTGTCGCCGGTGCGCCGATGTTGTTGCTGGTGGGCATGGCGGGGCTGGTCGTGTTGGCGGGCACGCTCGCCTACTCCAGCTCGGAACATTTCGCGCGGCGGATCGACGGCTTTCTAAGCCCTGATGTCGACCCGACCACGCAGTTGGGATATGCTACCAACGCGATCCGCGAGGGCGGTTTGTTTGGCGTTGGCGTGGGCGAGGGCGAAGTGAAATGGTCGCTGCCCGATGCGCACACCGATTTTATCATTGCCGTGGCCGCAGAAGAATACGGGCTGATCCTCGTGCTGGTGATCATCGCGCTTTACACGGTTGTCGTGGTGCGCTCGCTTTTCCGTCTGGTGCGTGAACGTGACCCGTTTATCCGTCTGGCAGGCACGGGGCTGGCCTGTACCTTTGGTGTGCAGGCGATGATCAACATGGGTGTGGCCGTGCGGTTGCTGCCGGCCAAGGGCATGACATTGCCGTTTGTCAGCTATGGTGGTTCGTCCGTGATTGCATCAGGTATTGCACTGGGGATGTTGCTGGCGTTTACCCGCACCCGCCCCCAAGGCGAGATCAGTGATTTGCTGGGCCGGAGCCGCAGCCGATGAAACAGCCGCTGTTGATGATCGCGGCGGGCGGCACGGGCGGGCACATGTTCCCCGCGCAGGCGTTGGCCGAAGAAATGTTGCGCCGGGGCTGGCGGGTCAAACTGTCGACTGACGCGCGCGGTGCGCGTTACACGGGCGGGTTTCCCCATTCCACCCAGATCGAACAGATCAGCAGCGCCACCTTTGCGCGCGGTGGTCTGCTGGCCAAAGCGGTGGTGCCGTTCCGCATTGCGGGCGGGATTGTGGCTGCCGTGGTCAGGATGCTGCGCGACAAGCCGGACGTTGTTGTCGGCTTTGGCGGTTATCCGTCGATCCCTGCGATGGCAGCGGCGACGGCCCTGCGCATTCCGCGCATGATCCATGAACAAAACGGCGTACTGGGCCGTGTGAACCAGATCTTTGCCAAACGTGTTCTTGCAGTGGCCTGTGGCACATGGCCCACCGAACTGCCCGATGGCATCGAAGGATATTACGTGGGCAACCCCGTGCGCCGCGCCGTGTTGGAGCGGGCCGAGGCGGGCTATATTGTGCCCGGCGACTATCCGATGGAACTGCTGGTGATCGGTGGCAGTCAGGGTGCGCGCATCCTGAGTGATGTGGTGCCGCCCGCAATTGCGCAATTGCCTATGGAGATGGTGCGCAACATCCGCGTCAGCCATCAGGCCCGCGAAGAAGACCAAGAGCGCGTTTCCGAATATTACGCTGAAGCGGGGATCAACGCCGATGTGCAGCCCTTTTTTGACGATGTGCCGCGCCGCATGACCGAGGCGCAATTGGTCATCTCGCGCTCTGGCGCGTCGTCTGTGGCTGACATCGGTGTGATTGGCCGCCCGTCGATCCTGATCCCCTATGCGGCCGCCACCGGCGATCACCAAACCGCCAATGCGCGCGGGCTGGTGGATGCGGGGGCTGCGATCCTGATCCCCGAAGATGCGCTGACCCCTGCCGCTTTGGCTGAACAAATCTATGCGGTTCTGGACAATCCGAACGGGGCATTGCAAATGGCCTCCGCCGCGCATGGCCATGCCAAACCGGCAGCGGCACTGGAACTGGCCGTGATGGTCGAAACGCTTGCTGGGAAAGAGACAGAACAATGAACGCAGCCACTAAACTGCCCGGCGACGTCGGCCCAATCCATTTTGTCGGCATCGGCGGCATTGGCATGTCGGGCATCGCCGAAGTGCTGTTGAACCACGGCTATGTGGTGCAGGGCTCGGATTTGAAGACATCCAAGATCACCGACCGTCTGGAAGAGCTGGGCGCGCATATCTTTGTGGGCCAGCGCGCCGAAAACATCGAGGGCGCGCAGGTGGTCGTCATCTCGTCCGCGATCAAACCGGGCAATGCCGAGCTGGACGCTGCGCGCGCGCGCGGTCTGCCTGTGGTGCGTCGCGCCGAGATGCTGGCCGAACTGATGCGGTTGAAATCGAACATTGCCATCGCGGGCACGCATGGCAAGACGACGACAACAACGATGGTGGCCGCCCTGCTGGACGAGGGCAAGTTTGATCCGACAGTTGTGAACGGCGGCGTCATCCACGCCTATGGCAGCAACGCCCGCAAAGGAGAGGGCGAATGGATGGTCGTCGAGGCGGACGAGAGCGACGGTACGTTCAACCGGCTGCCCGCAACCATCGCCATCGTCACCAACATCGACCCCGAGCATATGGAACATTGGGGCACCGAAGAGAACCTGCACAAAGGGTTTCTTGATTTTGTGTCCAACATTCCGTTTTACGGGCTGGCCGTGTGCTGCACCGATGATCCAGACGTGCAAAGCCTTGTGGGCAAGCTGACCGACCGGCGTGTGACCACATACGGGTTCAACGCGCAGGCCGACGTGCGTGCGGTCAACCTGACCTATAAGAACGGCGTGGCCCATTTCGACGTGGTCCTGCGTGCCGAAGATACCATTATCGAAGGCTGCACCCTGCCGATGCCCGGCGATCACAACGTGTCGAACGCGCTGTCGGCCATTGCCGTGGCGCGCCATCTGGGCATGAAGAACGCCGAAATCCGCAAGGCGCTGGCCAATTTTGGCGGCGTTAACCGCCGCTTTACCCGCGTGGGCGAAGTGAACGGTGTGACCATCATTGACGACTATGGTCACCATCCGGTCGAGATTGCCGCCGTGCTGCGTGCCGCCCGTCAGGCCACTGAAGGCCGCGTAATCGCCATCCACCAGCCGCACCGCTATTCCCGGCTGTCGCATCACTTTGACGAATTCTGCACCTGTTTCAACGACGCCGATGTGGTCGGCATCGCCGAGGTTTACGCCGCCGGTGAACAGCCCATTGCGGGGGCGTCGCGTGATGATCTGGTTGCGGGGCTGGTTCGCAGCGGGCATCGCCATGCCTTTGCCGTGCTAGACGAGGATGATCTGGAACGTCTGGTGCGCGCGCACGCAGGGCCGGGTGATATGGTTGTCTGCCTTGGGGCAGGGACGATCAGCACATGGGCCAATGCCTTGCCGAAACGGCTGCAAAAGGATGCGGCGTGACACTGCTGTGGCTCAGTGTGGCGTGGGTTTTTGTCGCCGCTGCTGTTGCCATGTTGCCGATGCACCGCCAATACGTTCCCGGCATTGCACTGCTAATCGCGGCACCGGTTCTGATTGTAACGATCGGACTTCAGGTGGCGTGGTGGGCGGGCCTGCTGGCATTTGCTGCCTTTGTTTCGATGTTTCGCAATCCGCTGCGTTATTTCTATGCACGCCTGAGGGGGCAACGAACGGAGCTTCCTGAAGAATGACACTTTCCCTGATATTTGCCTGCCTTTGGGCATTGGCCGCAAACCTGATCGCCATGACCCCCAGCCGCGACTACCACTGGCGCGTGGCCTATGTGCTGATCGCCTTTGGCATCCCGATCCTTGGCTATGTCACCGCACAACACGGACCCTGGATCGGCCTGCTGGTGATGGTTGCGGGCATGTCGATCCTGCGCTGGCCGGTGATCTATCTGGGCCGCTGGGTGCGCAGCCGGACGCTGGAGAAATGATCCCGGTTTCGGCCTTTGTTCCGCCGTTGATACTGGGCGCTGTGGCGATGTATCTGGGGTTGCGCGGTTATATCCGGCTGTATCTTTACTATGTGCCGCTGTCGCTGGTCATTACCGCGGGCTTGTTGTGGCTGGCTTTGGGCGTGCCACCCTATGCCAATACGGTTGTGATGGCATTGCTGGCATTGGGCCTGTTTCTATGCGCCTGTTTTGGTATGGGATGGATCATTCACCGTTTCCTGACCCGTAATACCCGAGCCTGATATGACCGATCTTCCGCCCGTTCGTGGCAAACTGACACCCAACCGCGACCTGAGCGATCTGACGTGGCTGCGCGTGGGCGGGCCTGCCGACTGGCTGTTCCAGCCTGCGGACGTGGATGATCTGGCGCAGTTTCTGGCAGCCTTGCCTGCGGATGTGGCGGTGTTCCCGATGGGTGTGGGCAGCAATCTGATTGTGCGCGATGGCGGGTTGCGGGCGGTGGTGATCCGGCTGGGGCGCGGATTTAACGGCATTGCGGTCGAGGGCGATACCGTCACGGCGGGGGCCGCGGCGCTGGATGCGCATGTGGCGCGCAAGGCGGCGGATGCGGGTGTTGACCTGACGTTTTTGCGCACCATTCCGGGCAGTATCGGCGGGGCGGTGCGGATGAACGCGGGCTGCTACGGCAGCTATACGGCAGATGCGTTCCAATCGGCGCGCGCGGTTCTGCGCTCGGGCGAGGTGGTGACGCTGACGCCAGACCAGATGAATTTCGGCTATCGTCAAAGCGATTTGCCCGAGGGCTCGGTGCTGGTCAGTGCGACGTTGCGCGCGCCATTGGACGATCCGGCAGCCTTGCACTCCCGCATGGCCGCGCAGTTGCAAAAGCGGGACGAGACCCAGCCCACCAAAGACCGCAGCGCCGGATCGACCTTTCGCAACCCCGCGGGGTTTTCATCGACGGGGCAGGCGGATGACGTCCATGACCTGAAGGCGTGGAAGGTCATTGACGACGCAGGTCTGCGTGGCGCCACATTGGGCGGCGCGCAAATGAGCCCCAAGCACTCCAATTTCATGATCAACACCGGCAATGCCACTGCCGCCGACCTTGAAAACCTTGGTGAAAAGGTGCGAAAAGAGGTTTACGCAACCAGCGGTATCACGCTAGAGTGGGAAATTATGCGCATCGGCGAACAGCGACCGGATTTGCCAGTTAAGTTGATGACGAAAAGACCAAAATAACGATCAAATAAACGATCAAGGCCGCAAAAGGTCATAACGATAAGAGTCCGCAAAAGGGCTCGGGATACAGAGGCACCAAGGTGGGTCAGTCGAGCAGGACACCCCCGAAAGTGGCGGTACTATTGGGCGGACCCTCGGCTGAACGCGAGGTCTCGCTCTCAAGTGGACACGCTTGCGCCGCCGCATTGCGGGATGAAGGATTTGACGTGGTCGAGGTCGATGCAGGCCCCGATCTTGTTGCACGTTTACAAGACATCAAACCCGATGCCGTTCTCAACTGCCTGCACGGGCGCTGGGGCGAAGACGGTTGTGTGCAAGGGCTGCTGGAATGGATCGGCGTGCCCTATTCACATTCCGGCGTGCTGGCTTCGGCCCTTGCGATGGACAAGCAGCGCAGCAAGGAAGTGTTCCGCGCCGCCGGTTTGCCCGTCGTCGAAAGCGTGATCTGTGCCAAGGCCGATGTGATGGCAGGCCACGTCATGTCGCCGCCCTATGTGGTCAAACCCAACAACGAAGGGTCGTCCGTCGGCGTCTATCTGGTGGGGCTGGACAACAACGGCCCGCCGCAACTGGAAGACACAATGCCCGCCGAGGTGATGGTTGAAACCTTTGCGCCCGGACGCGAGCTGACAACCAGTGTAATGGGCGACCGCGCTCTGACTGTCACCGACATCATCACAACCGGCTGGTACGACTATGACGCCAAATACAAGCCGGGCGGATCGACGCATGTGGTGCCTGCCGATGTACCGCAAGAGATTTTCGATCTGTGTATGGAATACGCCGTGCGCGCCCATCAGGCGTTGGGGTGCCGTGGCATCAGCCGCACCGATTTCCGTTGGGACGAAGCACGCGGTGCCGCCGGATTGATCCTGTTGGAAACCAACACCCAGCCGGGTATGACGCCCACGTCGCTGTCGCCCGAACAGGCAGAAAAAACCGGCATGTCCTTTGGCAAACTTTGCCGCTGGATGGTGGAGGACGCGTCATGCAATCGCTGATCCGTCGCAACAAAACACCCAAGGCCGATCCCGCGCCTTCGCGTTGGGCATGGCGTTTGCAACGTCTGATGCTGACGCCGGGCTTTCGCTTTGGCCTGCGCTTTGGCGTGCCGTTTACCCTCGCAGTCGCTGCGGGCGCGATCTATCTGTCGGACGACGCGCGGCGCCAGTCGATTCTGGATACTGTGGCCGAAGCCCGCCGCGCGATTGAAGAGCGCCCCGAGTTCATGGTGCAGGTTATGGCCATCGACGGCGCCAGCACCGAAACCGCCGAAGACATCCGCGAAATTTTGCCGCTGGATTTCCCCGCGTCCTCATTCGATCTGGATCTGGAACACATCCGCCACACCGTTACGGAGTTGGATCCGGTCAAGGAAGCCAGCGTACGCATCCGTCCGGGTGGTATCCTGCACATCGAAGTGACGCCGCGCATTCCGGTTGCTGTCTGGCGCCAGTCCGACGGGCTGACCCTGATTGACGAAACCGGCGCCCATGTTGCGGGCATTGCCCGCCGCGACCTGCGCCCCGATCTGCCGCTGGTGGCCGGTGAGGGTGCCGACAAGGCCGTGACCGAAGCGCTGAGCCTGATTGAGGCCGCAAGCCCGTTGGGCAACCGTCTGCGCGGTGTCGTGCGCGTGGGTCTGCGCCGTTGGGATCTGGTTCTGGACCGCGACCAACGGGTGCTTTTGCCGGAATACGGTGCCGTACGGGCGCTGGAGCGGGTGATCGCATTGGAAAACGCCCAAGACGTGTTGTCGCGCGATGTCGCACGGGTGGACATGCGTCTTGCGCAGCGTCCCACATTAAAAATGAACGAAGCCGCAACACAAGAATTGTGGCGTATCCGGCAAATCGAGATGGACAGGCAGTGATATGATGAATGACCTCTATGACAGCCAGCGCAGCATGCGCAACATGCGCAAAATGGCGATGCAACGCGGCGTGGTGGCCATTCTGGACGTGGGATCGTCCAAGATCGCCTGCCTTGTTCTGCGCTTTGACGGTTCGGCCAAGCTGGACGAAGGCGGCGAGATTGGATCGCTTGCGGGTCAATCGGGGTTCCGTGTCATCGGTGCCGCGACGACACGGTCGCGCGGGGTCCGCTTTGGCGAGATCTGCGCGATGGGCGAGACCGAGCGCGCCATTCGCACCGCCCTGCAAGCCGCGCAAAAGATGGCCGGTATCCGCGTTGACCACGTGATTGCCTGCTTTGCCGGAGCCGAGCCGCGCAGCTATGGGCTGGACGCGCAACTGGAAATGGACGGCGATCTGGTCAGTGAACAGGATGTGGCCCGCGTGCTGGCGCGTTGCGATGTGCCGGATTATGGCGACGACCGCGAAGTGCTGCACGCGCAGCCGGTGAACTTTGCGCTGGACCACCGCTCGGGCCTGTCGGACCCGCGCGGCCAGTTGGGCAATACGCTGTCGGTGGACATGCACATGCTGACGGTCGATGCCGCAGCGGTGCAGCATTTGGCACATTGCATCAAACGTTGCGATCTGGAGCTGGCGGGCGTTGCCTCGTCGGCCTATGTCTCTGGCATTTCGGCGCTGGTCGAGGATGAACAGGAACTGGGTGCTGCCTGTATCGATCTGGGCGGCGGCACCACGGGCGTGTCGATCTTTATCAAGAAACACATGATCTATGCCGATGCCGTGCGTATGGGCGGCGATCACGTTACATCGGATATTTCGATGGGGCTGCAAGTGCCGATGGCCAATGCAGAGCGGATCAAGACGTTTTATGGCGGGGTACATGCCACCGGCATGGACGACCGCGAGATGATCGAGATCGGCGGTGACACCGGTGATTACGAACACGACCGCCGCACCGCCAGCCGTGCCGAACTGATCGGCATCATGCGGCCACGGGTCGAGGAAATTCTGGAAGAGGTGCGCGCGCGTCTGGACGCGGCGGGTTTTGACCACCTGCCAAGCCAGCAGATCGTGCTGACCGGTGGCGGCAGCCAGATCCCCGGCCTTGACGGGCTGGCCTCGAAAATTCTGGGCCAGCAGGTGCGTCTGGGCCGTCCGTTGCGCGTACACGGGCTGCCGCAGGCCGCGACTGGCCCGGGCTTTGCTTCGGCTGTGGGGCTGGCGCTGTTTGCCGCCCACCCGCAGGACGAATGGTGGGATTTTGATATTCCCGCAGACCGCTATCCCGCCCGTTCGCTGCGCCGAGCAGTGCGTTGGTTCCGCGACAACTGGTAGGGCAGGGCGTACCGCCCGTACCGGTCATTTTTTGCCTATGGACGCAGGAATGGACTGGCGCGGGCAGGCGGCCTGATGTAGTATTTCGTCAAGGCCCGAAGAGGCCCACGGCAGATTGAGCAGTCAGCCAAACAGACATATCGAACTGCGCCCCTTGGCTTTTGGGCGCCCTCAAAACGGGCTTGCGTTTTGTATGCCTGCGGCCTCTAGGTGCAGGGTGCGCCATTGCTTTGCCCACATCATACGGTGTGATCGGCGAAATCCCGCGTTATTTCAGAAAAAACATCAACATTTTGGGGTTGTAGCCCAGTTTTGACGTGACGTGCGTGGCTTCAGTCTTTAGGATAAAGCAAGATTTGGGACGAAAAACACCGCGAATGCGGGCCGGAACACACAAAACAGGCGGATTAGTGATGACATTGAACCTCTCATTGCCGGGGCAGGACGAACTGAAACCACGGATCACCGTGTTCGGGGTCGGTGGTGCCGGTGGTAATGCTGTCAATAACATGATCGAGAAAGAGTTGGACGGCGTCGATTTCGTTGTGGCCAACACCGACGCACAAGCGTTGCAGCAGTCTGCCGCAGCAAACCGCGTCCAGCTGGGCATCAAGGTGACCGAAGGATTGGGCGCCGGTGCGCGTGCATCTGTCGGCGCTGCGGCTGCCGAGGAAAGCATTGAACAGATCGTTGATCACCTTGCGGGGGCACACATGTGCTTTATCACCGCAGGTATGGGTGGCGGCACCGGCACCGGTGCAGCCCCGATTATTGCACAGGCCGCCCGCGAACTGGGTGTTCTGACCGTTGGCGTTGTGACCAAGCCCTTTCAGTTTGAAGGGGCCAAGCGGATGCGTCAGGCCGAAGACGGCGTCGAGGCGCTGCAAAAGGTTGTCGATACGCTGATCATCATTCCCAACCAGAACCTGTTCCGGTTGGCGAACGAGAAAACCACATTCACCGAAGCGTTCTCGATGGCAGATGATGTTCTGTATCAAGGCGTTAAGGGCGTGACCGACCTTATGGTCCGTCCGGGCCTGATCAACCTCGACTTTGCCGATGTGCGTGCCGTGATGGACGAAATGGGCAAGGCGATGATGGGCACAGGCGAGGCCGAAGGCGAAGATCGCGCCATCCAGGCGGCGGAAAAGGCAATTGCCAACCCGCTGCTGGACGAAATCAGCCTGCGCGGCGCCAAGGGTGTTCTGATCAACATCACCGGCGGCCACGACCTGACCCTGTTCGAACTGGACGAAGCGGCCAACCGCATCCGCGAGGAAGTGGACCCCGAGGCGAATATTATCGTCGGCTCGACGCTGGACACCGATATGGGTGGCATGATGCGTGTCAGCGTTGTTGCCACAGGCATCGATGCCGTCGAAGTGAACACCGAAATGCCGGTGCCACGTCGCAAGATGTCGGCCCCGCTGAAGCCGCAGGTCACGCAGGAAGAAGCGCCCGCAGTGGCTGCAGCACCCGCGCCGGTCGAAGACGTTTATGAAGAAGAGCATGTTGCGGCTCATACGTCCTATCAAGAGCCGACATTGTTCGAAGACATGAACGCCGAGCAGGCTGCTGCCGAAGACATGGCCGAGGATATCTTTGCCGAAGACGACAGTGACGAACTGCCGCCGCCCGCCTATCAGCCGCAAGTGGCCGCATTCGAGCCGCATCAACACGACACGCTGAACGCCGAGCCCGAAACATTCGTCGCACCGCGCGCGCCGGCCCCCGGCACGCCGTCGCCCGAAGCACTGGCGCGTTTGCGCGCTGCGGCACAACGGGCTGCCCCTGCGGCGACCCCGCGTCAGGCCCCTGCGGCAACAGCCCAGCCTGAGCGTCCGCGCTTTGGCATCAATACGCTGATCAACCGCATGACCGGTCACGGCGAAGGCCAGCAAGCCGAACGTCCTGCGCAACAGCAGCCTGCGCGCCAGCAACCGCCCGTGCAATCGGGCCGCTCGGCCAGCCCCGCACCGCAACCGGTCGAGGCACATGATCCTGATCAGGAACGCATCGAGATCCCTGCTTTCCTGCGTCGCCAAGCCAATTGACGCTAGGTCATTTGTAACGATAAGGGTCGCCTTCTGGCGGCCCTTTTTCATTAGATAACAGGAGGTTAAATTGAGGCAAGCGCCTTATTGCCGACCCTGTTTTGGGATGTTTCATTACGTTACAAAGATTGAGTTGAGCGACAGGCCCCCGCCCTCTAACTAAGATACACCGCTAACGGCCAAGGACACCCTGACGTGCAAACAACAATCAAATCTCCGATCAGCTTCGTTGGCACCGGCTTGCATTCCGGGCGCCCTGCAAAGCTGACCATTCGGCCCGCGATGGCCGAACACGGGATCTGGTTTGCGCGCCGTGACGTTCATCAGGGCGATGCGCTGGTTCCCGCCCGTTGGGATGCGGTCAACCGCTCGCCCCTGTGCACCAAGCTGGAAAACGCATCGGGCACCACCGTGTCCACCGTGGAACACGTGATGGCGGCACTGGCGGGCTGTGGCGTACACAACGCTTTGGTGGAAATTGACGGACCCGAAGTTCCGATCCTTGATGGTTCGGCTGCCCCTTTTGTGCGCGGCATCATGCAACGCGGCCTGCGGGCGCTGGATGCGCCGGTGCGCGCGTTCGAAGTGCTGCGCGAAGTCACCGTGACCGATGGTCAGGCCAGCGCGACGCTGCGTCCTTCGGACACGCTGCGCATTGATTTCGAGATTGATTTCACCGACGCGGCCATTGGTCATCAGAAAAAATCGCTGGTCATGAACAATGGCAGCTTCGCCCGCGAACTTTGCGACAGCCGCACCTTTTGCCGTCAGGCGGATGTGGACGCGATGCAGGCCAATGGTCTGGCGCTGGGGGGCAACCCGGGCACAAACGCTGTGGTTTTCGACGGTGACCGCGTTCTAAGCCCCGGTGGTCTGCGTCACCGCGACGAACCCGTGCGCCACAAAATGCTGGACGCGCTGGGGGATCTGGCCTTGGCCGGTGCACCGCTGATCGGCCACTATATCGGCGTGCGCGCCGGTCACTCGTTGACCAACACGCTGTTGCGCAAGCTTTTTGCGACGCCGGATGCCGTGCGCATGGTGGTGTGCGATACCAAACAAGCGCGCCGCCTGCCGGGCTACGGCCTTGTTTGGGACGAAATCCCCCAAGTTGCCTAAGCGCGTACAACGTGTCATCAATCATTCAGTTTCAGGAACAGTGCATTGTGGCGTTTTGCACCGGAATTTTCTGTGCTAGAGACAATGTAATTCAGTCTGCACAGCAGACGATCGACAGTGATGAGGATGGCAAGGCATGACCAGCGGCGGGACCCGAACCGGGGTAGTGTGTGCTCTTGTGTTGGCAACAGCGTTGAGCGCCTGCGGCAACGGCAGTGATCGCCCAACTACGGGTGGCATCTTTAGTCAGGAAGAAATTCCGCTTGAAACCTATTCGGCCCAGCAGATTTTCGAGCGGGGCGAATACGAGCTTGAGCGCAAGAAGCCCGATCAGGCTGCCTTCTACTTCGCTGAAATTGAACGTCTTTATCCCTATTCCGAATGGGCCAAGCGTGCCTTGATCATGCAGGCCTTTTCCTATCATCGGGACAAGGACTATGAAAACTCGCGCTCGGCCTCGCAGCGGTTCATCGATTTTTACCCCGATGACGACGATGCGGCCTATGCGCAGTATCTGCTGGCGCTCAGCTATTACGACCAGATCGACGAGGTCGGTCGCGATCAGGGGCTGACCTTTCAGGCACTGCAATCGCTGCGTCAGGTGATCGAACGCTATCCCGACAGCGAATATGCCAAATCCGCGATTCTCAAATTCGATCTGGCGTTTGACCACCTTGCCGGCAAGGAAATGGAGATCGGGCGCTATTACCTGAAGCGCGGCAACTACGCGGCATCGATCAACCGTTTCCGCGTGGTGGTCGAGGATTTCCAGACCACATCGCACACCGCCGAAGCGTTGCACCGGCTGGTCGAGGGTTATCTGTCATTGGGTCTGACCCAAGAGGCGCAAACTGCTGGCGCCATTCTGGGCTATAACTTCCGATCGACCGAATGGTACGAGGACAGCTACAAGCTGCTGACCGGTCGCGGGCTTGAGCTGGAATCGGCGGGCGACAATTGGCTGAGCCAGATCTATCGTCAGATGATCCAGGGGCGGTGGTTGTAATCCTCAACGATTGCATTCACTCGACAGGCAACTGACATGCTGCGCGGTCTTGATATCTCGGACATGCTGATCATCGACCGGCTGGAACTTGCGTTTCAGCCGGGTTTGAACGTGCTGACGGGTGAAACCGGCGCGGGCAAGTCCATCTTGCTGGATTCGCTTGGTTTTGTTCTAGGATGGCGGGGGCGTGCCGATCTGGTCCGCCAAGGGGCGGCACAGGGTGAGGTCACAGCGTGGTTCGATCTGCCCGACGGCCATCCGGCCCACGCTGTGCTGCAAGAGGCCGGATTGCCCAACAGTGACGAGCTGATCCTGCGTCGCATCAACACCGCTGACGGACGCAAAACTGCATGGGTCAACGACCGCCGTTGTTCGGGCGAAGTGCTGCGCGCCTTGTCGGATACGCTGGTGGAATTGCACGGCCAGCATGATGATCGCGGCCTGCTGAACCCGCGCGGGCATCGCGATATTCTGGATGAATTCGGCAACCTGGGACCGCGTAAGGCAGCTGTGCGCACAGCATGGGCTGCGGTCGGCAAAGCCCGCAAGGCGCTGGACAAGGCCGAAACCGCGATGGAGGCGATCCGTGCCGAGGAAGAATTCCTGCGTCACGCCGTGGGCGAGTTGGACCAGCTTGCCCCTGAGCCGGGAGAAGAGGCGCAACTGGATACGCGCCGCCGTCTGATGCAAGCCGCAGAGCGTATCCGCTCGGATGTGGTCAAAGCCTATGAAATTCTGGGCTACGACGGGGCAGAGGGCGCAATGAACAACGCGCTGCGCTGGCTTGAAGGGGCGGTCGACAAGGCCGAGGGAACGCTTGACAGTGCAATCACCGCGCTGGGGCGGGCGATGGTCGAACTGGACGAGGCGCAAAGTGGCATTGTCGCGGCGATTGACGGTCTGTCGTTCAACCCGATCGAACTGGAAGAGGCCGAAGAGCGCCTGTTTGCCATTCGCGCACTGGCCCGCAAGCATGACGTGGCGGCCGACGATCTGGCCGTATTCGCAGACAGCCTGCGCGAAAAACTGTCCGCACTGGACGCAGGTGATGCCGATCTAGCCGATCTGCGCGAGGCATTGACCGAGGCCGAGGCCACCTATGACACCGCCGCCGCCGATCTGTCACAGGCCCGCACAAAAGCGGCGGGCAAGCTGGACAAGGCTGTCAGCGCCGAACTGGCTCCGTTGAAAATGGACCGCGCCGTGTTTGAAACCCGCATCACCGACGAGACCGCAGGCCCCGAAGGCCGCGACGCGGTGGCGTTCACCGTCGCCACCAACCCCGGCGCCCCTGCGGGACCGCTGAACAAGATTGCGTCAGGGGGGGAGCTTAGCCGGTTCCTGCTGGCGCTCAAGGTTTGTCTGGCAGGTGGGCAGGCGGGTCTGACGATGATTTTTGACGAGATCGACCGTGGTGTTGGCGGGGCGACCGCTGATGCCGTTGGCCGCCGTCTAAAGGCACTGGCCGAGGGCGGGCAGGTTCTGGTCGTGACCCATTCGCCGCAGGTCGCGGCCTTGGGTGCGCATCACTGGCAGGTCTCGAAATCGGTCAACAAGGGCATGACCACGTCGCGGGTGACCCCGCTTGATGCGCCTGCGCGGGTGGACGAAGTGGCGCGGATGCTGGCGGGCGATCAGGTGACCGATGCAGCGCGCGCTGCGGCCGAGGCACTGCTGGACGGCTGAGCCCGGGATTTTTGAACCAGAGAACCGGAAAGCAGGGCTTTTGGTTTTGCAGTGCTTGACCTAGAGATAGGGGAGCGGAAAATGGCAGGCCATGAGCACCCCGAAACAGTCGATCCTTGCACAGTCTTACGGACAGGCGATCACCGCCTGCCGTGACGGCTTTCGGGTGGTTCGGCAACGCGGGCCATCTCAGATTCAATTCTGGTTCATCGCCTTGGTGATCGGCATCGGCGCTGGCTTTGCCGCACTGTTTTTCCGCAAGGGCATCACCAGCTTGCAGTCCTTTCTATATGGAACAGACGATGTGCAGCACTTGCACAGTTTCGCGCAAAGCTTGCCGTGGTACTGGGTGTTGATGATCCCGATTTTTGGCGGGCTGGTTGTGGGCGTGATCCTGCATCTGTTCACCCGCGACGGGCGCGCGCGCAGCGTGGCCGAGGTGATCGAGGGGGCCGCAATGCACAATGGCAAGGTCGAGACGCGCGCCGGACTTGCCTCGGCTGTGGCGTCGTTTATCACGCTGTCGTCGGGAGGATCGACGGGCCGCGAAGGTCCGGTGGTGCATTTGGCTGCGGTGATTTCGACCAAGGTCTGCCGGTTGATCAAGGCCGACGGGGTGACGGGGCGCGATCTGCTGGGTTGCGCCGTGGCCGCCGCAGTATCTGCCAGTTTCAACGCACCGATTGCGGGAGCGTTGTTCGCGCTTGAAGTGGTGTTGCGCCACTTTGCGGTTCATGCCTTTGCACCTATCGTGATCGCCTCGGTGGCGGGCACGGTGATCAACCGGTTGGAATTTGGCGGCGTGACCGAATTCCGCCTGTCCCAGCCCGAGATGTTGCAGTTCTATGTGGAACTGCCTGCCTATCTGATGCTGGGTCTGGTCAGCGGGCTGGTGGCCGTGGTGCTGATGCGCGCGGTGTTCTGGGCGGATGATGTGGGCACGGCGGTGCAGACCCGCACCGGCTTGCCGCGTTGGTTGCGGCCTGCGGTAGCGGGTGCGCTGCTGGGCGGCATTGCGGTTTTTTTCCCGCATATCATCGGGGTGGGATACGAAACGACGTCACTGGCGCTGACCGGTTCTCTGGGGCTGCGCGAGGTGATTGTATTTGCGGTGCTGAAGGTGATCGCGGTGGCGATCACCATGGCCGGACGCATGGGCGGCGGGGTGTTTTCGCCGTCGCTGATGGTGGGGGCGCTGACGGGGCTGGCCTTTGGCCTGATTGCCACGGCGGTGTTTCCCGATGTTTCCGGGTCGGTCACACTTTATGCGCTGGCGGGCATGGGGGCGGTGGCTGCCGCTGTGCTGGGGGCGCCGATTTCTACCACGTTGATCGTGTTCGAACTGACAGGCGACTGGCAGACCGGTCTTGCCGTTATGGTATCGGTGTCACTGAGCACCGCATTGGCCAGTCGTCTGGTGCACCGCAGTTTCTTCCTGACGCAGCTTGAGCGGCGCGGGGTACATCTGGCGGCGGGACCGCAAGCGTATTTGCTGGCGATGTTCCGTGTCACGAGCGTGATGCGCAAGCCGGACGATCCGCGCGCGGCAGATGACGACGCCTGCTGGGCCATGATCGGCGAGGGCACCTATCTGGATGTCACGGCCACGCTGGAAGCCGCGATGCCGATGTTCGAAACCGCTTCGGTGCCGTTCATTCCGGTGGTGATTTTAGGGGGTAAGGACGTGCCGCCGGAACTGTTGGGCGCGGTGTTCCATGTCGACGCCTTACGCGCCTACAACCGCGCGCTGGCGGCGACGGCGGCAGAAGAACACTCCTGACGCCGCCGTGGCGCATCGACAGTTCAGATTTTTTCGACCGTGACACCGTCACCGGCATAAAAGGCCAGATAGCCTTTGATCTCGGCTACGTCGGCCTTGGGGTCTTCGTAGCTCCATGCGACATTTTCCAGCGTGGTGGATTTGGTCACAACCGAATAATAGCTGGCGTCGCCCTTGTGGGGGCAATGGCTGGTCTGTTCCGATGCGTCCAGAAATGCGGTGGCGATGTCACCGCGTGGAAAGTAAATCACGAAGGGATAGTCGCCCTCGGTCAGTTCCAGTGCGTTTTCGCTTTCACCGATGACAGCACCACCGGCGCGCACGCTCCATTTGCCGGGGGCAGGGCGGATTGTGATGTGATTGGCCATGATATGTCCTCCTCGGAACGCTCAGCGCAGTCTCTAGCAGTTTTGTAACACTCCCGCTACGCATCAGATAGATGCCGTAGCGTTCTTTAGCCATTCCAGTGTATCTGCGCTGACCCGTGGGCCGATTTTGTCCAGAACCTCGGCGTGATAGGCATTTAGCCAGTCGCGCGAGGGGGTGTCCATCTGTTCGGGCAGGATCAGACGTCGGTCGATGGGCACAAAGGTCAATGTGCGCCACGACAGCATTGCCCGATGCGCGTCGCCGCCTTCGGGCGCTGTTGCAGGTTCGACCACCAGCAGGTTTTCCAGCCGGATGCCAAAGGCGCCCTCGCGGTAATATCCCGGCTCGTTCGACAGGATCATGCCAGGTTTCAGCGGCACATGGCTGGCCCGCGACAGACGCTGCGGGCCTTCGTGCACCGACAGATATGCGCCAACGCCGTGACCCAGCCCGTGATCGAAATCCTGATGGGCATACCACAGCGGCGCGCGGCCGATCGCCTCGATGTCGCGACCGGCAAGGCCTGCAGGCCAGCGCAGGCGCGACACGGCGATCATACCCATCAGCACGCGGGTAAAGGCGGCGCATTCGTCTGCGCCCGGCTTGCCAATGGGGATGGTGCGGGTGATGTCGGTGGTGCCGTCAAGATACTGCCCACCGCTGTCCAGCACCAGAAGATGCCCCTCTTTCAGCGTCAGATCAGTTGCCTCGTTGACGTGGTAATGGTTGATTGCGCCATTCGGACCGGTGCCCGAAATGGTGTCAAAGCTGATGTCTTGCAGGGCATTGTCGCTGCGACGGCAGGCTTCAAGCTTGGTGACAACTTGCGTTTCGGTCACCGTGCCGGGGGCCTGCGCGTCCAGCCATGCCAGCAATTCTACCACAGCCGCGCCATCACGCAGGTGGGCGCTGGCGCTGCCTTCGATCTCGGCGGTGTTTTTGCAAGCCTTGGGCAAGGCGCAGGGGTCATCGCCCCACGTGCCATTGCTGCCCACGGTATCGGCGACGATGGCCGGAACCGAGGTTTTTTCCATACGCACAGGGCCGGTCAGCCCTGACAGATAGTTTAGAAAGGTATCGGGATCACGGGCAGTGACGTCAGGGCCCAAATGGTCGCGCACTTCGTTCAGTTTCGCGTCAGCCATGAACAGATCAACCCGCGCATCCGCGTGCAGAATTGCAAGGCCTTGGGCCACGGGGTTGCAGTGAATGTCGGCACCGCGGATGTTCAGCAGCCAGCACAGGCTGTCGGGCAGGGTTATGATGGCAGCAGTCTGACCGGCACGAGACAGCTCTGTTCCCAGTCGTGCGCGTTTGGCTTCGTGGCTTTCGCCCGCAAACTCCAACGGATGTACTTTGGCGGGAGCCATCGCAGGGGCGGGCTGGTCGTCCCATATCGCGTCGACCATGTTGTCGGTCGGTTTGAGCGTGATGCCAGTGCCTGTCAACGCTTCGGTCAGCTGTTCGATCTGGCCTGCGGTGTGCAACCACGGATCAAACCCGATCACACCGCCCGCTGGCATCTGTTCGATCAGCCAGTCGGCCAGACCGGTTTCGGGCCAAGGCACGGGCGTATAGACATCGGCCACCTGTGTCTTGATCTGGGTGCGATAGCGCCCGTCGATGAACACGCCCGCCACGTCGTGCAGCACGGCGCAAAAGCCTGCGGAGCCGGTGAAACCTGTCAACCACACCAGCCGTTCGTCGCGCGGCGAGACATATTCGCCCTGATGCACATCGGCGCGAGGGACCAGAAAACCGTCAAGACCCTGTGCGGCCAGTTCAGCGCGCAGCGCTTTCAGTCGAGGGGGGCCTTGCTCCGGGCGTGCGGTCACTTCGAACGACTGGTACATGGGCCTGTATCCTCTTCATTTATTTAGGTAAACGCGCCGCTCGGGCGCTGTTTCATCGGACGTTGCGTATTCCCATCACGCGGGCGCGCGCACGCGGGTCGCTGTCGAACAGCGCCGCCAGTTGCTCGGTCATCGCACCGGCCAATTGGTCCACATCGGTGATCGTGACTGCGCGATCGTAATAGCGGGTCACGTCGTGCCCGATACCGATTGCCAAAAGCTCGACCGCGCGGCGTTTCTCGATCATCGCGATCACGTCGCGCAGGTGCTTTTCCAGATAATTGGCGGGATTGACGCTCAGCGTGCTGTCATCGACCGGCGCACCGTCTGAAATCACCATCAGAATCTTGCGCGATTCCGAGCGGTTGACCATCCGGCGGTGGGCCCATTCCAGCGCCTCGCCGTCGATGTTCTCTTTCAACAGGCCTTCTTTCATCATCAGACCCAGATTGGGCCGCGCGCGGCGCCACGGGGCGTCGGCGGATTTGTAGATGATGTGGCGCAGGTCGTTCAACCGGCCAGGTGTTTGCGGGCGGCCGTCGTTCAGCCATGCCTCGCGGGCCTGACCACCCTTCCATGCGCGGGTGGTAAAGCCCAGAATCTCGACCTTGACGTTGCAGCGTTCCAACGTACGGGCCAGTACGTCGGCACAGATAGCGGCGATGCTGATCGGGCGGCCGCGCATCGACCCCGAGTTGTCCAGCAGCAGTGTCACGACCGTGTCGCGAAATTCGGTGTCTTTCTCGACCTTGAAGCTGAGCGGTGTGGTCGGGTTTGCAACAATCCGCGCAAGACGACCCGCGTCAAGCGTGCCTTCTTCCAGATCAAATTCCCAACTGCGGTTCTGCTGCGCTTGCAAGCGGCGCTGCAACTTGTTGGCCAGACGGCTGACAGCGCCCTTCAACGGCTCAAGCTGCTGGTCCAGATAGGCGCGCAGGCGTTCCAGCTCGACCGGTTCGGCCAGTTCGTCGGCGGTGATTTCCTCGTCGTGGGTGGACAGATAGACCTTATAGTCGGGGTCGGCGTCGCTGTGAGGCTGCGGGGCGGGCGGCTCAAGCGGCGCTTCGCCCTCGGGCATTTCGGCCTCTTCGCCCATCTCCTGATCGGCCATCTCGTCCATCGAGACCTGTGCCTGCGACGCGTCCTGCTGCTCTTCTTGCGACTGCTCGGGTGATCCTTCGGCTTCTTCGCCGTCGTCTTCGTCGTTGCCGGTGCTGTCGGGATCTTGTTCCTCTTCAGCGCCTTCTTCGGCCTGGTCTTCCTGATCCTCGTCGATCTGATCAGGGTCGTCGCCGATCTGGTCGCCATAGCCCAAATCCTTGATGATCTGGCGCGCAAAGCGGGCAAAATTGGCTTGGTCGTCCAGCGTCTTGTCAAGGTTGTCCAGCGTCACGCCCGCCTGATCCTCGATAAAGCCGCGCCACATTTCCATCGCGTTCTGCGCGCCCGCAGGCAGTTGGCGCCCTGTCGCCAGATGGCGGATCAGATAGCCAGCGGCGGTGGCCAGTGGTACATCAGAGGCTTGTTTGACCTGATCGTATCCCTTGCGCATCGCCTCGTTGGCGATTTTGGCGTCGATGTTGCCGGCGGTGCCCGGCATATCGCGCGCGCCCATTGCTTCGCAGCGGGCGGTTTCCATCGCCTCGTAAAGCTCGCGGGCCACTTCGCCAGAGGGCAGGTATTTCGAATGGGTCTGCCCGTTGTGATAGCGCCGGTGCAGTGCCAGCGCGTCGGCGGTGCCGCGCGCCAAAAGCACCTCTTGGCGAGTCATGCGGCGGGTGACTTGCGGCAGACGCATCGCATCGCCCGACAGCCCCGAAGGGTCGGCAGAATAGCTGACGTTCAGTTCGGGGTCATTGGCCATGACCTTGGTCGCTTCACCAAGCGCCTTTTTGAATGCGTCTGCGGGGTTGTCTGATGGTTTGCTCATGACAGCTTTCGGGTTTCGGGGTGGTCCTTGGCGAAACTCTTGCAGGTTTCTCCGAGGGCTTCAAACACATCCGCGCTTTGGCGGTCGCGGCCAAAGATCATCGCCTCGACCAACGTTTCCATCTGCGGGCGTTGGCCCGCAATAAAGTGGTCGATCTTGGTGCGCGGAGCTGTGCCAAGGCGCAAGGCAACAGCGCGAAAGGCAGCGGTGCGGGTGGCGTCAGTCGGGTCAACATCCAGATAGAGCGACCGTGCCGCATAATCGGAATAGCCCAGCCACAGAGCCGCGCATTGGGCGGCGGGGTAGATCGACAGGTCGCGGGCGGCCTGTGCGGCGCCGACGCCGAGCGCGCCAAGGGCGGCTGCGGTTGTCAGCGCCTTCAGGCTCACCCCAAGCTCACGCTGGCCGCGGATTCCGGCAGTTCCTCGTCAAACAGGCGCTGATAGAATTCGGCCACGGTCTGGCGCTCCAGCTCGTCGCATTTGTTCAGGAACGACAGACGGAAGGCATAGCCCACATTGCGGAAGATCTGGGCGTTCTGTGCCCATGCGATCACGGTACGGGGCGACATCACAGTGGACAGATCGCCGTTCATGAAGGCCGTGCGCGTCAGATCAGCGACAGTAACCATCTGTTTGACGGTCTTGCGGCCTTCAGCGTTGTTGTATTGCGGGTTCTTCGACAGAACGATCGCGGTTTCGGCGTCGATCGACAAATAGTTCAGCGTGGCCACCAGCGACCAACGGTCCATCTGGCCTTGGTTGATCTGTTGCGTGCCGTGGTACAGGCCCGTGGTGTCGCCCAGACCAACGGTGTTGGCGGTTGCGAAAATACGGAAATAGGGGTGCGGGTGGATTACCTTGTTCTGGTCCAGCAGCGTCAGCTTGCCGTCCACTTCCAGCACACGCTGGATCACGAACATCACATCGGCGCGGCCCGCGTCGTATTCGTCGAACACGATGGCGGTCGGGTTGCGCAGCGCCCAAGGCAGAATGCCCTCCTGGAAATCGGTGACCTGCTTGCCGTCTTTCAGCTTGATCGCATCCTTGCCGATCAGGTCGATCCGGCTGATGTGGCTGTCAAGGTTGACGCGCACGGCGGGCCAGTTCAGGCGGGCGGCGACCTGTTCGATGTGGGTCGATTTGCCTGTACCGTGATAACCTTGGATCATCACACGGCGGTTGTGTGTAAACCCTGCCAGAATGGCCAGCGTGGTGTCGGGGTCAAACTTGTAAGTGCTGTCGATGTCGGGCACCCGCTCCGATCCGTCGGCAAAGCCTTTGACGACCATATCCGTATTGATGCCAAAGACATCGCGCACGGAAATCTCTTCGGTGGGTTTCGCATTAATATCCAGTTCACCGTCGGCCATCATCTGTCCTTGTCTTTGGTATCTCGTGCGCCCTTACGCACCCTGCAGGTGGTGCAACATATCGCGGCGAGTGGCAAGGGGGCAGGGGCGCAAGCATCGTGAAAGAGCGGGACGTGGCGTCGCTTAGCGCGCGGCTGAGGCATTTCAAACCGATGGACATGAAATCATCGTGAACGAAAAATTGCATCTAATTTGAAACTACGAGGCGTCGGGGCTCGTACCTCTTTTCACATATGGCAGCACGCCTATGACTGAAATCAATCTGGGAGATCACTATGTTTTCTACTAAAGCACTTGCAACATCCGCACTCGTCCTGAGCCTGTCGGGCTTTGGTTTTGCCGCTTCGGCAATGGACAATCCGATGGTCGGCGGTGCTGCCATGTACGCAGACAAGAACATCGTTGAAAACGCGGTAAACTCGGCAGATCACACAACGCTGGTTGCCGCTGTGCAGGCGGCCGGTCTGGTTGAAACACTGTCGGGCGAAGGTCCGTTCACAGTATTCGCTCCGACCAACGACGCATTCGCCGCACTGCCCGAGGGCACGGTTGAAACACTGTTGCAGCCCGAGAACAAAGACATGCTGACAACAATCCTGACCTGTCACGTCGTAGCAGCCGATGCGATGTCTGACGCAATCGCAGGTATGATCGCGGATGACGGCGGTGTGCATCCTGTTTCCACAGTCGGCGGCTGCACACTGCAGGCCAAGATGGACGGTGACAACATCGTTCTGGAAGACGAGCGCGGCGGCACGGCCACAGTTACAATCGCAGATGTGAAACAGTCGAACGGTGTGATCCATGTGATCGACGCGGTTCTGCTGCCCGCGGAATAAGACCCGCTCGCGGATGCTGATGTAATGTCGGCTGAACGCAAAACGCCCCGCTTGTTGCGGGGCGTTTTTGGGTTCGGGGCTTTGGTTGGCCCCCGGATCAGATCCGTTAGTCCTTGAAGTTCTTGCTGGCCTTGATCTGCTCCCAAGCCCACATGACCTCTTGCAACTGCTCTTCCTGAGAGCGATCACCGCCGTTCATGTCGGGGTGCAACACCTTGATAAGCGCCTTGTAGGCCTTGCGCACTTCGGCCTTGGTCCAGCTGTCCTTGGCTTCCAGAATGTCCATTGCACGGCGTTCGGTGGGGGGCAGTTTCTTGCCCGCACCGGCGCTTTTGCCTGGATTCTGGGTCGCGTTGGCCCCCAGCACCTGATGCGGGTCTTCGATGCCCAGACGCGCCCAAGCCCGCGCCTCGGGGTCGCCCAACGGCTTGGTTGCACGTTCCCAGACCTTGTCCTTGGACATTTGCGCGTTCAGTTCGGCCTCGGTGGTGCCGTCGAAAAAGTTCCATTTCAGGTTATATTCGCGCACGTGTTGCTGGCAGAACCAGAAATAGTCGTCCAGCACATCCGGCGCCTTGGGCGCGCGATATTTGCCGGGCTCGTCGCATCCGTCGTGATCGCAAATACGAGTCGAGGTTTCGGACGCCCCCGACATCCCGCGACGTCCGCGCGGGTTCTTTTTCTTTGCGGAGGAGACGGACATATCGAAACCGAAGGGATCAGACTTGGACATTGGGACAACCTTATCGACTCTGGGCCGTTACTTTAGGATATTGGGGCGGAGATAGAAGGGGGCACAGTTAAAAAGTGAGCGAAAAAATGCGAGTGGCAGACGAGATAGCAGTAAAATTGAACGATGCCTTTACACCGCGCGAATTGGAGGTCGTGGACGATAGTGCATCTCATGCGGGCCATGCAAGTGCCCCGGATGCGGGGCAAAGCCATTTCAACGTACGCATCCGTGCGGATGAGTTTGCGGGTCAGAGCCGAATTGCCCGTCACCGTGCGGTTCATGCGGCCATCGGGGCCGAGTTGATGGGACGTATTCACGCGCTGGCCATCGACGCCGACGCGTAAGGGGCGGTTAATTGTCGCCTCTGGTGACACCTTTGAGGCGGTTGCGGTTGCTGGCAAGGTTTTGCAGCGAATTGGTCATGCCCGAAACTTCGGACGTGTCTTCGACGCCGTTGTCGGACAGCATCTGTGTGGCACCCTGACGCGGGGTTTTCTGTTCGTCCTTGTCGACTTTTGCGTCGTCATCGCCGTCCGGGGTGTCTTTGGTGACGTCCTGTTCGGGCGTGTCTTCGACCACCTGTTTCACAGGCGGCAGCAGTATCTCGGGCGGGTCCGGCACTGCGACCTTTTCCGTTCGCGCCTCGGGCAATGCGCGACGGAAAACCAGCAGGTGACGCCACTCGGTGATTGATCCTGTCAGCCCCGCACGCTCGGTCGAGGGCAGGGTGTCGGCGCGCTGGTATTCCCAGCCATCCCCCGCCAACTGGTTCATCAGCGTCTCCAGCGCGTTGGCATAGCGCGCCTCGGGGCTTTTGATGCCTTGACCCTTCAGGCCTTTGGCGGGTGCCGGAACAATTTTGTATTCGTACTGTGTCATGACCCTGTGCAACCGCCCCTGATGATGTCATTGCGGAGGGGTGTATACCAACTGGGGCCGGGATGTGAAAGGGCGCATCAGCCTTTGCGCGGAGGAATACCGATCTTGCGGCCTGCACGCGCAGGCCACCGCAGCGCACTTTGGGCGCTGTGCATCTTGCGCAGGTTTTCGATGATGGACTCGGGCATGGGGGCCACACGCGGGCCGGACTGGTCAACGTGCAGCGTCAGCCCCTCGCCCGTGGCGGCCAGCCAGCCGTCTTCGTGCCAGATTTCTTGATAAAGATGAAAGCGTTTCTCATCAAAATCAAGCAGATGCACAGTGGAATAGACCTGATCACCCGCGTGCAACTCACGCACGTAGCAGATGTGCAATTCGGCCACATAGGTCGTGCAGCCGGTGGATTTCAGATAATCCGGCCCAAAGCCGAATTGGGGGTATAGATCATCGACCGACGTGTCCATCAGCACCGAATAATAGGCCATATTCAAATGACCGTTATAGTCGATCCAGTCGGCGCGCACAGACATCAGCGCGCTGCGGAACAACAAGTCGGAATGGGATTTTGTGTCAGTCATGGTCTACCTTTGTGTCACTTGAGTTGACCCAAGGTGAGCGGCCTGTGCTGCGAGGTAAAGCGCGACGTCGCGGCGCACCCGCGCGTGGCGGGTGCGGGATTTGGATATTTAAAGCCAAAAGAAGGGGGGTTACCCCTTGAGCTTTTGCGCGACCAATTGGTTGACGGTCTTTGGGTTGGCCTTGCCGCCGGTGGCTTTCATCACCTGACCCACGAACCAGCCTGCCAGCTTGGGGTTTTCTTGCGCCTTGGCGACTTGATCGGGGTTGGCGGCGATGATCTCGTCGACGGCGGCCTCGATGGCACCGGTGTCGGTGACTTGGGTCATGCCTTCGGTTTCGACAATTTCGGCCGGGTCGCGGCCCGTGGTATAGGCGATTTCAAAGACGTCCTTGGCGATCTTACCGCTGATCGCATCCGAGGCGATCAGATCGATGATGCCGCCCAGTTGCGCGGGCGTCACGGGGCTTTCGTCGATGTCCTTGTCGTCTTTTTTCAGCCGGCCGAACAGCTCGTTGATGACCCAATTTGCAGCCATCTTTCCGTCGCGCCCAGCGGCAACGGATTCGAAATAACCGGCGCTGTCCAGATCGGCGGTCAGCACGCTGGCGTCATAGTCGGTCAGGCCGAAATCACCCATAAAGCGTGCCTTTTTGGCATCGGGAAGCTCGGGCAGGTCAGCCTTGATCCGGTCGACCCAGTCCTGTTCGATTTCCAGCGGCAAGAGGTCGGGATCGGGGAAATAGCGATAGTCGTGCGCTTCTTCCTTGGACCGTTGTGTGCGTGTCTCGCCCTTGACAGGATCGAAGCCGCGGGTTTCCTGATCGACTTCGCCGCCCGCCTCGACGATGGCAATCTGGCGTCGCGCCTCGACCTCGATAGCCTGCTGGATAAAGCGGGTCGAGTTCATGTTCTTGATCTCGCAGCGCGTGCCGAGATGGCCAAAATCGCCGGTCTCGCGGTAGCGCTCGTAAGCACCCGGACGGCAGATCGAAACGTTGACGTCTGCGCGCAGGTTGCCGTTCTGCATGTCGCCGTCGCAGGTACCCAGGTAACGCATGATCTGGCGCAGCTTCAGGATATAGGCGGCGGCCTCTTCGGGGCTGCGTATGTCGGGACGGCTGACAATCTCCATCAGGCAGACGCCGGCGCGGTTCAGGTCGACAAAGGACATTTCGGGGTCCATGTCGTGAATCGATTTGCCCGCGTCCTGTTCCATGTGGATGCGTTCGACGCGCACCGGGCGCGCTGTGCCGTCGCCCAGTTCGACCAGCACTTCGCCTTCGCCCACGATGGGGTGGTACAACTGGCTGATCTGATAGCCCGCCGGCTGGTCTGGGTAGAAATAGTTTTTGCGGTCAAAAGCTGATTTCAGGTGGATTTCGGCATTCAGGCCCAGACCTGTGCGCACGGCCTGTTCGATGCAATATTCGTTGATCACGGGCAACATGCCGGGCATGGCCGCGTCGACAAAGGCCACGTTCGAATTCGGTTCGGCCCCGAATTGGGTCGACGCACCCGAGAACAGCTTGGCGTTCGAGGCCACCTGAGCGTGGACTTCCATCCCGATTACCAGTTCCCAGTCGTGTTTGGCACCGGCAATCACACGGGGTTTCGGCAGGTCATAGGACAGATCAAGCATAGTCTCACCAAAGGCTGTGGGGCATTGCGGGCTGGTGTAGTCCAGCGCCCGCTGTGCTGCAAGAGGCTGCGACATTGCGCGGACTGTGCGGACCTGGGCCCGCGGTGCTAAGGGGCGTTATGGTTGTAGTTGTTTCACAAGATGTTCCTTCGGGCAGTTTGATCGATGCCTATGCCGGACTGGCCGGGTTTCACACAGATTGCTACAGCGCGGTGGTGGCGGGGCAGGTCAGCCTGACCGATTTTGTCACGGCGTTTTACACCACACCCTTGTTTCGAGCCGAACGCCTGGTGTTGCGGCTGGCGGCGCGGGCGCCGTCCACGGATGCCCAAGCACGGGCGGTGGCCGACGGAACAGCCGAGCGGTTTGCCGTCTGGAAGGTCGAGGCGCGACACAACGACGAGATGATATTGGCGGAACGGTCGGGGCGGACCAAGTCATGGTTCATGGTCGTGGCCCAAGACGTTGATACCCAGCTGCTTTTCGGATCGGTTGTGGTGCCGGTCAGGTCAAAGTCCGGTGCAATGGTACTGGGGCCGGTGTTTGACAGCCTGCTGGGCGCGCATGTGTTATATTCGCGCGCGCTGTTGGCAGCATCGACGCGGCGTTTGCCTCGAACCCGGACCTAGGCGGGCTCAAGTTGTGCGCCGCGGTCGGTAAACACCACGCGCTTGCCCTGAGACAACTCGCGGCGGAACATGTCACACAGGATGCGGTGCGCATCGGCCGCCCCTGCGGCGGCAAAGCGGTCCGGGCAGCGTACCCGCAGATTGTTGTCAAATCCGCGTGCGGCATGGGCCCAGATCATCGGGTGCAACTCGGTCAGGTGCTGGCGGATGATCCATTTGCCGCAATCCGCAATCTGGTTGCGCACAAAGGCGACTTCGTCGGCGGCGTCCAGTGTCATGCCCATCGTATTGGCACAGTAGGCAGCCAGCAGGTTCACCGTGTGCTGGTCGGTGCGGCGGGTCAGAATGTCGTGCAGGCCTTCAATGAAAAACTCCAGATCCAGTTGGCTGCACGCAGCATCATCCAGCGCGATGGCATCCAGCATAACCCATGTATAGGCGCCTGCATCCCAGACAGCTTGGGTGCGACTGGCCATGCGGCGGGCCTGAAGTTCAAGCTCTTGTACCGACCCGTGCCAGCGCGGCAGCAGATGCGTGCCAAAATTGCGAAAAGCGCGGGGGTTCAGCGGATCAAGGTCGATCAGCCGCTCGTAGGCGTCGACCAGACGGCGTGTGTCGGTTGGCAGGCCGTTGCGCAGGGCACAGTGGGCGGACGCCAGAAGCGGGGCGTCGAAGCGTTCCGCCGGATAGCTTTCAAGAATGTTGCGGGCACGGTCGAAATGGGCGTCAAAGGCGTCACGGTTGCGCTGGGGCACTTCGACGACCCAACCGGAGCCGCGCCATGCCCAGCCGATGTCGATGTGCGCCAATGCCACTACAGTTGCGATGGCGTGGTCGTCGGGGAACTCCATCAACACTTCTTCCAGTGCGATGATTCCATCCAGCAAAGGTGCATCTTTGGCAGGGTGCCCTGACAACAAAGCGTGTTCGGCGGCATAAACCACATCCGAGCGCGCGCCAAAGGCGATCAGGTCGGCGACCGGCATCCCGCCCGGTGTTCGGCTGCCTGCGGCTTCGGCGGCGTGGATCGCGTCAGAGACAGCAGCCCAGTTTTCCTGACGAGCCATACGCAGGCCGCTTTTCTGGTGATTATCACAAGCACGGTCTTCGCCGGTGGGATCAGGGCACGGAATGCTGAGTGCCGGAGGCGGGACAGATGTGACAGCAGGTGCGACAGCGCGCTGTGGGCGCACCGCCGAACCCGAAGCGTCGATAACCCCGTCAGACGCCAGATGGGGCGCGGTGGCATGTGCCATGTTTCGGAACATATTGAACAGTTTGAAAACTGGGAGCTTTGCGCGCATCTGATTTACTCGTTAATCTGAACTGACTGATGCCAATTTGCAGGGCGTTTGAGGCGCAATCGTGGCACCCGTGCGGAGCTTTGACGCCGATTGATGGACGCAGGTGCACAACCTCGCCACAGTTCGTGCCTAGGATGCGCCATGTGCCGGTTTTTAGGTAATTTTTTGCAAATTTGGTAATGAAAATTTAACTGTTTCACAGTTGCGTGACGGCCTCTTTGGGTGGTGTCAATTTGCGCGAATCTGGGCGCCTTGCCGAAAATGGCGCTAATGTGGCGATAGAATTCCGTGCTGTTTCCAAAACGGTGATGAACGTAAGGTCCAGACGTTTCTGATTGCTTGATTTGGTATAAATCTGTTGCGCATAGTGCTGCGATGAAACGGGTGCTGATGACTGTCGGGGTGATGTTGTGGGGGCTGTCTGCCAGCGCTCCGGTTTTTGCCGACCTGTCACAGATGCCGCGCCCGCCTGCGCGCGACGGAGATGTGCCGCGCACCCGCTGGTCGCATCAGGCCGATCACATGATCTGGAACCGCGCGGCGTTGTCCGCACTCAAGGCGCATGGCGCGCCGCTGGTCCGGACTGTGCCGCGTGATGTCGAAGAGTGGTGCCCGAATTATCCGCGCGCCAGCGTGCGCGAACGCCGTGCCTTCTGGTTGGGGTTCATGTCGGCGCTGGCCAAACATGAAAGCACCTATAAACCCAAAGCGGTTGGGGGCGGGGGGCGCTGGTACGGGTTGCTGCAAATCCTGCCATCCACCGCGCGCGGTTACAAATGCAATGCGGGCACCGGCCCGGACCTGATGAACGGGGCGGCCAACCTGTCGTGCGCGATCCGAATTCTGGCGGTGACAGTGCCGCGTGACGGTGTGATCTTTGGCCGTGACAAAAGATGGCGCGGGGTCGCTGCCGATTGGGGGCCGTTGCGCCATCCGGACAAGCGCCGCGACATCGCAAACTGGACGCGCAGACAACCCTATTGCGCGCTGCCAAATGCGATACGGCCCAAGATGCGGCCAGCGCGCAAAGATCAGGATTAGCCGATCAGCCGGAAATGATGACGCTCGACCTTGATGCCGCGTGCGTTCAGCGCGTCCTCAAAGGACTGGGCAGGCGGCACCACGTCCAGCGGCAGACGCACAGATGCGCCAGAGTGCCGGATCAACGTGGCCTTGATCGACATATCCAGCCGTGTGTCCAGCCGAACGGTTTGAATTTCCGCCAAGGGAACGCCGCCCGTCCTTTTGCCCGATTGCCAGCCCATATCTGTATCGCTCAGCAGCAGCGAAGACACCCGTGCCGTGACCAGATCAAAAAGCGCGGGCAGGGTGGCCAGCACCCCCAGTCCCGCGACCCAGATCGAGGCATCAAGCAGCACCATCGCAAGGCCCAGCAAGACCCACACCACCACCACTGTTACCGCGGTTGCTGGTCTGCGTCCGTTGCGTGTGTAGATATAGTTGCTCATATCTGGTGACAGGCGCGCTTGATGTCGTCCAGCGCCTCGACCTGGCGTTTGCTCGGGTCCGTGCCCGCAGCGTGAGCGGTGTCTTGCAGCACTGCCATCAGGGTCGGGAGTGATGCGCCGCCGTCCAGTTTATAAAGACGCCGCGCCAGCCGTGTCACCGCCGCCTGCGCGCCGCCGCAGGTCTGCACGAACCAATGGCCCAACACTGCGATTTCTTGGGCCTGTTGCGCATGTTGCGCGATTCCGTGGAGGCGCAACTGTACGTTGAGCGCCGCGCGGGTATCGCGGGTGGGCAGATCGTCAAGCTCCAGAAATGCGGTGGCCAGCGCACCCAGCACCAGTTTGGTATCCTCGATGCTGTCAACGGGATGCACATCGGTACGGCGTTTAAAGCCGAAACGACGGGCGGCGGCGCGGACGTCGCTGGCCATGTCGATGACCTCGGCCACCATATCCGAACCACGTCGCACGCGCAGCAGGGTGAAATATACGATCATCCCGACCACGATCATGCCCAGAACTATCGGCATGTTCAGCGACCGCCCGTTACATCAAGAAACGTACCCGTTACGTAACTGGCGTCGTCGGACATCAGATAGAGTACCGATGCCGCCACTTCGGCGGCGCTGCCCGACCGGCGCATTGGCGTCATCGGCCCCAGTTCGTCCACCCGTTCTGCCGCACCGGCCTTGCCGTGAATGTCGGTCTTGATGATGCCCGGACGCACGGCGTTCACGCGGATGCCGTTTGGGGCAACCTCGTCTGACAGGCCTTTGGTAAAGGTGTCGATGGCCCCTTTGGTGGCGGCATAGTCCACGAATTGCCCGCCCGAACCCAGACGCGCAGCAGCGGACGAAATGTTGACGATGTTGCCGCCGCTGCCCTGCGCCTCCATGCGTTGCACAGCAGCTTTGGCCACCAGCATCGCGCCGATCACATTGACCGCAAAGATGCGGGTCAGGCGGGCGTGGTCCATGTCGGTCAGGCGCGCGATGGTGTCGATGGCACCTGCGTTGTTGACCAGCGCGTCGATCCGTCCGAAATCTGCGTCCAGCGTGGCAAAGATGCGGTCGATGTCCGCAGGCTCTGCCACGTCGGCCTGTACCAGCACCACGCGGGCACCGGCAGCTTCGGCCTTGGCACGAACCGCGGCGGCACCGGTGGCATCGCGACGATAGGTCAGCAACAGGTCGTATCCGCGCCGCGCCGCCAGTTCGGCGCAGGCGGCACCGATGCCCGCCGAGGCACCGGTGATCAGACAGACGGGACGGGGTGTGCTCATGTTAAGCCTCAGGCGTTGCGGATGCGGGTGATCATTTCGGTGGTGTCACGGCTCAGGTCGGGGGTGGACGCGATACGGTCCAGCTCTTTGGCCATCAACGACTGGCGGATCTGGTCATAACGTCGCCATGTCTGAAAGGCCGAACACATCCGCGCAGTGGTCTGCGGGTTAACCGGATCCAGCTTGATCAGCCAATCGGCCAGCAGCGCGTAGCCCGATCCGTCGGCAGCGTGAAAGCCCGCGTGGTGCATGGCAAGCGCGCCCAGAGTGGCGCGGAACCGGTTGGGGTTCTTCCAGTTGAAATCGCGGTGACGGGTCAGCGCCTTGGCGGTGTCGGCGGCATCATCGGGCTTGGCTTCGCTCACTTGCAGGGCGAACCATTTGTCCATGACCAGACGGTCATCCTGCCACTGCGTTTCGAAATCTGCCAGCGCCGCATCGCCACGGCCTGCGCGGATCAGGTTGGCCAAGGCGGCCAGTTGCTGCGTCATGTTGGTGGCTGCGTCGTATTGCGTCTGGGCTGTGTCGCCGTTGTCCAGCAGGGTCAGCAAAGACAGCGCGGCATTGCCAAGGGAGCGCGTGCCCGATTGTTCGGCATCGGGCGCATAGGATGCGGTGACCTGATGGCGGGCATAAAGTCGCGGCAGATCGTCCTTGAGCGTTTGCGCCAGCGCCTCTTTCATGCCGCGCACCGCGTCGAAAATCGCCTGCGGGTCGGGCGTGTCGCCGCGCCGGTGCAGGGCGGCGGCCAGTTCTGGTTGCCCTGGCAGGCCCAGCATCAGCGCACGATAGGCCGGATCAAGACTGTCGTCACGCAATATGCTGGCGATCCCTTGTAGATAGTCATTGTCGGGCGCCGAGCCTTTGGTGATCGTGGCCAGCAAAGACGCCAGCGCCAGCGCGCGCCCCGATTCCCAGCGGTTGAACGGGTCTGTGTCATGGGCCAGCAGGGCCGCGTGGTCGGCGTCAAACTCCAACACCACTGGCGCGGAAAAATTGCGCAGGATCGAAGCTGTCGGCTTGGCACTGTGGCCCGCAAAGGCAAAGCTCTGCGTGGCGTCCGTGACCTCCAGCACCTGAGTCTCCATCACCTCGACGCCGCTTGCATCCAGCAAGCCCACGGCAACCGGAATCACCAGCGGTTGCGGATCGGGCGTGGCGGCGCTGGGTGGGGTGTTTTGGGTAAAGGTCAGCGTATAGGTCGCGTTCTTGTACGTTTCGGTCACGGTCAGATGCGGTGTGCCGGCTTGATTGTACCAGCGTTTGAACTGGCCCAGATCGCGGCCTGTGGCATCTTCGAAGACCTGCAACCAGTCCTCGATGGTGCAGGCCTGCCCATCGTGACGGTCGAAATACATATCCAGCGCGCGCTTGTAGGCATCGGCCCCGACCAACGTGCGCAGCATCCCGATCACCTCGGCGCCCTTTTCATAGACGGTGGCTGTGTAGAAGTTGTTGATCTCCTGAAAGCTTTCGGGCCGCACGGGGTGGGCCAACGGACCCTGATCCTCGGGGAACTGGCGGGCACGCAGGTCGATCACGTCGCCGATGCGTTTGACGGACGCGCTGCGCATGTCGGATGTGAACTGGCTGTCACGGAAGACGGTCAGCCCCTCTTTCAGGCACAGCTGGAACCAGTCGCGGCAAGTGATGCGGTTGCCGGTCCAGTTGTGGAAATACTCGTGTGCGATGATCGCCTCGATCCGTTCAAAATTCATGTCCGTCGAGGTTTCGGGCGAGGCCAGAACCGCAGAGGCGTTGAAGATGTTCAGCCCCTTGTTCTCCATCGCGCCCATGTTGAAATCATCCACCGCAACGATGTTGAACACGTCCAGATCATAGGCGCGTCCGTACACATTTTCATCCCATGCCATACTGTCCTTCAGCGCCTGCATGCCGAATGCGCATTTTCCCTCGTCACCGGGGCGCACATACAGCGCCAGATCGACGGTGCGGCCCTCCATCGTGGTAAAACTGTCGCGGTGCGCGACCAGATCGCCCGCGACCAGCGCGAACAGATAGGCAGGCTTGCGCCACGGGTCGTGCCATTCGGCCCAGCCATCACCCGATGATACAAGGTTGCCATTCGACAACAGCACGGGATGCGGGCCGTTGATGCGCACGGTAAAGGTGCTCATGACATCGGGGCGGTCGGGGTAGTAGGTGATCTTGCGAAAGCCTTCGGCCTCGCATTGGGTGCAGTACATGCCACCCGACTGGTACAGGCCTTCAAGGGCTGTGTTGGCGGCGGGGTCGATCTGCACATGGCTTTCCCATGTGAACGGGATCGACGGCACGTCGCAGGTCAACCCCTCGGGCGTGACTTTGGGCTTAACCGTCTCTCCGTCGATTTTTGCCCCCAGCAGCGTCAGGTTTTCACCGTGCAGAAAAAAAGTACGGTCGGTGGCGTCGGGATTGGGCGAGAACCGGATACGGGCGCGCACATGGGTGGCCGAAGGGGCCAGATCGAACGTCAGATGCACCTCGTCTACGTCAAAACCAAAGGGCGTGTAGTCGGCAAGGTAGATCGTTTGGGGGGCGGCATCGCGCATGGGCTGTCCTGTCGTCGGTCTGATGTGGAACAAAGCGGTAGGCGCAGACGTTAATTGGATGACGCTAGGGCGGCAACCCGCCCATTTTGCCAAGCGAAAGGAATTGATATGTCTGCATCCGACACAAAGATTGAAAAGCAAACCAAACATCACAAGCCCTCATTGTTGGGCATCGCAGCTGCGGTCGCACTGGCTGTTGTTGCATGTGTCGCAATCTTGATGTGGGGCTTTGGGGATGATGTGGATGACGCGGCAAGCGTAGAACCTGCGGCAGTCACCCAGCCGGCAACAGACTGATACCACCGCCAGCCGCGCCATCGGACTTCACGAAATACCGGTTTCGCCCGACAGGCGAAGCCGGTTTTTTTGTCTGAACCTGTCGGGCACTTCAATAACTCCGCGAACTGGTAAAGTAATATTACCAATCCTGCGCAAGGGAGGTTTACGGCTGCGGGAATAAGCCGTAACTTTGCCGCAATACAGCAATATACAGGAGTGTGTCATGACCAATTACGTGGATCGCAGCGGTTTGAGCGTTGCCCCCGAACTGGCAGCCTTTGTCGAAGATCGCGCGCTTGTGGGGACTGGCGTGGATGCCAGCACCTTTTGGGCAGGCTTTGCAGGTATCGTGGCCGATCTTGGCCCGAAAACCCGCGACATGTTAGCCAAACGCGCGGCGATTCAGGCAAAGATTGACGCTTGGCATGTGGAACGCCGTGGCCAGCCGCATGATGCCGAAAGCTATGCCGCGTTTCTGCGCGAGATTGGCTATCTGGTGCCAGAAGGTGCGCCGTTCCAGATCGACACCGCTGGCGTGGACCCCGAAATTGCACAAATCCCCGGCCCGCAACTGGTGGTGCCAATCACCAACGCCCGTTTTGCGCTGAACGCCGCGAATGCGCGGTGGGGCAGTCTTTATGATGCGCTTTATGGCACGGATGCGCTGGGCGATCTGCCTGCGGGCAAAGGTTATGATCCCAAGCGCGGCGCACGGGTGATCGACTGGGCCAAGGGGTTTCTGGACAAGGCCGTGCCATTGGCGGGCGGCGCATGGGCGTCGGTTTCCGGTCTTGGCGTCGTAGACGGCAGCCTTGCCCTGACAACCGCAGACGGCAGCGCCACGTTGACCACACCTGACAGCTTTGTGGGCTACGGCGGCAATGCGGATGCGCCCGACTTTGTGCTGCTGCGCAACAACGGCCTGCACGTCCAGATCATGCTGGACCGCAGCACCGACATCGGCGGTAGCGACCCCGCAGGCATATCGGACGTGCGACTGGAATCAGCCATGTCCACAATCATGGACTGCGAAGACAGCGTGGCGGCCGTGGATGCGCAGGACAAAGTGGTCGCCTATGGCAATTGGCTGGGCCTGATGACCGGCGACTTGCAAGAGACCTTTGAAAAAGGTGGCCAGCAGATGACCCGCAAGATGGCGGACGACATTGCCTTTACCGCTGCCAATGGCCGTGCAGGCACGCTCAAGGGGCGATCTTTGATGTTGATCCGCAACGTGGGCCACCTGATGACCAACCCCGCCATTCTCGATGCCGAAGGCCGCGAGATCAGCGAAGGGTTGATGGATGCGATGGTGACCACGCTGATCGCCATGCACGATCTGAAAAAGTCCTACGGGCTGCGCAATTCGGTCGCCGGCTCGGTTTATGTGGTCAAACCCAAGATGCACGGGCCCGAAGAGGTTGCCCTTGCCGACGAGATATTCACCCGCGTCGAAAAGGTGCTGGGTCTGTCTGCCAATACGGTCAAGCTGGGCATCATGGACGAGGAACGCCGCACATCCGCCAACCTTGCAGAATGTATCCGTGCCGCGAAATCGCGGGTGGCGTTTATCAACACCGGCTTCCTCGACCGGACAGGCGATGAAATCCATACCTCGATGGAGGCAGGGCCAATGGTGCCCAAGGGCGAGATGAAATCCGCCGCGTGGATTGCATCCTATGAGGATCGCAACGTCGATATCGGTCTGGCCTGCGGATTGCAGGGCCGCGCGCAGATCGGCAAGGGGATGTGGGCGATGCCGGACCTGATGGCTGACATGCTAAAAGCCAAGATCGGCCACCCGAAATCAGGTGCCAACTGCGCCTGGGTGCCGTCGCCCACCGCTGCCACGCTGCACGCGACCCATTACCACGAGGTCGATGTGCTGGCGCGACAGGACGAGATCAAGGCGGGCGGCGCACGCGGCACGCTGGAAGATTTGCTGACCATTCCGGTGATGGACGGACGCAACCTGAGCGACGAAGAAATCACCCGCGAGATCGAGAACAACGCCCAAGGCATCCTTGGCTATGTGGTGCGCTGGGTCGATCAGGGCGTGGGTTGTTCCAAGGTGCCCGACATCAATGATGTGGGCCTGATGGAAGACCGCGCGACCTGCCGCATCTCGGCGCAGGCGCTGGCCAACTGGCTGCACCACGGTGTGATCAGCGACGATCAGGTGATGGCGGGCCTGCGCAAAATGGCGGCTGTGGTTGACCAG